>JADFVW010000299.1 GCA_015222725.1 Pseudomonadota bacterium | reverse complement strand
TTTTCATCCACCTTTTAATGACCTGGGCGCCATTTCCAGCGGTTGGATACAAACCGGTAAGTTTTATCACTCCACGGCGGATGTTGATCGGGGCGGCGTCAATTTCAAACAGATGGAGAAGCTTGCTCGCGCCCATGCCTATGTCATCGATCAGTTGTCAGCGGTAAGCAAAGCTGATTTACATCGAGGCGAATTCCCGATACCGGAAAAATCGATTTACCAATCCGACTTGATAAAAATGATGATGGGGAATAACTGAATTATGAGGAGGGCAGTGCTGGTTTTTTCATAGATTGCATAACGCCCCACAATATAAACAGTTGGGCAGCGTAGTAGGTGATCATAATAGGATATTTTGACCCGGGAAAGGGCACTACAAATCGGTTGATACCAATCATACTGTCGGACGCCACAAACAACAGCGCCCCGACATATAGCAAGGTAGAGGGCTGGCGATAGAGCGCTGCGCCAATTCCCATCAGGCAAATTGCCGACATATAGATTGCCACGGGAATAAATATGTCACCGGCATGGCTTACCACCGGGATACTCACCGGAAGCATAATGGCCAGAACCACGGCCAAACGCGCTAGCTGTAATTTCTCCCGGTCTCGCTGGCTGAAAAAATACCACGCGTAGCAAAGCTGAGCGACCAGGAAGGAAGCGAGGCCCGGGGTAAACATATCCATTTCAAGAAATATGTCACCGCCTGCGGATGTTAGAAGTGCGGCGGCCATAAACAATCGCACCCGCCCTTGCAGCGATACTAATGCAACGCCCAGCAAGATTAGTACGGGCAGGGCCTTGACCAGCAGCGAACCAGGGTAGGGCGAGTAGGGAATAGTCAGTAGATAGGCTAAAGCGCTTAATGCAAAGGCGAGCAGCGTTATCCGCTTCATATCAATTACCCCAGTACAGATTTCAGTGCCGCAAGGCAGGTGGAAACATTTTCTTCACGGCTACTTTCGCCCATCAGGCCGATTCGCCATGTCTTTCCAGCGAGTGCGCCCAGGCCGGCGCCAATTTCCAGATCGAAATCACTGAGCAGCGTTGCTCTTACTGCGGCGTCGTCGACGCCCTCGGGAATGTTGACTGCGTTGAGTTGGGGCAGGCGGTACTCGGGAGCTACAGCCATGCTGAGGCCCATATCTTCCAGTCCGGACACCAGTGCGTCGTGGTTTCGTCTGTGGCGCAGGTGTGCCTGTTCCAGGCCCTCCTCGCGCAACATCAATAGGGATTCATGCAATGCGTACAGGTTATTCACCGGTGCGGTGTGGTGATAGGCGCGCTTGGCGCTGCCGCCCCAGTAGGCCATGACCAATTGCATGTCCAGAAACCAGCTTTGTACTTTGGTTTTGCGATTGTTGATTTTCTCCACAGCCCGGGGTCCGAAGGTTACCGGGGAAATACCCGGCACACAGGACAGGCACTTTTGGGTGCCAGAGTAGACCGCATCCGCACCCCATTCGTCGACTTTCAGTGGCACGCCAGCCAGGGAGGTGACAGCATCGACAATGGACAGGGCACCGTTTTTTGTCGCCAGAGCACACAGAGCCTCGGCATCGCTGAGAACGCCGGTGGATGTCTCGGCGTGAACAAAAGCCAGAATGCTGGCATCGGGGTTCTGCTCGAAGGCCTGGGCTACCTTGTCGACGCTGACCGGTTCTCCCCAGGCGTCTTCAACTATGATGGCGGTAGCGCCACAGCGCTCCACATTTTCTTTCATGCGCCCGCCGAATACGCCGTTCTGGCATACGATAACTGTGTCTCTGGGGGATACCAGATTGACAAAGCAGGCTTCCATTCCCGCCGAGCCCGGTGCCGAGATGGGCAGCGTTAGCGCGTTCTCCGTCTGAAAGGCGTACTGCAGAAGGCCCTTGATCTCGTCCATTAGCTTGACGAATTCGGGGTCCAGGTGGCCAATGGTGGGGCGGGCCAGTGCATCAAGTACACGCTGTGAGACGTCGGAGGGCCCGGGGCCCATCAGGATGCGATGTGGGGGGATAAAACTGCTACTCATGTGCGTGGCTCTGTCAGTTAGGGGGAATAATAAAAAAAGAGGCGCAAGGTTAGCAGTTTTTTACTGGAAGCTTAAGTTATGCTCACTTATAGTCTCTATTCGTAGTTGTAATGCCTAATAATAAGAGAAAGCGTATATGTCACTGATATCGCCCGACAACAGCATGGCCGTTATGGCGGGCCTGTTTTGCATATCCGGTGCTGCATTTATGCTGGAAAAAACACGCATCGGGTCACAGCTTACCGGAGCCGTTATTGCCATATTGGCAGCTATACTCGCCGCCAACATTGGCCTTATTCCCCACAGTGCGCCAGCTTACGATTTTGTATTCACCTACTTTGTCCCGGTGTTAATTCCTCTATTCCTTTTTAAGGCCGATCTGCGCCGAATAATTTCCGAAGCAGGGCGAACCACGGCGGCGTTTATGCTGGCCACCACAGGGACGGTTGCCGGGGTAACCGTGGCGGCGCTGGTCCTGGATTTGAGCAGCCTGGGCGCCATGGCGGATATTGCGGAGTCCCAGCGGGAACCTGCGATAGCCGCATTGTTTACCTCCACCTATATTGGAGGCTCGGTAAACTATGCAGCCCTGGGTGAGATTACGGGGTTGAAAGAGGATGCCTCATTTTTCTCCGCGGCAACGGCTGCCGATAACTTGTTCAGTGCCATGTACCTTGGACTTCTCGCGCTGTTACCCGGCTGGACATGGTTGGCCAGGCGTTTTGTGCCACACAGTGAGGCGCCGCCTGTTGAGGAGGAGGCCACTGCCCCCATCAGCGCGATGTCACTGACCATATCCCTGGCATTGGCCTTGTTGATAGTGACATTGGGTGACGCTCTGGGGAGCGCTCTGGGTTTGCAGGGCTGGCGCTATGTCATCATCACCTCCATTGCGCTGGTTTTCGCGACGCTGCTACCGAATATGGCACGCAAGCTCTCCGGCAGTTTTGAACTGGGTGTGGGGCTTTCATTTGTGTTTTTTACGGCTATCGCTGCGGGAGCAGATATTTTCGCCATGATTGAAGTGGGGCCATTGCTTATAGTGTTGGTATTGATATTACTCAGTATTCATCTGACTATCACTCTGGGGTTGGGGATGCTTTTCAAACTCAGCCTCCCTGAACTGATTATCGCTTCCAATGCTGCGGTACTGGGTGCGACCACGGCGCCGGCCCTGGCGGCGACCAAGGGTTGGAACAACCTTGTGACGCCTGGTGTGCTGGTTGGAGTACTGGGCTATGCACTGGGTACGTTTCTCGGTACGCTGGTATTCAAATATTGGGGAGCGATTCTGTAGGCCCTAACTTGTGGAGGCTTTCAGGTCGGAGACGGATCTGGCTGGCCCTGTCGTTACTTTTTGAACTGGAAACAGCCATTATCCCCGACCACCTGCTCAAGGGTAGGCACAAATTCCACTTATGTTTTAACTCTGGACGAATATCTGCCGTTGAACCAGCTGCGCTTTTGATACACTGCCTACACTAATGAAAGCACTCGATACCTTAAATTTTACAGCCCAAACCCGTGACCGGCTTTGCTCCAATGTCCAAAGTTTTACGGAAAGGCGCCAGGATGAAACGAATCTTCGCAGGGCCGCCGTCACTCTGACAGTTTTTAAGTATGAAGGAGGTGCTGCCATCATCCTTACACGGCGCTCCAGTAAGTTGCGGGATCATGGCGGACAGTGGGCACTTCCCGGAGGACGAATTGACCCCGGTGAAAACGCAGTTCAAGCTGCCTTGCGCGAGCTTAACGAGGAGATAAATCTCTCGTTGGATGAGTCTCACGTGCTGGGTCTGCTGGATGATTACCTGACCCGCTCCGGGTATCTCATCACGCCGGTTGTCATCTGGACCGACGTCGAATATAGCGAGCTGGAGCCAAACCTCGATGAAGTTGATTCCATTCATGCATTTACTTTTGATGAGCTTTCGCGGGCAGACTCACCCTATCTGGAATCAATTCCCCAGAGCGATCGCCCGGTCTTGTCCATGCATTATGGAGACGATCGAATCTTTGCTCCAACCGGGGCTTTGCTCTATCAATTTCGTGAAGTTGCTATCTTTGGAAGAGCCACCCGGGTTTTGCACTATGATCAGCCGGTATTTGCCTGGAAATAATCTGATGTGCTAAATGATTAATGCCAGTGTAGAAGCAGCTCTCCTTGTTCCGCCGCTGTGCGGGCGAGTTCCTCGGCCCTTTCGGCGAAGCGCTCTTCGACCTTGTCCCGGCGAATTTTTAAAGTGGGTGTGAGTATCTCGTTCTCAATACTCCAGGGCTCCCGCGAGATTATCACTGCACCGATGCGAGCATGCTTTTCCAGAGTTTCATTGATCTCCCGAATCGTTTCCAGCACGGAAGACTGAATTTCGCTGTCCGGCCGGGATTGAGCCTCCTCGGTTAGCACGGCAATCATTACTGTTTTGGAAAAACCACGCCCCAGCAAACACTGTTGCTCGGCGTGGGGGTTTTTAGCAAACTCACCTTCAATGGGTGGCGGGGCTACAAATTTTCCCTGTATGGTTTTGAAGTAGTCTTTAACGCGCCCTGTGAGAAAGATAAAACCATCTTCATCCACTCGCGCTTTATCGCCCGTGTGCAACCAGCCATCGCGCAGCAACTCGGCCGTTTTATCAGCCTGCTTGTAGTAACCCGGTGTGCAGCCGTCTGCTTTGATGGCCAGCTCACCCTCTTCAGTAATTTTATACTCAACCTCTCCGATGGGCTTGCCAATAGAACCCACACGACGGTTTAAATGGCTGCACAGGATAACCCCCATGGCCTCTGTTTGGCCAAACCCCTCCATGAGGCTCAGTCCCAACTCCTGCCACCAGCGTATTAGGGCGGGGGGCGTGGGTGCGGCCGCTGTAAGGCAGTACTCCACCTGGTCCAGCCCCAGGGTATCCAACACCAATTGGCCTATCGCCTCTTTGTCTTCGGCCAGGGCAGCCTCAAGCGCCTCTTTGCCACCAAATTTTCCAATGACCGCCTGTTGAAATTGCTCCCAGACACGCGGTGGGCCAAAAAACATATTGGGCCTGGTTCGATTCATATCACGCAATATCGTTGGCATTGATTCGTTGAAACTAATCTCGCCACAAACCACCATGGAGGAAAATTCCACGATTTGGCGCTCAGCTATATGGGACAAGGGCAGATAGGAAAAGTAGCGGGGGTTATCCCTGAATCCAAACTCCGTTACAAAACGACGAATAGGAATAAGGTTGCTATCATGGGTCTGTATAACGCCCTTGGGCATACCCGTTGTACCCGAGGTAAACACCAATGAAATCATGTCATCCGGCTTGCCCTCATAAACAGGTGCCTTACCTTTCCACTCCAGTAACAGATCGTCCCACTTCAAATGTGGCTGTTCCAGCTCAACGCCCGGCAGGGTAATCAGTAGCACATCATCGGGCAGTACGGCACTCACCTGATCCCAGTTACTGGTTTCACCCACAAATACAACTTTGGTCTCGGTAAGCTCAAACACGTACTCAGCGATTGCCCCGGGCAAGGTGGTGAACATACTCACTGTCACATTGCCCGAGGCAATGATAGCCATATCAGCCAGCACCCAGTGTGCCCTGTTGTTCGATAACACCACCATTTTCTCCGTCTGGCCAAATCGCGACTCCAACATGGCGGCGATAGCGCTTATCTGATGGTAACTTTCTCCCCATGAGTAGTCGTCGTAGCCCTCTTCTTTGAGATCTTTCAGCCAAATTTTCTCGGGGCATTCTGTAGCCCAGTGAGCCACAAGTTCTGTGAGTGTATTCTCGCTCATAACGGCATATCCTAAGTTGGCGTAGTCCTTATTAGACTAGCAGAGTTTGGGGGAATGAATTTTTAAAAAAATGAAATTTTCAATTTATGTGAAGTACACTTGACGATTGTAGCCAAAATACATTTGAGAGACCAAATTCTATGAATTACAACACAATCCTGTACGACGTGGACAATAACATACTCACCCTCAGCCTGAATCGGCCCGATAAGCTCAACGCCTTTACCACAGAGATGGCCGAGGAACTCATACACGCGTTCAACCGTGCCAGTAACGACGACGATGTGCGCGTGATAGTGGTTACAGGTTCGGGAAGGGCATTTTGTGCGGGTATGGACTTGTCGGAAGAGGGCAACGTTTTTGGCCTGAACGAGAGCCTGTCGCCTACCATGGAAGATATGAACACTCGTTTGGATGACCCCGAGATTGTTGCGGGCGTACGCGATACCGGTGGGCAGGTCACATTGGCCATCTATGATTGCAACAAGCCAATTATTGCTGCTATAAACGGTGCTGCGGTTGGCATTGGCGCCACCATGACCTGCGCCATGGATATTCGCCTGGCCTCTGAGCATGCCCGTATCGGCTTTGTATTCAATAAAATAGGCATTACCCCTGAGGCTTGTTCGAGCTGGTTTCTGCCCCGAATTGTCGGTATATCCCAGGCACTGGAATGGACCTATACCGCTGATATCTTGAACGCGGAGGAGGCACGGGAAGGTAAGTTCGTGAAGGCAGTATACGCCGCAGATCAGTTATTGGATGAGGCGTATAAAATAGCGAGAAAAATTGTAGTGCATAGTCCTGTATCCATCGCCCTGTCGCGGCATATGATGTATCGCAATTCTGCTAAAGAGCATCCGGTCGAAGCACACAAGGTAGATTCGTTGGCAATTTTCTATGCCAGCCAGACTAGCGGGAAGGAGGGTGTACGTTCATTCAGGGAAAAGCGTAAGCCTCAATTCACTGACAGAACTTCAACGGACATGCCCCCATTTTTCCCCTGGTGGGAATAGAGTGGCTTACGAATACCCGGGTTAGTCTGAAGTAACAGGTTTTCTGGCAGAGCGCTGTTGAGTCACGGCAGCGATCTCTCTAGTGGCTACTAAGAAACGGTGCTTGCCGGAGATATTCCCCGGAATCGATTTGATCCACTATAAATCGCGCCAGATCACCGGCCCTCAGTCTAAACGAGGAGGGTGTTTCAAGGGATGCCTGATAAAGCGGGGCAGGCCCTGCGCTTGCCTCCTGCGCGACGGGTTCGGGGTCAATCAAGGGGCAACGAACCAGGGTCCAGGCAAGCGGGCTACCGGCGAGTAGCTGGTACTCTGCCTGCTTGTCTTTCAGCGTTTCGTTTAATGTTATGGAGGCCCCTTGCCTCAGCAACCAGCCGGTCAGCTTACGTTTGTCACTTGGTGTCCTCACCGCAGCCCCTGAAACCACAATATATCGTTCGATATTATGTGCAGGCATCAGCTGAACAATGTTGGCGGTTGCTGTAGTGCTGAGCATAATGGCGGCATTGCCATCTGCCTTGACCGGTCCCAGAGTACTGATAACGACCTGGCTGCCCTGGAGCAGGGTATTAATCGCCGAGAAGTCCCGTGCATCACCTTTGACAACCGTGATTTTTTGTTCGAATGCCGCTAACTTTTGCGGCGTTCTGGCCAGCGCCCTGATGTCGTAACCACGAGAGAGCGCTTCGTTTAAAATAAAGCCCCCCACCATGCCGGTAGCGCCCAGCAGGGCGATGGTAATCTCTTTTTTAGGTGCTGCGGCTGTGTCAACGGGTAGGGTGGGAGTCGTTTGCCTGTGCTGGGAAGTGCAGGCGGAGACGAGCAGGGCGCCCAGGACAAAGGCAAAAAGCGTTCTCGCCTTTAGCCCGGGGTGAATTTTATTACACGCCATGATCCGGCGGACTGGCGGCAAACATCACAAGCAGTGTCATGTCTTCTTCGATTTCAAAAAATGAATGTTCGGTAGTCGCCCCAATGTAAAGCAGGGATCCCGGTCCGATGGCTCTATCTTCATCGCCCAGTCGCATGCGGGCTTTTCCCGATAGTACGACGTAGACCTCGTCTTCATCGTGAGGGGCTTGCATGTCGGTGCTGCCAGCAGGCAGAGAGTAAATGCCGCAGTTCAGGGCGGGTACGTTGAGAAACTCCAGGTACTCAACGGCATCGCCCTTGAGCTTGCCTCTGATTTCCTTGAGGTCGAATACTTGCCAAGTGCCGTCTGACATGAGGTTTATCCTGTTTTTATCTTGTCTTGAAAAAATGTAGTGTACCTGAATCAATCAAGTTTTAAGACTGCCGCATTGAGTTCCGCAGAGAATTCTTCGCGATGCTGGGCGGCGTATTCCCTGAATGCGGTTATCATGCGCTGGTCCCAGAACTTATTGATGTGCTCTGCCACTTTGCTGCCCACTATTTCAATGTCTTCGCCGTAATTCATATTGGCGGCAATTTGCTGTGCCATGCGCGCCAGTTTCTCGGTGCTGACCGTCATGGCAGTAACTCCCGCTGTCTCTTATCGACCCGTTTAAAGCTCTGCTGCCAGTCCGAGGGCGATGTTACGGGATACGCCTGTACAGCGGTAACCTTGTACTCGGGGCAATTAGTGGCCCAGTCAGAGTTGTCGGTAGTAACCACGTTGGCCCCGGACTCGGGATGATGAAACGTGGTGTAGACAACCCCTGCTTGTATATGGCTGCTGATCTGTGCCCTGAGTACTGTCTCTCCCGCGCGACTTTTGATACCAACCCAGGAGCCATTTTCTATGCCGCGCACTTCGGCATCGGAGGGGTGTATTTCCAGTATGTCTTCCGCATGAAAAGTCATATTGGCGGTGCGCCGGGTCTGTGCCCCCACATTATATTGGGACAGAATTCGACCGGTGGTCAGCAACAGGGGGTATTTGGCATTGGAACGCTCTTCGGTGGGTACATAGGGTGTGGGGGCAAAATACCCTTTGCCGCGCACAAACTCCTCTACGTGCATTGTCTCGGTTCCAAATGGGGCTTCGGCATTACAGGGCCATTGTATCGAGCCCAATTCGTCCAGTAAGTCGTATGTTACGCCGGTAAAAGAAGGGGTGAGGCGCGCTATTTCTGCCATTATCTCGCTGGGATGTGCGTAGTGCATTGGGTATCCCATGGCGGTAGACAGGGCGCAGGTTACCTCCCA
>JADFVW010000004.1 GCA_015222725.1 Pseudomonadota bacterium | reverse complement strand
TTGCCGAGCAGCACGGGTTGTTTTACCCGGTGGACTTCGCCTCCAGTGGCTCCAGCCAGATTGGTGGAAATATTTCCACCAATGCCGGGGGCATCAAGGTTATACGCCACGGCATGACCCGGGACTGGGTGGCGGGCCTGAAAGTCGTTACCGGGACAGGGGAGTTACTTGACCTCAATCGCGGCCTGCTAAAGAACAATGCCGGTTACGATCTGCGCCAGCTTGTTATAGGCGCCGAGGGCACCCTGGGGATTGTGGTCGAAGCAACCATGAAATTGTGCAGACCGCCCGGGGAATTAGCCGTGCTGGTGCTGGGCGTGCCGGATATGCCCGCCATTATGAAAGTGCTGGCGACCTACCAGGATGCACTGGACTTGAGCGCCTTCGAGTTTTTCTCCGAGCTTGCCCTGCAGAAAGTTGTAGCGCACCAGGATTTACAGCGCCCCTTTGCCACGCCGGCAGATTACTATGCACTGATCGAAATAGAGTCAGCCGATATGGATCAGGCCATGGCACTGTTTGAGCAATGCATGGAGTCCGGCTGGGTTGTGGACGGTGTGGTGAGTCAGAGCATCGCCCAGGCGGAAGCCCTGTGGCGCCTGCGGGAGGATATCTCCGAGACCATCTCGCGCTGGACCCCCTATAAAAATGATATCTCCACGCTTATTTCACAGGTCCCCGACTTTTTGTCAGAAGTAGAGGCGGTGGTCAACGAGCGCTACCCCGAGTTTGACATCGTCTGGTTTGGCCACATTGGTGACGGCAATGTACACCTCAATGTATTAAAACCTGAAGACTTGGCAATGGCGGATTTTCAGCGCCAGTGCTCTGAGGTCAGCCAGTTGGTCTTCGAAATTGTGCAGCGCTATGGCGGCAGCATTTCCGCCGAGCACGGTGTTGGCTTGCTGAAAAAGGATTACCTGCACTACAGCCGATCAAAGCTGGAAATTCAGATTATGCGGCAGATCAAGCTGGCTTTTGACCCGCAGGGGATTATGAATCCGGGGAAGATTTTTGACGCGTAGTATTCAGCGCTGTGGTTCACGACCCGCGTTCCCCGGGCCTGTTATAGTTCACTCAGTTGGAACCCCACGCCTTTGTGAACTATAAACGGCTCGAGGAACGCTAGAGAAGTAGTATCGAATAAGCTGAGTGTTAGAGCTTGAGAGTTCCTTGGGTGGTTTAATAAGGCGGCATGAGGTAGAAATCGAAGAGCTTTCCGAGCTGCTTGAGTCCTTGCTGGTTTTTCAGGACCGTCTGAGGCCATGGATGGCCGAGGCCGAGCGCCGCATGGATGCGTCTTTTCGCGTGTCCTGAAAAACCAGCAAGGACTCAAGCTACGGCTTCAAATCACTTCTATGTTACGTCGCCAGCAGGGTCTTCACTCCCTCACTGGTACCCAGCAACAAAACATCCGCCGGTTTAATCGCAAACAGCCCATTGGTTACAACCCCGGTAATGCCATTGATTTTTTGCTCCATCGCCAGCGGCTGCTCGATAGAAAAGTTGTACATATCCAGAATGATATTGCCGTTGTCGGTGATTACGCCTTCCCGATAAACCGGGTCGCCACCCAGCTTCACCAGCTCCCGCGCCACATGCCCGCGAGCCATGGGGATCACCTCGATGGGTAGCGGGAACGCGCCCAGGGTATGAACCAGCTTGCTCTCGTCCGCGATGCAAATAAATTCCCTGGCGACGGCGGTGACGATTTTTTCCCGGGTAAGGGCGGCACCCCCGCCCTTGATCAGTTGCAGGGCGGCATTGCTCTCATCGGCCCCGTCGATGTAAAAATCTACCTGGTCCACGCTGTTCAGGTCGTAGACCGGAATACCGTGGTTGCGCAGGCGATCTGCCGAGGCCTCAGAACTGGCCACCGTGGCGTAGATTTGACCCTTGATGCCAGCCAGGGAATCGATGAAGCAGTTTGCGGTTGAGCCCGTGCCTATCCCAATCACCGAGTCGTTTTCTAATTTGGGCTGGATGTAGGCCAGGGCTGCATCGGCTACCGCTTGTTTTAGCTCGTCCTGGGTCATGTTAATCTGTCTCCACGTTTTTTTATCAGAATACCCCATATGCCACAGTCTTACATTAAACGCATACTTGACGCACGTGTTTACGATGTTGCCAGGGAAACGCCTATAGATGACGCGGTGCTTTTGTCCAGGCGCTTTGATAACCAGATCTGGCTGAAGCGGGAGGACCTGCAACCGGTATTTTCCTTCAAGCTACGGGGCGCCTATAACAAAATGGTTCGCCTCACTGATGAGCAGCGCGCCCGGGGCGTGATCGCCGCCTCTGCTGGCAATCATGCCCAGGGCCTGGCCATGGCGGCGGCGAAGATGAACGTCAAAGCTACTATTGTGATGCCGCGTACTACGCCGCAAATTAAAGTCGATGCCGTTCGCAGCCGAGGCGCCAGGGTCGTATTGCACGGTGACTCATTCGAGGAGGCGGATGCCCATGCGCAAAAATGGGTGAAAGAGAAGAACCTCGTCTATGTGCACCCCTTCGATGACCCGGATGTCATAGCCGGCCAGGGCACCATTGGCATGGAGATTGTGCGCCAGCGCCAGACACCGCTGGATGCCCTGTTTGTGCCGGTGGGTGGGGGTGGCCTGATCGCCGGGGTTGCGGCCTACGTAAAATATGTTTGGCCGCAAACCCGGATAATTGGTGTTGAGCCGGAGGATGCCGCCTGCCTGAAGCTGGCCCTGGAGAGGGGGCGCAGAGACAGCTTGCCTGAAGTGGGCCTGTTCGCCGAGGGTGTGGCAGTAGCCCAGATTGGCAAAGAGCCGTTTCGGATTATCCGCGATACAGTGGACGAGGTGATAACCGCTTCCACCGACGAGATGTGTGCCGCTATCAAGGATATCTTTGAAGATACCCGTAGCATTGCAGAGCCCGCGGGGGCACTGGCGCTGGCGGGGATGAAAAAATACATCGAACGGACCGGAGTAAGCGGACAGGAGCTTTTGGCTATTGTCAGCGGCGCCAATACCAATTTCGACAGGCTGCGTTATATCTCCGAGCGCACTGAAATTGGCGAGCAGCGCGAGGCAGTTATCAGCGTCACGGTGCCAGAGCGGCCCGGCAGCTTCAGGGCTTTCTGCAGCGCTCTGGGTCGACGCAGTATCACCGAGTTTAACTACCGCTACGCCGATGCAGGTTCCGCCCAGGTTTTTGTGGGTTTATCCGTGGTGCCCGGCGGAGACGATTTGCAAGATTTACTGCAAAGCCTGGCCAGACAAGGCTATGACGCGGAGGACATGACAAACAATGAAATGGCGAAACTACACGTGAGGCACATGGTGGGTGGACATGCCCCCCTGGCGGCAGATAATGAGCGAGTCTATCGTCTTGAGTTTCCGGAGCGCCCGGGTGCACTGCTGAAGTTTTTATCGGGTCTGGGGCAGCGCTGGAATATCTCCATGTTTCACTACCGCAACCACGGTGCAGCCTACGGCAGAATCCTGGTGGGTTTGCAGCTGGGCAAAGGTGAGCGCAAAGAGCTTGAGAAAACCCTGGACCAGATCAACTATCGCTATTGGGACGAAACAGACAATCGCGCCTATCAGTTGTATCTTGGAAAACGGAGCTGGGAACCGGGTTAGCTCACCTACACAATCTAATTCACTATCACCTGATTAAGGGCAAAGAGGGCACTATGCGACGTTGGAATGGTTGGGGCGACGAAAAAAACAATCTGGACTTTGAGCTGAGTGAGTCATCGGTAGCTTTTATTGAACTGCGTATCGGTGAGTCGGAACCGCTCCCGGATGCGACCCTGGAAGAAGTTCTGGCCACGGTGCCCCAGTCCCGTTCCCCGGCGCACAGATTGATCAGTACCGATGCGGAAGATCGCCTGCGCCACAGCCGCGGACAGAGTATTCCCGACTGGCTGGCGATGCGCAGTGGCGACTTTGGCACCTTCCCCGACGGGGTTGCCTTCCCTGAATCGAGTGAGGATGTGCGGGAGATCCTGAGCTTCGCCCAGGACAACAACTTGATTGTGATCCCCTACGGCGGTGGTACTTCAGTGTGTGGCCACATCACACCGCAGGCCGATGACAGGCCGATTATTACCGTTGCAATGAGCCGCATGAACACGCTGATGGCCCTGGATAAAGAGAGCCAGATAGCCACCTTTGGTGCGGGTACCCTGGGGCCGGAACTGGAAGCCCAGCTGACAAAAGAAGGCTATACCCTGGGACACTTTCCGCAATCCTGGGAGCTATCTACTGTGGGTGGCTGGGTGGCCAGCCGCTCCAGCGGGCAGCAGTCCCTGCGCTATGGTCGAATAGAGAAAATGTTTGCCGGGGGGCGAATCGAAACCCTCAAGGGCACCCTGGATATCCCGACCTTCCCAGCGTCATCCGCGGGCCCGGACATCCGCGAAATGTTTATGGGCAGTGAAGGGCGCATGGGCATCATCACCGAGGTTAAAGTCAGGGTTACGCCCATAGCCGAAAAGGAGTGCTTTTATGTTGCCTTTTTCCCCAGCTGGGAATCGGGCATGACGGCCACCCGGGAGATTATTCAAAGTGGCATGCAGTTATCCATGATGCGCTTGAGCAATGCGATAGAAACCGAAACCCACTTGAAACTGGCGGGCCATGCGAC
>JADFVW010000298.1 GCA_015222725.1 Pseudomonadota bacterium | reverse complement strand
GCCGATCAGCATAAAGAACGTGCTGTAATCCACAAAGGACAAGATAGTCAGGTAGGTGACCGCACCCACATTGCCAAAGGCACCCGTCATACCGGCAATCTGTCCGGTCATGCGGCGCTGTATCAGGGGCACCATAGCGAATACCGCGCCTTCACCCGCCTGTACGAAGAAAGAACAGCACATAGTGGCAATAACGGCCAGTGGAATCCACCAGGTCCCATTGATCTGGCTGAGAACAAAATAACCTACCCCCAGACCACAAATCAAAATCAGCATGGTTTTGCGCCGGCCGAACTTATCACTCATCCAGCCGCCGCCGGGGCGTGCCGCCAGGTTCATGAAGGCAAAACCAGAGGCCAGCAATCCGGCCTTGACCGGGGAGAGGCCATCGAAGGTCTCCAGGAAAAATAGTGGCAACATGGATACTACGGCTAATTCTGAGCCGAAAGTCGCAAAATAAGACCAGTTGAGGATAGCCACCTGCTTGAACTTGTAGCGATGCATCTGCGGAACACCCTCTTTCAGGTGCTCGTGATTGACCTTCCAGATCTGGCTGGACTGAAAGGCGTAAAGCGCCACCAATCCCGCATAAATTACGGTACAGGCCGTATCATCCAGCAATCCGAGATTGGCCGGTGACAACTTCCAGGTCAGCACTGCCAGCGCGATATACATGGGGATGTTCATCGCCAGCAGAAACCAGAAATCTCCCCAGTCACTCACTTCCAGGCCGCCGGATTTCTTGGGCTTGAAATAGGTGGAGCCCTTCGGGGTATCACGCACATTGAAGAAGTAGATAACACCGTAGATTGCCGCAATCACACCAGTGCTTCCGATTGCATAGCGCCAGCCGTCATCACCACCGAACAAAAGCGCTATGGTGGGCAAGCTCATGGCGCCGGCAGCGGAACCAAAATTACCCCAACCGCCGTAAATACCCTCGGCCAGGCCAACCTGCCTGGCGGGGAACCATTCGCCTACCATACGGATACCGATAACAAAACCGGCGCCGACAAATCCCAGCAGGAAGCGGAACAGGGCCAGTTGCTCATAACTGTTCGCGGTGGCAAACAGGACACAGAGGGCACCGGAGATAACCAGTAATCCACTGTAGACATGGCGCGGCCCAAACTTGTCCACCAGAATACCGATGGCGATTCTCGCCGGAATCGTCATGGCGACATTAAGAATCATCAGCGCCTTGATCTGCTGTGCAGATAAATCAAACGCCTCTTTGATGAACGCCAACATGGGTGCGTGGCTAAACCACACCACAAAGGTCAGGAAAAACGCAAACCAGGTAAAATGCAGCGTTTTAATTTTTGGGTCTTTTAACTCGAGTAATCTAATTCCGCCTTCCGACATGTTCCAGCTCCACATGGATTTTCCTGAGCGCAATATATTTTCTATAGCGCAAGCCAGCGTTGATGTAGATCATGTACAGCAAATTGGCCTACCTGCCACACATGGCAAAATACCTCCAAAGTAGTAATATTGAATTGTATTTTTCCTTATATAAATCAACTGGTTATTTATCCACTGGGGGGTCGATGAGCACATGGGCAAACGCCGTGATTTTTTGGTGGTAGACGACGCCCCTGCAGCGGACTCATAACGATGCCCCGATGGATTCCCCCTGGCGATGGCTCGGCGACCGTCTATTTCTGCTGCTCTACCATCCACACCGCCGCCTCAACCCGCGAGCGCAATCCCAGCTTTTTCAGCAGGTGTTTGACATGTACCTTGACGGTGGATTCAGCGATATCCAGTTTGCGGCCGATCAGCTTGTTGCTCAGGCCCCCGGCAATATATTTCACTATTTGCAGTTCACGGCGAGTCAGTGACGTTAAGTCCGGCCCCTGCGACTTCCGCCCATCCCGAAACGACAGGGCCAACACTTCGGCGAGTTGCTCGCTAAGTACCATCTTCCCGGAGCAGGCCTGACGGATACTGTCGACCAACTCTTCCGGCTCAGTATCTTTCAGCAGATAGCCATCCGCGCCGGATTTGAGAGCGGACACCACATCGGTACGATCATCGGAAACCGTGAACACTACAATACGCGAGTCCACACCGGCATCGCGCAGTGCGCCCAGCGTTTCGATGCCGTCCATGCCTTTCATACTGAGATCGAGAAGAATCAGGTCCGGCTCAAGATCCAGGGCCTGCCGTATGGCATCCTTGCCACTGGATGCCTCGCCGATCACTTCGATATCGTCTTCCAACTCCAGCAGTTGGCTGACTCCCTTGCGCAGAAGCGGGTGATCATCAACCAGCAGGACCGTACTTTTGAACTCAGACATTTGAAATTCTCTTTTATCAGGCGCGCAACAGATCCGGTGCGCGTTTCAATCGCAATTGAACCCGGGTACCACCCGATGCGCGACGCTCGCAGGTCAATACGCCGTCCAGCCGCTGCGCCCGCTCGCGCATGGTATAGATACCATAGTGATGCTGTTTTTCAGGATTGTGGGGCATGCCGATACCATTGTCCTCGACAGTGAAAACAGCCTCACCAGTCCCGCTGCGGCCGCAGCGCAATGCTATACGTTCCGCCTGTGAATGTTTTACCGCGTTGTTCAGCGCCTCGCGCAGTATATGTAGTATATGTATATCTTCATTCGGTGCCATGGAGTAAGCACCAAGAGCATAATCCAGCGTCACCCTGGCAGGCGTTTTTTCATCGAATTCCCGTACGGCATGTTCCAGCGCTGCCCGTAAGTTCGGCGCATCCAGCTTCACCCTGAATGTTACCAGCAGTTCCCGCAAGTGCTTGTAGGCCGCATTCAGCCCTTCCTGCAGGTCATCAATCGCATTTCCCACCTTTTCCGGCTCGAAGCCCCGCTCGATCATTTTCTTCAAACGGGCCACCTCCAACTTCATATAGGAAAGAGACTGTGCCAGGGAATCGTGCAGCTCCCGGGCTATGGTTGAGCGCTCCTCATGCAAAATTACGCGTCGCTCCTGGGCCAGGGTATGATGAAATGCAAACGCGGTGGACAGTGTTTCAGCCACCGTCTTTAACAACTGATATTGCCAGGGCTCCAGTTCCACGCCGCCCCTTGTACGAACATAGATAAACCCAAATTCGTCG
>JADFVW010000297.1 GCA_015222725.1 Pseudomonadota bacterium | reverse complement strand
GTGTTAAAACCCTGGTTATGTATTGTAATGGCATGTGGTGTGGCCAGTCGCCACGCAATATCATGACACTGCTGAAATTCGGCTACCCGGCAGATAAAATCAAGTGGTATCGCGGCGGCATGCAGGACTGGGAGGTACTTGGGTTGACTACGGTGCCGGGAAAGTAGGCTCGGTTTAGCGTCGTGTCAGTTTAGTGACTGGCCAGTATATCAGGGTTCGACGCCCTGGCGCTGGGGCCCTCGCGATTGCGGATGGCATCGGCAATTCTGAACAGGGGCTCTTTCAGCATCTGGGTTAGTTCTTCCCCAGCTTCAATTTCCACCAGCGCCTTGTCCATGCACAGCAGCCACTGGTCGCGCTCCTCTGGCCCAATATGGTATGGCTCGCGGGGGCTGGTCATGCACACCGTGCCATAGCGGTAGGCGTACAGGGGAGGGCCGCCCATCCAGCCGGTGAGGTATTCTGCGAGTTTCTCTTTCATCGGCGACAAATCTTTTGTGTGCATAGCTCTCAATGCCTTTGCTTCAGGCAGGGTGTCCATTACATCGTAGAAGGTGCTGGTAAGCACCCGGATGCCGTCTTCACCGAGTATTTGGTAAGGTGTTTTTGCGCTGGTCATGAAATAGTGCTCGCCTTTGATTTACCGTAGTTTATCATGCTGTGCTCTGCTAACATTCCCTTCTTTCTAAACCACCAGCGCTATTGTGCCACTACGAATTACAACTATGAATCTTGCACACACCGTACTTGCAGTAAATGACGATTTGCCCATTCGCACCGACGGCCCTGTACACAGCGGCAAAGTTCGCTCTGTTTACTGGTTAACGGCCGAGGATAGCGCCCGCTTGATTGCCCAGCGGGGTTATGATGTCGCCCCCGATGCGCCCCTGGCCATTATGGTCATCAGCGACCGCATTTCGGCGTTCGATTGCATCTGGCATGCCGAAGGTGGCCTGAATGGTGTGCCGGGTAAGGGTGCGGCCCTTAACGCTATTTCTAACCACTGGTTCCGATTGTTTCGCGAACAGGGCCTGGCTGACAGTCATATTCTAGAAATTCCCCATCCCTTTGTCTGGATCGTGCAAAAAGCCCGTCCTGTAATGATAGAGGCCATAGCGCGCCAGTATATTACCGGTTCCATGTGGCGCTCCTATGCCAAGGGTGAGCGAGAGTTCTGTGGTATCCAGATTGCCGATGGCCTGGAGAAAGACCAGAAGTTACCCGAGTTGTTAATTACGCCTTCCAGCAAGGGCATATTAGAGGGGATTCCCGGTGTGCCAGCTGTAGATGATGTGAACATCACCCGGACTGACATAGAGAACAATTTTGCCGCATTCAATTTTCGCAATCTCGAGGATATTACACGTTACGAGACCTTGCTGAAGGAGGGTTTTGACGTAATCAGCCGCGAGCTGGAGAAACTGGATCAGATATTCGTGGATACCAAATTTGAATTTGGCTATGTCACCGATAAGACTGGGCAGGAAAAGTTGATCTATATGGATGAAGTTGGCACGCCCGACTCCTCCCGCATCTGGGATGGAGCTGCCCATAGAGATGGCCGCGTTGTAGAGAATTCCAAGGAGGGCTTCCGGCAGGTCCTACTCAGTCACTTCCCCGAACCGGATATCCTGCTGAATAAGTCCAGGATGGATGAGCGATTGGCCCTGGCCAGGGATAATGCTCTGACAACCGACATGCTGATGCAGGTGTCTGAAACCTACGTGGGCATTGCAGAAAAGATCATTGGTGAAAAACTCATACTGTCGGACAACCCCAAGGCTGAAATTATCGATATCCTCGACAGGGAATTTGGCCTGATAAGTTAATCGTTTTCTGGCCATTGGGGGCTGGCTCTTCTATAGTGAATTAAGTAATCACGCCACAGGAGGCAGACATCATGCTGTACGCCAGACCCGGTAGTCCCGACGCAATACACACTTTTAAGACCCGTTACGAAAACTATGTGGGGGGAGAGTGGCTAGCCCCCATAGAGGGCGGCTATTTTGACAATATAAGCCCCGTAACCGGCGAGACCTTTTGCGAGATACCCCGTTCTACCGCCGCCGACCTCGAGGCCGCCCTGGATGCCGCCCACGCTGCTGCAGATGCCTGGGGTAAAACCGCGGTGGCCGAGCGCTCCAATATTCTGCTCAAAATTGCCGATCGCATCGAGGCCAATCTTGAATTACTGGCTTATGTAGAAACCTGGGATAACGGCAAGGGCATTCGGGAGACCCTGAATGCCGATATCCCACTGCTGGCGGACCATTTCCGCTATTTTGCCGGTTGTCTGAGGGCCCAGGAGGGCACCGCCACCGACATCGACGCCAATACGGTGTCCTATCATTTCCACGAGCCGCTGGGTGTGGTGGGGCAGATTATTCCCTGGAACTTCCCATTGTTGATGGCGGGTTGGAAGCTTGCCCCGGCTCTCGCGGCGGGAAATTGTATTGTGCTCAAGCCGGCAGAGCAGACGCCGGCGTCTATCCTCGTGCTAGTGGAGTTAATCGGTGATTTACTTCCCCCCGGTGTACTCAATGTATTGAACGGTTACGGCGCTGAAATTGGCCAGGCCCTGGCCAGCAGCGATCGCATTGCCAAAATCGCCTTTACCGGCTCTACCGCGGTCGGTCATATCATTCTGGCTAACGCCGCCAAGACCTTAATCCCCTCCACCGTGGAACTGGGCGGCAAATCTCCCAGTATTTTCTTTGAAGATGTGATGTCCCAGGAAGATGATTTTGTCAGCAAATGTGTAGAGGGCTTATTGCTCGGCTTTTTCAATCAGGGGGAGGTTTGCACCTGTCCCTCCCGCGCCCTCATCCAGGAAAGTATTTACGATGACTTTATCGCGCTGGTGATGGAGCGAGCGAAGCAAATCAAGCAGGGTGACCCGCTGGATACCGACACCATGATCGGCGCCCAGGCCTCCGAGGGGCAGTTCGACAAGATCATGCAATATATGGAGATCGCCAAGGCCGACGGCGCGCAGTTTTTACTGGGGGGAAAACAGGCGACAGTTTCCGATTCTCTGTCTGGGGGGTACTACGTTGAACCCACCCTGCTTAAAGGCACCAACGACATGCGCGTATTCCAGGAGGAGATTTTTGGCCCGACCCTGGGTGTGACAACGTTTAAAGATGAGGCCGAAGCCCTGGCGCTTGCCAATGCCACCGAGTACGGTCTGGGTGCCGGGGTGTGGACCCGCGATACCAACAGGGCATTTCGCATGGGCCGCGGAATAAAAGCGGGGCGGGTCTGGATGAACTGCTATCATGCCTATCCGGCCCACGCCGCCTTCGGCGGCTACAAAAAATCGGGTATCGGCAGGGAGGGTCACAAGATGGCGC
>JADFVW010000296.1 GCA_015222725.1 Pseudomonadota bacterium | reverse complement strand
GGTTCACGCCGTGTCGCAATGAGGGATATCATTGACCGACGCTACGGGCTTGTATATACCACCTTACGGCGAGCTACCTGGTACCAACAGACTTTAGAATATCCACATATTCTGCCCCATGTCGGTGCTCGGTCACGATATCGGGAACAGTTCGGCCGTCCGAGCCCTGGGCGTTGATATTTCGATTTTCACCCCTGAAAAACGCCACAAAAACAGCAAAGTCTTCTTTCCGCATACTCTGGTAGGCTTTTAGCAACATGTGAAAATCTTCATCGCTATTGTCGTGTGGGCGAACGCTAAGGAAGCTCTTTATGTGATCCTCGGTCCACACCTCGTCCAGAACTTTTACTTTATCTTTTTTCATTCTTATACCCTCCTGGCTAGACAAGTTTTTCGGTCAAGAGCTTATTGACCATTTGTGGGTTGGCCTGGCCTTTGGAGAGCTTCATAATCTGGCCAACAAAGAAGCCCAGCAGTTTTTTGCGCCTGACCTCATCGGCAGCCAGGTATTGCTCTACCTGGGCGGTATTGGTGGCGATAATTTCATCGACCATGCTTTCCAGCTGGCCACTGTCACTGACCTGCTTGAGCCCCCTGGCTGCAATAATTTCATCGGCGCTGCCCTCGCCCTGCCACATGGCCTCGAACACCTGCTTGGCAATTTTGCCGGATATGCTGTTATCCAGGATACGTTTGATCAATCCGCTGAGGGCCTGCGGGGATACCGGGCTGGCAGAAATTTCAACATCTTCACGGTTCAGGCGACCCAGTAGTTCGACCTGTACCCAGTTGGCTGCCATTTTTGGATTGTTGCAGGCGCTCGCCACATTCTCGTAAAAATCGGCCATGGCGCGGGTGGCAGACAGCACCCCGGCATCGTAGGGGCTGAGATCGTATTCACTGGCGAAGCGTTCGCGCTTCTGACGCGGCAGTTCCGGTAACTGGCCTCTCAGTGCTTCTATATAAGCGTCATCGATGACCACGGGCAGGAGATCGGGCTCGGGGAAGTAGCGGTAATCATTGGCTACTTCCTTGGAGCGCATGGCGCGGGTTTCATCGCGTTCCGCATCGTATAAGCGGGTTTCCTGTGCCACGGTGCCACCGTCGTCCAGTATGTCGGCCTGCCGGTTGAACTCGTACCGAATTGCTTTCTCCACGAAGCGGAATGAGTTCACGTTCTTGATTTCGGCGCGTGTGCCCAGGGTGTCAGAACCCACCGGACGTAGGGAGATATTGACGTCGCAGCGCATTGAGCCCTCCGCCATATTGCCATCGGATATTCCGAGATAGGTCACCAGGCTGTGCAATTCTTTGAGGTAGGTGACCGCTTCCTCAGCGGTGCGAAAGTCGGGCTCGGTCACAATTTCCAGCAGCGGCGTTCCCGCCCGGTTCAGGTCGATTCCTGTTTGGCCGTGGAAGTCCTCATGCAGGGACTTCCCCGCGTCCTCTTCCAGGTGTGCGCGGGTAATTCCTATATTGCGCGTGCTGCCGTCTTCCAGCTGAATTTTGAAATCGCCCCGGCCCACAATCGGGTCCAGAAACTGGCTGATCTGGTAGCCCTTGGGCGAGTCCGGATAGAAGTAGTTTTTGCGGTCAAATACCGAGCGCTTGCCTATTTCTGCGCCTATTCCAAGGCCGAACAGTACCGCATAGCGCACGGCCTTCTCGTTGAGCACCGGCAGCATGCCGGGCATAGCCAGGTCGACAGCACTGGCCTGGGTGTTGGGCTCTGCGCCGAAGGTGGTGGCGGAGCCGGAGAATATTTTAGACTCTGTGGCCAGTTGTAAATGCACTTCCAGGCCGATAACGGATTCCCACTGCATTGCTTATTCCCCCTTGGGCATGGCGGGGTGCGCCAGGTGCCAGTCTGTGGTTTGTTGGTAGCGATGGGCGACGTTCAGCAGTCTGGCCTCGCCAAAATGTTGGCCTATCAGTTGTAGCCCCACGGGCTTGTCTTGCACAAAACCCACCGGAATTGACATGCCGGGCAAGCCCGCCAGGTTGACTGCCAGCGTGTAAACATCCTCCAGGTACATGGCCAGGGGGTCATTTGATTTTTCGCCCAGGGCAAAGGCGGGCCCGGGGGTGGTGGGACCGGCGATGATATCCACCTGCTCAAAGCAATCCAGGTAATCCTGCCTGATAAGCCGCCTCACCTGTTGCGCCTTTTTGTAATAGGCATCGTAGTAGCCGGCGGAGAGTGCGTAAGTGCCCACTAGAATTCGGCGTTTAACTTCATCGCCAAAGCCCTCTTCCCGGGTGCGCGTGTATAAATCGTGCAGATCTTTGGGCTCTACGCAGCGATGGCCGTAGCGCACACCGTCAAAGCGGGACAGGTTGGTGGATGCCTCCGCCGGTGCGATTATATAGTAGGTCGGTATGGTCAGCTTACTGTGGGGCAGGGAAACCTCTACCAGGCTGGCACCAAGCGCCTCGAGTTCCTTCAGTGCCGCGTCTATTGCCACGCCGGTTGCCGGGTCTAGGCCATCGCCAAAAAATTCGCGGGGCAGGCCAATGCGCAGCCCCTCCAGGGAATCACCCAGAGTGGCCCTGTAGTTCGGGCAGGGCAGCTCCGAGGAGGTTGAATCCAGTTTGTCGTAGCCGGCCATTGCGCCCAGTAAAATGGCGCAATCTTCGGCACTGCGCGCCAGGGGGCCGGCCTGGTCCAGGCTGGAGGCGAAAGCCACCATGCCCAATCGGGAGACACGGCCATAGGTGGGCTTTAAACCCGTGATGCCGCAAAAAGCTCCCGGCTGTCGAATAGAGCCGCCGGTGTCGGTTCCGGTGGCAGCCGGTGCCAGCATGGCCGCCACCGCTGCAGCGGAGCCACCCGATGAACCGCCGGGTACCAGGGAGGTGTCCCAGGGGTTGTTGACCGGGCCGTAATAACTGTTCTCGTTAGAGGAGCCCATGGCGAACTCATCCATGTTGGTTTTACCCAGGATTACCGCGCCGGCGGTGCCAAAATTGCGAATAACCGTTGCATCGTAGGGCGGAACAAAATTATCCAGCATGCGAGAGCCGCAGCTGGTGCGCATGCCCGAGGTACAAAATATATCCTTGTGGGCGATTGGAATGCCGGTCAGTGGCCCTGCATTATTCCTGGTCAGCTGCTCATCGGCGGTGGCGGCGGCTGCCAGAGCGGCACTGGGATTGACGCTGATAAAGCTGTTATAGAAGGGATCCAGCGCGTCTATGCGCTCGAGAAAGCACTGCGTGAGCTCAACGCTGGAAAATTCTTTCTGTTGTAGCCCTTGGGCAAGCTGGGCAACAGTTTTTGTGTGCATAAAGTAATTCCTGTTCGGGTCTTTCGGGGGCGGCCTCGCTGGCCTGTGCTGAAAAATGTGCTATTCGATAACCTTGGGTACCAGGTAGAGGCCGTTTTCTACGGCCGGGGCAATGGCCTGGAAGGCCTCCCGCTGGTTCCCTTCGCTAACCTCGTCAACCCGCAGGCGCTGGGTGGCATCCAGGGGGTTGGCCATGGGCTCGATATTCGTGGTGTCCACCGCCTGTAACTGGTCGACCATGCCGAGGATTTCTGTGATGCGCTGTGTCACTTCCCCAATCTGTTGGCTGGCGATACGAATGCGAGCCAGCTCGGCGATTTTCTCTATTTCGTCCTGTTCTATTGCCATATTGCTATTTGAATCCAAATATCAAAAATGAATGCTGCTTTAACGCTGCGGGGGCGTAAACTTATCACATTTGCGCCTTGCCCAAAATCCCCATGATTGTTACAGTTGCGGGAATAATACGATTAGAAAAAAATCGACTAATAGAAAGACGTCAATGCCTCGCTGAAAGGCGATTTAGGCTTGTTGACAGGGGGTAGGACGCCTATCACGACTCCGCAAAGGAGTTTTCCATTGTTTGTATAAGGTAACAAGAATTCATGTTGAAGAAATTACGCGGAATGTTTTCCAATGATCTGTCAATCGATCTGGGAACCGCGAATACACTAATCTATGTGCGCGATCAGGGAATTGTGCTGGACGAGCCCTCGGTAGTGGCTATACGGGTTCACAACGGTCAAAAAACGATTGAGGCCGTCGGGGCGGAGGCCAAACGCATGCTGGGCCGAACGCCCGGAAATATCACCGCGATTCGCCCCCTGAAAGATGGCGTTATCGCAGATTTTCTCGTGACCGAGAAAATGTTGCAGCATTTCATTGCCAAAGTGCACGAAAGTAAATTTATTCGCCCCAGTCCCCGGGTTCTGGTCTGCGTGCCCTGTAAATCGACCCAGGTCGAGCGCCGGGCTATCCGCGAATCCGCTCTCAGCGCCGGTGCCAGGGAGGTTCGCTTGATCGAAGAGCCCATGGCCGCTGCCCTGGGTGCGGGGCTGGACGTGGACGAAGCCACCGGGTGCATGGTGGTCGACGTGGGTGGTGGTACTACAGAGGTCGCCATAATTTCTCTCAATGGTATCGTCTATAGTGATTCCGTGCGCGTGGGTGGCGACCGTTTTGATGAGGCCATTGTCTCCCATGTGCGTCGGCGTTATGGCAGCCTGATTGGCGATGCCACAGCCGAGCGCATCAAAGAAGAAATTGGCTGTGCCTTTGCCGGCAGTGAATTACGTGAAATTGATGTTCGCGGCCGCAACCTCGCCGAGGGAGTGCCCCGCAGTTTTACGCTGAACAGCGATGAGATTCTGGAGGCTATACAAGAGCCCCTGTCCTCTATCATTCAGGCGGTAAAGTCGGCCCTGGAACAGTCTCCCCCCGAATTGGCAGCTGATATCGCCGAGAGCGGAATTGTACTCACCGGCGGCGGCGCACTACTGCGAGACCTGGATCGATTGATATCTGAAGAGACCGGCCTGCCAGTTATTGTTGCGGAAGACCCCCTGACCTGTGTGGCCAGGGGCGGCGGCAGGGCAATGGAGACCATGAACAGGCGCACAATCGACTTGCTGTCTACCGAGTAGGCCAATCAAGCCCCTGTTCGTCAAGGATTCTTCTCTGGGGTTGCGCGCCCTGCTAAGTATATTCATCGTCGCAATCCTGATAATCGCCGACCTGCGCTTTAACAGTTTGGATGGCACACGGTCGGTTCTCAACAATTTAGCCGCGCCCATTTACTGGCTGGCAGACACGCCTACCCGGATTTTCGCCTGGAGTGATACCAACATCCGCTCCCGCAGTGAACTGCTGGAAGATAACGACAAACTGCGCACAAAGAATCTGCTGCTCAGCGGTCGCTCTCAGCAAATTGCTGCGCTTATGGCGGAAAATACACGCCTCCGGGCACTGCTGAATTCTACCGCCCTGTTGCGTAATGATGTCCTGGTTGCAGAACTCATCGGTGTCTCACCGGATCCCGTGCGGCATCAGATGATCCTCAATAAGGGTGTTGTAGACGGTGTGTATGTTGGGCAGGCACTGATTGATGAAGAGGGCCTGTTGGGGCAGGTCGTGGAAGTCAGTGAAATGAGCTCGCGGGTACTGCTGATTACCGATGCCACCCACGCCATTCCGGTGCAGGTAAATCGTAACGGCGTCAGGGCAATCGCCGAGGGCACTGGCGCTCTGGGCTTTCTTGAAGTACACCACGTGGCCGCAACAACAGATATTGAGGAGGGTGATCTGCTGGTAAGTTCCGGCCTGGGTGGCCGATTCCCAGTGGGTTATCCGGTGGCAGTAGTCAGCAAGGTTGTCCGGGACCCCGGGCGTGCTTTTACCCTGGTGGAAGCCAGCCCTGTTGCCGCACTGGACAGAAGCCGTCATGTGTTGCTCATTTTTGCTGAACCCCAAAACCGGACCCCCTAGCTTGTGGGAGGACATGAGCAACATAGCTACTGGGTCATTTTATTGACATTTTTTCTGGCGATCATTCTCGCTCTGGTACCCCTGCCGGTTTGGATGCTTTGGGCCAGGCCCGAGTGGCTGGCGCTGGTACTGATCTACTGGACGATCGCCCTGCCCCACAGAGTGGGAATTTTTACGGGTCTCATACTGGGCGTCACACTCGATGTGTTGGAGGGTGCCACACTGGGACAGAACGCTTTTTCTCTCACCGTAGTGGCTTTTCTGACGTTGATTTTGTACCAGCGTATGCGGGTAACCAACCTATGGCAGCAGGCCGCGATGGTATTTTTACTGGTGGGGATCAATCAGTTAATCTGCCAGTGGATACAGAACCTGCAGGGCGTCGCAGCCGAAACATCTCTGTTCCTGCTGCCGGCCATTTCCAGCGCCTTGCTGTGGCCGATGATCTTACATGCCCTGCGCGCCTTGCGCCGGCATTACGAGGTGAACTGAGTGCCGTCACCTCGTTTAATATTGGCCTCGGCATCGCCGCGCCGGCAGGATCTGCTGGCTACATTGGGTGTCGATTTTCACTGCCAGCCGGCGGATATTGATGAATCTGTTCGCTCGGGAGAGGCGCCCCTGGACTACGTGCGACGCATGGCCACGGAAAAGGCAGCCGTTGTGGCCCAGGCGCACAGGGGCAATACTTATGCGGTGCTTGGCGCTGATACCACGGTGGTACTGGACGGAAAAATTCTGGGCAAGCCGACGAACCACGAGGACGCCCTGGATATTCTTAGTCGCTTGAGCGGTCGCCGCCACCGGGTTATCACCGCCCTGTGCCTGTCTGCACAGGCGGAAATAAACGTGTGCACAGTGGCGACCGATGTCCAGTTTGTGCCACTGACGAAGCAGGTTTGCAGGGCGTACCTGGCCACAGAGGAGCCCTGGGACAAGGCCGGCTCCTATGCTATTCAGGGGCTGGGTGGGGCGTTTGTCTCCGAGATACGCGGGAGTTATAGCAACGTAGTGGGTCTGCCCCTGGCAGAAACCTGGGAGCTGCTGCGTGCGCGGGGAATTGCCACAGCACTTACTCCCGCTGGCGACTGACATTATTTGTAAACTAGTGCTTCGCCGGGAACACTTTCACATTGTATTGTTCTAACATACACACCATCAAATTGAAGCTAGCGTCGCCTCTGTTCAATCTGGGCTATGCACCACAGGAATTTTATTGGAACACTCGTATTTCCACAGACTGAGCAGGCTACTTTGGGGGGCTATGGTAAGCCTCATCGTGGTGCTGGCTGTGTATGTGAGCTTTGGTCGCTTGCTGATGTCCAGTGTGGAGCAGTACGACAGGCAGATCCTCCAGGAAATGAATGCGCGCCTGCCCTTTGTGGTAGAGGCCGAGAAGGTGGGTGGCGAGTGGCATTTTTTCAGTCCCGAGCTGGTATTTACTGGACTGAAAGTCACAGTGCCGGGCAGCTCAGAACCACCCATAGAGCTCAGCGGTGGGCGGGTTACTCTCGATGTATTGGAGTCTCTGGCGACCCGCAGCCTCAAAATTGCGGAGCTGTCGCTCAATGCCTTGAGTCTGAAAGGGGAGCTGTCCGAGGACGGCAAGTTTTCCATCGCTGGTTTCGGCAAAGGCAATGCCGATATAAGCGAGTGGCTGGAAGAGTTTCTGCTGAATATTGAGCGTGTTGATCTCACTCAAAACAGATTGGCCCTGGCGCTCCCCAATCAGCAACAGCGGCAGCTGCAACTGGATCTTGCCCTGCGCAGAACAGGAAGTAGTCGACTACTGGAGGCGAAAATAGTCTCGCAAACAACCGGAACACAAATTTCTCTGGTTGCGGAGGGTGTGGGCAACCCGATGAAGCGGGATGCTTTTGTCGGTGAGCTGTACCTGAATATTGATATGACTGACCTAGGTGCCTTCCAGCAGCTGGTCAACAGGCCATCCTCTGTGGATATTAAAGGCGACCTGCAAGCCGAGTTTTGGTTGGGTTGGGAGCGGGGCACCCCCACAGTGGCATTCAGTTTACACGGCATAGAGATGGATTTTTCTGCGGTAGATAAGTCCTGGCAGTTACCCGTGGATGAGGTCGCAATGCAGGCCAGCCTGGTTCAGCAGAATGATCATTGGACAGTCTTCGTCTCTGACGTTGAGTTTTACAGGAAGAAAATCCAGTTGCTGCTGCCCAGGCTACAACTGGATACCTGGGGAGACTCCTTTCGCCTGCGGGCTGAAGCTGTGCCACTCGCTCCCCTCAACGCTTTGCTGGTGGAGCTGTCTTTGACACCTGATGCGATCGCCGATGTCTTTGATGTGCTGAACATGCGCGGTGAGTTGAGCTCCCTGCAACTGGACATTGCCGATGTAGGGGCGCCCATGAATGACTGGGAACTCAACGCTAATTTTCACGATGTGGAGGTGGAGCCCTGGCGAGGTGCACCGGGCATTACCTCTGCCAGGGGTTATCTGGAACTGGCGCGCACGGGTGGGCAGGTCATTCTGGACAGCCAGTCATTTTCCATGAGCTTTCCCACGGTTTACGCGGAGCCCCTTTTTTATAACGATGTTTTTGGGACGATTAATATCGATTGGGATGAAGATGACCTGAAGCTGTCCAGCGGCTTGCTCTCGATCAGCGGCGAAGAGGGGGAGGCTCATGTTCTGTTCGGACTGAATGTTCCCCTGGTAAAAAGTGAGGTAGGTCTGGAGATGGATCTGCTGGTGGGCCTAAAAGACTTTGATCCCAAATACCGCAGTAAGTATTTGCCGTATATTCTCAGTGATGCCCTGTTGGACTGGCTGGCCCCCAGTATTGGCCAGGGGCGCATAGAGCAGGGTGCATTTCTTTGGCGCGGAAATTTGCGTGCGAACACCCCCGACTTAAAAACCATTCAGCTGTTTTTTAATATTGCCGGTACCCAGCTGAACTATCATCCCCGGTGGCCTCCCGTTTCAGAGGTGGATGGCATCGTGTTCATTGACGATACCGATGTCAGTGTGTGGGCGCAGAGCGGTAAATTGTACAACTCAGAGATATCTTATCTTTCCGCCGAGGCGTGGATGGATGGTGAGAATGGAATGGTGCTGGCCATTGGTGGCGCCCTGGAAGGCTCGGCTGAAGACGGCCTGAAAATTGTTAACAATTCCCCTATTACCGACATAGTTGGGCCGGTGTTTGCGAGCTGGACTGCGGACGGGCAACTGCAAACCGAATTACAGCTACAGGTGGCCCTGAGTGCTAAATCCACGCAAGCTGATATTGACGTCAAAACCCGGTGGCAGGGGGTGGATGTTCGACTTGATCCCGGAAATTTATCACTCACCGATATCAGTGGCGAATTCTTCTACAACAGCGAGTCGGGTTTCAGTTCGCAAGACCTGAAAGCTGCCCTGTGGGATCAAAGCCTGACGGCTGAAGTGAGCCAAGGTGAATCCGGTGAAGTCGAAGTGGCGCTCGCCACCCGTATTGATATGAGCAGCATCCAACAG
>JADFVW010000295.1 GCA_015222725.1 Pseudomonadota bacterium | reverse complement strand
CGGGGAGTATCCCCACCGGATTTTTGGTGGCTGCCCTGGCCGTGTTAGGTGCCGCGCAGGGGAACCTCCCATTGGCCTGCTGGCTGGTGCTGTTGGCAGCCTTTATCAGTGATGCGACCTGGACCCTGCTGTGGCGCATTGTCACCGGCCAGAAATTTACCCAGGCTCACCGCAGTCATGCTTATCAGAGGCTTTCACGGTATTGGGGGTCACACCAATCGGTGGTGTTTTTGTTGATAGCTATTAACGGTCTGTGGCTGTTCCCCCTGGCCTGGTGCGTCGTCATTTGGCCACAGTACACCGCAATTTTGGTAATTTTGGCATATCTTCCCCTGCTTCTGGGCATGGCCAAAATACGTAATTTGCCGTAATATCGGTAATTCCGGTTTCGTTTTTGTGGAATCTTCAGGGATGGGAGGGGACTTGCCAAATCGCTTAGCTAAATACGCACTAACACCGCTCGCCGTCATTGCCGGAAGCTTGCGCGATGCTCTGGAAAAGCTGATTGAACTCCCCCGCAATATCAAGCAGACCTTCCTGTTACTCATGGACATGGTGTTTGTCGCCGGTGCAATGTGGGGTGCTGTTGCGCTACGTCTGGGTGATACCAACTTTCATCTCGGTACCGTAGAAGTTTTTTGCGCCGCATTCACGGTGCTGTTCAGCGCCATTATATTCCTTCGCCTGGGTTTGTACCGTGCTGTTATTCGCTTTATGGGTCAACAGGCGATATGGGCCGTAATCACGGCGGTCAGTTACTCCACACTGCTGTTGGGTGCCTTTATTTTCTTTGCCCAGGCCGATGTGCCGCGCTCCATGCCGTTCTACTACTGGGCTATCTCGTTGTTATTGATTGGCGGTACCCGCCTGTCGGTTCGCGCCTATTACCAGGCGAAGCTTCGTTCCATGTCAGAGAAAGTCATTATTTACGGGGCGGGAGAGTCCGGCCGACAGCTCCTCACTGCCTTGCATCACGGCGATCAGTATCGCGCGGTGGTATTTGTCGATGACGACCCGACTTTACAGCATTCGGTGATCAACGGGTTGCAGGTCGCCAGGGCAATGGATATCGGGCGTCTTATCCTCGAGCACGATATCACCCAAATACTGCTGGCCATCCCCTCGGCATTGCCCGAGCGGCGCAAAGAGATAATAAACTCCCTGGTGGGTTTACCCGTCTACGTTCGCACCGTTCGAAAAATTAACGAATTAGTTTCCGGGCTTGCCAGCGTAACCCAGATTCAGGATATCGAGCTGGATGAGTTGTTGGGCCGCGAGCCGGTGCCGCCACACCCAGAGCTTATGGATCGTTGCATCACCGACAAGGTGGTGATGGTCACAGGTGCCGGGGGCTCCATCGGCTCTGAATTGTGCAGGCAAATATTGCGTTCCAACCCGCGGGAGTTGTTATTGCTGGACAGCTCCGAATACGTTCTCTACAACATCGAGCGTGAACTGAAGGATCTGGCGCAGAAACTGGAAATTTCGGTAGAGGTTATTGCGCTGCTGGGGTCGGTTCAAGACCAGCGCCGTCTGGAAAGCGTGTACAAAACCTTTACCGTACAAACGGTTTACCACGCAGCGGCCTACAAACACGTTCCCATGGTGGAGTACAACGTCGCAGAAGGCGTGGCCAACAATGTGTTTGGCACCTGGTTTGCGGCCGAGGCCGCCAGAAAGGCAGGCGTAGAGACTTTCGTCCTGGTCTCCACCGACAAGGCTGTGCGTCCCACCAATATCATGGGTGCCTCCAAACGGTTTGCCGAGATGATTTTGCAGGGCATGGCGAAGCAAAATTATGCAACGCGTTTCTGCATGGTACGCTTTGGCAACGTATTGGGCTCCTCCGGTTCGGTAGTGCCGCTGTTTCGTGAACAAATTAATTCAGGTGGCCCGGTGACTGTCACTCACCCCGACGTTTCACGCTACTTTATGAGTATTGCAGAGGCCGCCCAGTTGGTATTGCAGGCCAGCGCGATGGGTACCGGCGGTGATGTCTTTGTGTTGAATATGGGTGAGCCGGTTCGTATCGTTGACCTGGCGCGCCGCATGATCCGCCTCAGTGGCTACGAAATGGATCACGACAGTCATATTGGTGAGCATATAGAAATACAGTTCACCGGCCTGCGCCCCGGGGAGAAGCTGCACGAGGAGTTGCTGCTGGGAACCAACGTAGAGGGCACCGGCCACCCCATGATTATGCGGGCGGAGGAAGAGTATCTGCCCTATGAGCAAATGCACGATCACCTGATGGACCTGCTGAATTACTGCGACCAGATGGATTGCGCCAATATCACCTCTGTACTGAACGCTGCCGTAAGCGGCTTCGGCGATCACCAGGTGCGTTATGATCACGTGTGGAAGAAGCAGGGTAAAATTGGCAAGCCCTCGGAAGTGGCTACCTTTACTCCTGCAGCGGCGAGCTCAAACGTGCAGGTACTTTTTCCCGATAAGGCCTAGCCTTTCAGCATAAGTTACACCTTGTTTACCCAAAACTTCAGGAAACTATTGTGACCCACTATGATGTCTTCAACGGCGACGCCGATGGTCTGTGCGCCCTGACCCAGTTGCGCAATGCCCAGCCCCGCGATGCCCAGCTGATCACTGGCGTAAAGCGCGATATAAAACTGCTGGATAAAGTGGATGCCCAGGCGGGGTCCCTGGTAACCGTACTCGACGTTTCACTGGATAAGAATCGGACGGGACTGGAGCGTGCTCTGTCCAGCGGCGCCCGGGTGTTTTACTGCGACCACCACTTTGCTGGCGATATTCCTGAAAACGAGAACCTGCAGACATTAATTAACCCCGCGTCCGACGTGTGCACCAGCCTGTTGATTAACAAGCACCTGGAGGGAGCCTTTCTTGCCTGGGCGGTGGTAGGGACTTTTGGGGATAACCTGAAAGCGAGTGCGCGTGCCATAGCCCGGCCCCTGGGTGTGGCGGAGGAAAAACTGGATTTGCTGGAAAATCTAGGCATTTACATCAATTACAACGGCTATGGCTCCGACCTGGAGGATTTGCACTTTAAACCCGCAGATCTGTATCGACTAATTAGCGCCTATGCAAACCCCTTCGATTTTATCGATGACGGTCGCGCGCATTTCCAGACACTGGAAACCGGTTATCGACAGGATATGGCGGCCGCCTCTGCGATGTCACCCGAGCATCAGGATGTGGCCACAGCGGCCTTTATGCTGCCCAATGAACCCTGGGCGAGGCGGGTGAGCGGCGTGTACAGCAACGACCTGGCCAATGCCAACCCGGAGCGGGCACATGCCGTGCTGACGGTGAAGGCCAATGGTGGCTATCTGGTGAGTGTACGCGCGCCTCTGAACAACAAGACCGGGGCAGATGAGTTGTGCATGCAGTTTCCCACCGGGGGTGGTCGCAAGGCGGCGGCGGGAATAAATGACCTGCCGGCTGAGCAGCTAGCTGAGTTTATCGATACCTTTGCCCAATTCTACGGGCGATAGTCCGCAGGCCTTTCGGAAGGCCTTCTCCGCAAGTTCAGGGCCAATTTTCTTTAGCGCAATCATGGCGT
>JADFVW010000038.1 GCA_015222725.1 Pseudomonadota bacterium | reverse complement strand
CGCCGGAGACGATCTGGCCTGGGCGAAAGTCGATGACATTGGAGCCTACATCGACGATTTCACCGACGAACTCATGGCCTACCACCATGGGTACCGGGATGGTTTTCTGTGCCCAGGCGTCCCAGTTGTAGATGTGCATGTCCGTGCCGCAGATGGCGGTGCGTTTTATCTTTATGAGCACGTCGTTGATGCCGAGGTCGGGTTTGGGGACATCTTCCAGCCAGAGGCCCTCCCGGGCCTCCTTTTTAACCAGTGCTTTCATTGCGGTATGCTCTTGCTAGCGGAGAATATCCAGTATAGTGGACGAGCCAGCTTCCGGTGGCAATATAGTAATGGTGGCATAGGGCAGGGCGAGCACAAGTGCGAGTGAGTTTTTCCCGAACCGACGAGTAGAGATAAGCGAAGATGGATTTAGCAATCTACAGTTTTGACTTGATTGGCGTTGCCGTCTTCGCAATTAGCGGGGCATTGGCCGCGGCTGAAAAACGCCTTGATATCCTCGGTTTTATTTTATTCGGAACCATCACTGGCGTTGGCGGAGGTACAGCGCGTGACGTACTGCTGGATACAGATCATATCTTCTGGATTGCCAACACCAGCTATCTATGGGTTTGCATTGGTGCATCGTCGCTCACCTGGTTTATGGCAGGTAAAGTTCATTCATTGCACAGGGTTTTCCTATGGGCCGATGCCCTGGGGCTGGCGCTGTTTTCCGTTCTTGGCACCATCAAAGCCCTGGAGTGGCAGGCGCCTTTAATTGTCGCTGTGGTAATGGGGATGATGACCGCCAGCTTTGGTTCCTTGATTCGCGATGTTTTGCTGGGGCGCCCACCTGTTTTGTTGGAACCCAATATTTACGTGACCGCTGCATTGCTTGGGGCGGGGAGCTACAGCGTATTGCAAGCCTTGCCGGTTACCGAGTCTGTAGCCATGCCCGTGGCTATGGCGGGAGCGTTCTTGTTGCGGGCGCTGGCTATTTTGTATGATCTGCGCTTGCCAAAGTATGGTAATGCCGAAGTTGATTGATGCCTCAGTGAGCCGGTAATCCTGCTATCCGTTTTCCCAATCGGCGAGTCGCAAACCGGTTACTCGTGCATACTCCTTTACCTCTAGTTTGAATTTGCGGGTTTTAGCCGGACTAGACTATTTCCAGGATGCAGCCCAAAACCACCTCTATCTCCTCCACAGTATTGTAGATATGGGGGGACATGCGTATTCCGCTATTCCTCGAGTCGAACCGCACTTGCGCCCGCTTGAGTTTTTCCTCGACGGCGGCTTGTGCCTCCCCGGGATTCAACACCAGGGTGCCGCCTCGTTTCGCCGGATCCCGGGGAGTAATGGTGAGCCTGGGGGGCAGGGTATCGAGCACCATACTGGTGAGTTCACGGTTGTGCTGCCGAATCCGGTCGATGCCGATATCACAAATCAGTTCAATGCCCGCCGAGGCCAGGACATAGGGTAATACAGACGGCGTACCTCCCCAGAATCTCAGGGCCCCCTGGGCGTAGCGAAAATTATTGATGTCAAATTCAAAGGGATCTGCATGGGAGAACCACCCCACGTCGACGGGTTCACACTGGTCTACTACTTCCGGGTCGACCCAAAGGTAGCCTGCACCCGGGCCGCCGCACAGCCATTTGACGCAGGAACCGATTACGAAATCCGCCTGCCAGGCCTTTAAGTCAATGGGAACCACACCCACCGCCTGACAAATATCAACGATGCTGAGAATTTCCCGCTCTCGGGCCAGTGCGCTTATCTCGCTCACGGGCAACTGCTGGCTGGTGTTTGAATACACGTGCGTCACCAGCACGCACGCCACGTCTTCGGTCAGGTAGTCGCGCCAGACATCTGTGTCCTGGGTGTCGAGAGCAGTCGGGATCATTCGCACTGTGTATCCCGCGCGCTGTGCCTGGGTGAGCACAAAGCCCATCGAGGGAAAGTCCTGCTCCGTACAGACAATCGTGTTTTTTCCCGCCTGGCGGGGCAGCGAATGAATTATTTTTGTCACTGCGCTGGACAGATTGGTCTGCGGGCAGAAGTCCGCCGCCTCCGCATTGAGCAAGCGGCCCAGGTCTGTGCGGAATTGTTCTATCTGCTGGATCCAGATCGGCCAGATCTCGGCATCGCCACTTTCCCATGGCTCGAAGAAACGATCCAGCACCTGGTCGCGAGCGGATACAGGGGGTCGTCCCACCGAATGGTTCAGCAGGTAAATCCCATCGTGGGGAACAAATTTTTCTTGGTACATAGTCAGTCCTGGGTGAGACTGCTGCGCAGTCGCTGCACATCGGCATAGCGCGTGGGAATATCGTCGCGATCGGCGGCGCAGCGCATATCACAGAGTTTACGCAGTGAGCGCAACAGCACCGGAAGAGGAGGGCCGCTGGCCGTCATACCCGGTTGCTCTGCCAGGCCCTTGTTGAATGCGGGATCTTCGATAAACTTTTTTACCAGCTTTTCATGGTGCTGGATGGCGGTTTCACCGTGGGCGTCACAGGCTTCAAGGAACAAACGGAGGTTTTTCTGGAACCAGGGTGAGTCGCTTTGTGTATCCAGCGCTGCAAGAAAACTGTCCATCAGGCTGGTCCTGCGCATGCAGTCGCGCAGCACCAGTTGATCCTCGGGGGTCATAAACAGGAATTTATCTACCAGCAGTTGTGAGTAATAGGCGTCATCAGCCCGACACAGCCCCAGCAGGAGATCGGTAACATTGATGCCGGCAAAATCGCCGGCGTTGGCACCCCGGTACTCGTGCAGGCCCACCCGGTGTGTCTTGTAATAGGTTCTGACAGAGTAGAAAAAGCGGTCGATATCCAGTTTTTCAAAGAGCTCTGCATTTGAAGTCACCACGTCATTCAGGGCGTTCTTTGCGACGATCAGTAGATCTGCTGTCACCGGGTGCGAGACGCCCAGTGGCAGTGCGCGCAGTAGCGCTTCGGAGGCACGAATATATGCAAGGGCGGCGCGGGTGTTGTGGGTGATGAAGAGGGTTTCAGCTTCCAGCGAGGTGAAGGTTTTGTAGACGCCGTTAATGGCCCGGTTGTGGGTTTCCAGGTGGGCGGATGCAAAACGTGGCACCACGCCGAGTGAGGCACCGAGTTGCATGGCCAGCGCGGAGGCCTCTACCAGGGGCGACTTCGTTTCCCTGGATGGCTCGGTTAGCAAGTGGCGGCGGCAGGCGGCCATGAACAGGCCCACGTTACCCAGCAAATCGAAGCCGGCTTCGAAGCCTTCATCCGTGTTGCCCTCTTTGAGGAGTGGCACGAGAAAGGCTTTGCCCTCACGCAGCAGGGTCTGTTTTATTTCATCGCCCACACCGTCAATTTCCTCAGGGTTGTCCTGTTGGAAATACAGATTTTCCAGTTCAGTATTCAGCGCGACAAATCTCTCGCGTATCCAGGCATCGAATTTATCAGTATTAAGTGACATAGCTTACCTCTCGTTTAGATAGCGCCCGCCCTTGTCACAGGGTGCGCGGGAAAATCTTCCGGGTCGGGATAAGGCCGCAACAGCCGCGCGTTGAGTCGAGGGTTAGCTGCGAGTTGGGCATTGGGCGCCATTTGTTGCGGGAGTGCCAGCAGTTTCACATACAGCACGCCATAAGGCTATAAGGTGTCGGCTATAGAGCGCTACTGACCTGCGCCCAGCACCCGTTGTGGGTGGGTGTAAACGGTTGCCCTCTTTTCGCGTACAAAGCCACACAGGGTCACGCCGAACTTATCGGCTACCTCGATGGCCAGGGAAGTAGGCGCGCTGACCGCCAGCATCATCTGCAGGCCGGTGCGCACTGCCTTGAGCACCATCTCCAGACTCAGTCGGCTGGACAGTACGACACCACAACCGGCGACATCGCCACGATGCAGTAACACCATACCGATGGACTTATCCAGCGCATTATGGCGACCCAGGTCCTCCGCCACCGCCAGCACCTGGCCGGATGGATCAAAAATCGCCGCCGCGTGGGAACCGCCGGTTTGTTCAAATATCTGTTGCCCCTGGCGCATTAAAGCCATTAATGGCGCGAACTGCCCGTGATTGACACGCAGGCTGTCGGCAACTGCCTGCAAGCCCAGGGCATTGTCTTCCAGTATTTCGCGGGGACCGCATATACCACAGGAGCTGTTGATGACGACATTTTTACGGGCAGTTATGACGCGCTCGGGATGGTGTAGCTGCAGCTGTACCACTTTCGGGTCATCGGGACAGACGGAGAGGCTTTTAATATCGGCCAGGCTATCGATTAGCCCCTCGGACAGGGCAAAGCCCATGGCCAGGCACAGACCCTCCGGTTGTTCCTCGTCACCCAGCAGGCCATCTTCCAGGGT
>JADFVW010000003.1 GCA_015222725.1 Pseudomonadota bacterium | reverse complement strand
GTTATATGATGCGGCCGGTGCTGCCGCGGCCGAGATCAAAAAGTCCGGTTGCGATCATGTGGCGATGCTTGATGTCAGCAGCCTGGCCACGCCTGTTGCACTGTTTGCCTGCGCCTGGGCCGGAGTGCCCTATGTGCCCATCAACTACCGTCTGACTGCCGACGAAATCGATACGCTGATGGACCGGGTCAAGCCCTGTATGTTGATCACAGGCACTGATCGTGTTGCTTATTTTAATGGCCGGGAGGGGGTGCAGGCCATCTCTCGCGATGCATTTATCAGTGCGGCCAGGAGCGGTTCCACGCTTGAGGATCCCTGGTCAATGGACCAGGAAGATATTGGCGTACTGCTGTTTACCAGCGGCACCACGGGCGCACCCAAGGCAGCGGTGCTGCGCCAGAAGCATCTGGTATCTTATATTCTCAGCTCTGTTGAATTTATGTCAGCAATGGAAGATGACGCCGCCCTGGCCTGTGTTCCGCCCTATCATATAGCGGGTATTTCTGCGGTATTAAGTTCGGTTTACTCAGGCCGTCGGGTCGTGCAGTTGCCCAATTTCAGCGCTGCACAGTGGGTTTCCCTGGTGAAAAAAGAGAAGGTCACCAATGCATTTGTGGTGCCTACCATGTTGGCACATATCGTCGAGCTTGTGGGCGATGATGCTGCAGCCGAGATGCCAAGCCTGAGGGCGCTGGCATACGGTGGCGGAAAAATGCCTCTGTCTGTTATCCAGCGCTCGATGAAATTATTTCCCAACGCTGATTTTGCCAATGCCTATGGCCTGACTGAAACCAGTTCTACCATCGCCATATTGGGCCCGCAGGATCACCGCGATGCGGCGGTCAGCGATGACGAGGCGGTGCAGCGCAGGTTGGTTTCCGTTGGCCGCCCTCTGTCCAGCATAGAGCTCGAAATTCGCGATGACGAGGGAAAAGTGGTTGCCGCCGGCGAGCGGGGTGAAATCTACGTTCGTGGTGAACAGGTCTCCGGTGAATATGTGGGCAAAGGCAGCTTGCTGGATAACGATGGCTGGTTTCCCACCCGGGATGCAGGCTCCCTGGATCAACAGGGCTTCCTGTTTCTGGAAGGCCGGGCGGACGATGTGATTGTTCGCGGGGGTGAGAATATGTCACCCGGGGAGATTGAAGATGTTTTGCTGGAGCATGATGCGGTGGCAGATATTGCCGTTGTTGGAATTCCCGATGAGCAGTGGGGAGAGGGTGTAGCAGCTGCAGTGGTACTCAAGCCCGGCAAGAAAGCCTCTGTTGAGGAGCTGCAAGTGTGGGTTAAGGACAGGATGCGCAGTTCCCGTGTCCCCCAGTTGATGGAGTTCTGGGACGAGCTACCCTATAACGAAACCGGTAAACTGCTGCGTCGTGTCATAAAGTCCAGCCTGGGTGAATAAGGCCTATTTTCTGGCTTTTCATTTGGCCTGGTACGGTGAATATGCCCCGGTTACAGTTTGCTCTTATCGCTTCCTTAATCTACTGATTTTCATGTAGAATTCGGAGTATATGACCGCCGCAATACTCAAGACAAATAACAAAATCTGCTTTTACCTTGCTCGAATGGAAAGCCGGGGTTTTTCCCCTGAACAGGTCTTGCTTCGTACCGGGCTGCATGAAAAGCAGATTGCCAGCGACCAGTTTTCCCCCACAGCCGATCAGTACCGAAGTATTATCGGAAATATTATTACCCTGACGGGTGACCCAAGGATAGGCATCGCTCTTGGAGCGGAATTTAAAGTCAGTGATCTTGGTATTCTGGGCTATGCCGCATTAAGTGCCTCTACATTGGCGCGCTCCCGCGAGTTGTTTTCCAAATACGATGCGCTGGTGGAGCATATCGTATTGCCTATCACCGAAGTTAGCAATGAACGCTGGTGTACCGAGCTCAAGGAGATATTCCCCCTGGGGGAGCTGACTTCTTTTGCGGTGGAAGAGTTTGTCAGCCGTACCTGTGGGCTTGCATCCAGCTTAACCAACAGGCCTTTTCCAATTCTGGAGATGCGGGTGACTTATGCTGCGCCGGAAGATGTAGAGGCCTATAAAAAACACTTCGGATGTCCGATCTATTTTGACCAGCCGCGCAATTTGATTTTATGGGATATCAACAGCCTGGATCACAAGATCAGTCTTGCCAATGAGGATGTGTGCAAGCTGTGTGAGCAGCAGTGCAAGGTTCTGGTTGACCAAATGGCCGATGCAGACCTGTTGTCCAGTAAAATCCGCCATGCGCTGGTGAAAACCCCGGGTGAGTTTCCCACTCTGGAGGAGATGTCCCGGCGCCTGAAAATGGGCTCGCGAACACTGCGCCGTCGCCTGGTGCAGGAAAATTGCACTTACCAGCAGATACTCGACACCACCCGCAAAGATCTCGCTATTCAGTACCTCAAATACACATCGTTAACCCCCAAGGAGATTGGCTTTCTTCTCGGTTATAATAGTGTTAGCAATTTCCGTCGGGCGTTCAAGGGCTGGACAGGCAACAAACTGACTGACTACAGGAAGAATGAGTAGCCATCCTCCAGGTGCCGCTCTGGAAGGTATCAGGGTTCTTGAGATCTGTGATGAGAAAGGCAGTTATTGTGGAAAGCTTTTCGCCGACATGGGCGCTGAGGTTATCAAGCTTGAGCTACCTGCCCATTGTGATGAGGGGGATGCAACGGGCCGTGCAATCCCACCTTTTCTGCGGGGGCAGGTCAATGACGAATCCAGCCTCCATTTTCTGTACAACAACATCAATAAAAAAAGTATTAGCCTCGATATAAGCCTTGCGGCGGGGCGAGCGAAAGTGCTCGAGCTTGCCCGCAACAGTGAGCTGCTGATTGAAAGCTTGCCACCCGGACGCATGGCGGAGTTTGGGCTTTCTGCCCGGGCATTACACCGTGAAAACCCCGGTCTAGTGATTACCTCCATAAGTGGCTTTGGCCAGAGTGGCCCTTACCGCAACTACAAAACAGCGGATATTGTGGCCAGCGCTCTGGGCGGCGTGATGGTGGCAACCGGTTTTCCTGAAGACCCGCCGGTGATGATGGCGGGATCACAGTCTTATGT
>JADFVW010000294.1 GCA_015222725.1 Pseudomonadota bacterium | reverse complement strand
GGATATGGCACTGGACATCGGGGCGCCGAGATTCCCGCCCCCGTGGCACGCTGACGGCAATAAAACGACTTATCACCGTCGCCTTGCTACAGCAAGGCGTAGTCCAACGGCCCATTGGTATTGTGCACGCCCTGATGTTCTGGGCATTCGGCGCCATGTTTATCATATTCAGCCTGCCCCTTGTCGGTCTAAATGCGTCGCTCATCCCGAGAGTTTTTTATTGGGCCTTTAACACCGCTCTGATTATCGGAGGCCTGACCCTCGGCGTGCGCCTTCTATTTATCACACGTAAACAGCGAAAACTCAGCAGCAGGGAAACCGGGCTACGGCTTTTTGCGCCCCTGCTGATCTCTACCATCGGATTCGCCCACTTTCTAACACAGCGCGGGCCAAATTTTGAGTTTCTCCACCTAAGTCTGATAGCCGTATTTTTTGCAATCATTCCGTACAGCCGCCTGTTACACGTTTTTGCCGTGCCCCTATGGCTGTTGCTTCGACCAGAACAGCGCCTGGCGATACCCACCCCGTTTAATTTATCACAGCAGAGCGAAGACGAAATTATCAGCAGCGACATTCCTCTGGGACCACGGAACTGGCGGGACTTCCCCTGCTCCACATTACTCGCCTTTGATGCCTGTACACGTTGCGGTCGATGTGAGGATGCCTGCCCCGCTGTGGCACCCGACACTGCATTCTCACCTGCCGCTATTATGAAACAGCTACAGCAAAATGGCGGTCGCGACAAGACAGTACTTCCCGTTGATATTGCCAGACGGTTTGAGGTCGATGCCTGCACCTCCTGTGGCCTGTGTGAATCCGTATGCCCGGTGGGACTGGAACCCATTACCGCTGTTTTGGAGCTGCGCCGCAGTCTGGCCTATGAAGATGAGTTTGAATCTGGACATAATGATGCGTTGCGACGCCTCGCACGTCGCGGCGTCATGTGGGATCCCGAGCGCAACCCGCCCGGCGTACTGGAAGGGCCAGTGAGTTGGCCACCCGATCAGTCGGAAGAGGCGCCGGAGCTCATTTATTGGTTGGGCTGCTCCGGTCGACATGAACCGCGAGCACAAGAAATTGCAAAAACTGTAGCCAGCCTGCTGGACCGGGCTGGCGTGCGTTGGACCTGCGCTGGCAATGCCGAAACCTGTACTGGAGATCCAGCCAGGCGAATGGGAGATGAAGGCCTATTTCAACGACAGGCACTCAAAGTTATCAAATTGCTGCGCCAGTCACGCGCCAGACAGGTACTGGTAAACTGTGCTCACTGTTTTAATGCCATCGCCAAGGAGTACCCAAATTTTGGCGGAGAGTTCAACGTCATTCACCACACTGAGTTCCTCAACCAGCTAGTACAAACGCAGCGCCTGGGGAAACTGGAGGCGCTTCCACGCGTTATCGCCTTTCACGACCCGTGCTACCTGGGGCGCCACAATGGCCTTTTCCAGCCAGCCCGTGACGCGCTAGTCGAGATTTCCGGTTTGTCGATTGTTGAACTGGAGGACTCAAGGGAAAGTAGCAAATGCTGCGGCGCTGGCGGAGGAAGACTGTGGCGCCAAGCAGAGCCCGGCGCCACCATGGCCCAGTCCCGAGCGAATCAGGTGATTGCCAGCGATGCCGACACCCTGGCCACCGGCTGCCCGTTCTGCCTAAGCATGCTGGAAGACCCGGTGGCATCGAGTGGAATGAAAATACAGGATATCTCAGAAATCATCGCAGATGCTATTCGTGAACAACGATAGCACTACTACAGTTGATCAAACCAGTGACGGAAACTACAGTTCATCATGAATAAAACTGTCAACCGACAATTCCTGCTCGCCACATACCCTACCGGTGAGTTCGGCAAGGGCACCTTCACCCTGCACGAAGGCTCCATTAAAAAACCCAGACGCGGAGAGTTTCTCCTGCGCAATCTCTTTCTGTCGCTTGACCCTGCAGCTCGCCTATGGACAACACCGGTTGACACCTATATGGATCGTGTTCATATCGGCGATGTTATGCGGGGATTCACTGTTAGCCGCGTAGTTGAATCCCGGCACCCGAAATTCAAAGTTGGCGACCTGGTACAGGGCCTGAACGGCTGGCAGGACTATGCAATATCGAAGGGTGTCAACTACAATGACAAGGGCCTGGTTGACACCTGGAATCTATCAAATATTGTCCGTGCGGGCATGCCAATCACCACCGCGCTCAGTGTGCTTGGTCATACCGGTTTACCGGCTTACGTGGGGCTGCTAAATATCGCGCAAATAGAGCGCGGCCAGACTGTGCTGGTCTCAGGGGCCGCCGGGGCCGTAGGCTCTATTGCAGGCCAAATCGCCAAACTAATGGGTTGTCGCACAGTCGGCATTGCCGGCGGCCCAAAGAAGTGTCGCACTCTGCGCGAGAGTTTTGGCTACGATGCCGTTATTGACTATAAAAAGGAAAATCTTGACCGCGCTTTGACGCGAAAATGTCCGGAGGGTATCGATATCTATTTTGATAATGTGGGTGGAGAGACCCTGGATGCGGCCCTGGCTCACATCAACATCGGTGCAAGGATTATAATTTGTGGAGCCATCTCACAGTATGCTAATTTTGGTCAGGCTCCGCTGGCAGGACCCTCCAATTATCTATCCCTACTGACAATGCGGGCACGCATGGAGGGTTTTATCCTATCGGATTACTACATCAAAGAGCGCAAGAAGATGGAGTCCGATATGCTGCGCTGGATCAAGCAGGGGAAAATAACCTACCATCACGAAATAGTTAAGGGCCTGGAAAACGCACCGAAAATAATTAACAAACTTTTTCAGGGCAAAAATAAAGGCAAGCTGATAATCCAGATCGCCGATGATGAGGAGATCGCTAACTCACTTTAGTTGCCTATATGCCCGGCGGGTGATCAACCAGCATCCTGCCACGCCCCAAACACTTCAGTAACCATTTCTGTATCGAGGTATTCGCGCACCGCTGTTATTTTACCACCGCGAAAACTGAACACTATACAGTAAGTGTTATTATACGTGCCGCCATCTCTGGTCTCAGATCGGCCCAGGGCTTCCATCACGACCTGGTCACCTTCCCCAATCATATTTGTAATCTCGAGTTTAAGTGTTGTCGCCAGGACTTCGTTCAGAGGCAGCAAAAGGTTTTGCATAATGTCCGCCTTGCCCGCGAAAGTACGGGCGAGCTTGTGCTTACCGAAAAAGGTATAGGTGGCATCTTCAGTCAGACAGCTCATAAAGCCCTCCACGTCCCCCTCTGCAACTGCATTGTAGGCTTGTCGTACCACCTGCTTATTTTTTTCTATGCTCATGGTTCACTACCCATCAGATACATTCCAAATTTAATTGCCTGGCTTGCCCTTCTCGATATCCTTGAGAAGTTGCTTGTCCAGTAATTCTTCAAATTGATGGGAACTACCCAATACTGATATAGCATCTACCGAGTCGCCAAACAGAGCTTTGAGGCTTGCCACCATCGCTAGCTCAAGCTCCCGAATTACTTTTTTCGTTTTCCGCGTCGACTTCAAATGTACGCCTCGGCCATCTTTGGCAACCGATTCACGCCTAATTAATTTTTTCTTTTCCAGACCCGCTATTAGAGCTGCCACAGCAGGCCGACTTACAGCTGCCTGCTCTGCCAGCGTGTATGGACGTGTCACTTCATTGTGATCTATCCATGTCAGCATTCGATACTGTTGCAGAGAAAAGCCCTTTTCATCGCATACCCTTTGCAGTATTCGTGTAATTCTAAGCAGTGTTCGCACAGCTTCCATGAGTTGCTTATCACTTTCTTCCATAAATAGACTACCGTTTGTGTGAGCCAAAAGTACTGTTTAGTGTAGCACGTGTCTGCCATCACCCATGAAATCCGTGCCTCAATATCGTGTCTGGGTCATCGGCAAGGACTTTAGCGCCCAATCGGAATGTCCTTGAAGGGCAGAGCTTTATCCACGCGTGGTTCCCTGGGCAGGCCGAGGACCCGCTCGGCAATAATATCCCGCTGAATCTCATCGGTACCACCTGCGATTCTGGCGGCGGGGGAAAACAAATACCCCGATTGCCAGGTGCTGCCCTCAACCCCCACTTCGAGGCTATCAATAGACCCGGCGATACCCTGCAATTCAATGGCAAATGCTGTCATTTCCTGTCGCATGATCGCAGCTCCCAGCTTCCCGATCGACCCCTCTGGACCTGCTTTTTTCCCCTGTGACAAGGCGGAGAGTGTTCGCAGCGATGTGTATCGAAGACCTCTTGATTGCATATACAAATCGGCAAGCTTTTCTTTCACGCTGTCCTGCTGAATCAGTGGGCCAGCATCGTCGCTGAGACGTGATGCCAATTTGATCAAGCCCGCGATAGATATTTTTCCCGCTCCCGCTCCCGCGATGGCACCGCGTTCATTCGCCAAAGTGGTGAGCGTTACCCTCCAACCGTTACCGACATCGCCAATTCGATTGGCGTCGGGGACCCGAACACCCGATAGGAATACTTCATTGAAGGTCTCACCGCCCGATATCTGCTTTATGGACCGAATTTCGATACCCGGCGACGACAAATCTACAATAAAGTAGGTCAAGCCCGCATGCTTTGGTGCATCAAAATCCGTTCGAGTGACAAGAATCCCCCAATTTGCATACTGTGCCAAAGACGTCCAGATCTTATGCCCATCTATAATCCAGTCATCGCCGTCCCGCTTAGCGCGGGTGCGCACAGCGGACAGGTCGGAGCCAGCGCCCGGCTCACTGAAAAGCTGGCAATAGATATCCTCACCGCGCGCAATAGCGGGGAGCCAACGCTCGAGTTGCTCTTCAGTGCCATGGGCCATAAGCGTCGGGCCGGTCATCCCGACACTGCATTGGAAAATGTCAGGCGGCACATTGAAACGCTTCTCTTCCTGGCGCCAGATTACGGAATGCATACCTTTCGCGGCACGCCCGCCAAACTTTTTGGGCCAACTCAGGCAGGCCCAGCCTGCATCAAACTTCTTTGCCTGCCATGTTTGCGCCAGGGCAATAATTTCATTGTTGTCACCATCTTCAACGGTTGACGCGGACTCTCCCGGCAATAATGGTTCGGCATTCGCTTCCAGCCATGCCCGCACTTCAGCTCGATAAGTCGCTTCTTCCGGATTATCATTAAAGTCCATCTAGTGTTTCCCCTCGGTCAGTCGCTCCACCAGTGCATGCTTCCAATGCCTTATCTGCCCCAGCATAAGCCCTGATACAGTTGCCCGCCTGAGGAAAAGATGACTATCAAATTCCCAGGTATAGCCCATGCCACCGTGGACATGGAGGCATTCCTGGGCGCAGTGCCGATAGGCCTTACAGGCACCGACGTGGGCCGCAGCCGTTGCAACAGAGAAGTCGCTCGCGCCGGTTGTCAGAGCCCAAATGGCATAGTAGGCATTCGAGCGAGCGAGCTCTATTTCAACAAACAGGTCGGCCAATTTATGCTTTATCGCCTGGAACGACCCCACTTGCCTTCCGAAGGCGTAGCGCTCCAGGGCAAAGTCCCGGGCATCGTGCAGGCATTGTTCGGCGCCCCCTATTTGCTCAAAAGCCAGCAGTGTCGCAGCACGATCAAGCACGTCCTCGAAGATGTCACTCCCATCGGTGTTTTGGTCAAGTAACATCGCAGGAGATTCTGAAAACTGTAGTGAAGCCAGACCCCGCGTTAAATCCAAAGCACCAATGTTCTGTCTGCTGACAGAGTCATCGCGCAGGTCAGCAATGGCTAGTGCTCGACGTCCACCTACATCGCATGAAATAACCGCAATATCGGCAATATCCCCATCCATGACCGGAATCTTCAGTCCCTGCAATTTTCCATTATGGTATTTGGTAGTGAAACTGGACCAGCCAGAATGTTCAACCCGCTCCTGAAAAGCGAATGTGCCGATAAGGTTGCCAGATGCCAAGCCCGGCAGGTATTTCTGTTTGAGTTCTTCGGAACCGCCCAGTTTTATTGCCTCTGCTGCCAGATAAGAAGAAGAGAACGGTACGGGAGCCAGGGAGCGTCCAATTTCCTCTGCAATGACAGCGAGCTCCAAATAGCCGAAACCCAGCCCCCCATATTCCTCGGCAATGGTGACACCCGTCCAGCCCATTCCCGCCATGCCCGTCCACAGTTCGCGATCAAAGGGTGTAG
>JADFVW010000293.1 GCA_015222725.1 Pseudomonadota bacterium | reverse complement strand
TCCCGCCTGGCGGTCCGGGCGTATTCCAGCACCAAAGAGTGCTTCGTTAGCGTAAATATTACCAACCCCTACAACGACTTTTCCGTCCATGATGAAGTTTTTAACCGGGCCTTTCCTACCCCGGGAGCGCCGGTACAGCAGGTACTCATGAAAGTCTTCGGACAGGGGTTCGGGGCCCAGGTGGGCCAACAGGACGTGCTCCTCCCCCGGTTCCCGCCACAAAAAACAACCGAAGCGGCGGGGGTCGCAATAGCGCAGAATAATGCTGCCGCGCAGGAAAATATCTATGTGGTCATGCTTCTGCGCCGCACTGCCATCGCGAATAAGCCGCAGAGAGCCGGACATGCCCAGGTGCACAATCAATGTCCCCGCTTCCATGTTAAAGAGCAGGTATTTGGCGCGCCGCTCAACACTGAGGATTTTCTGGCCGCGCATCTTGTCGGCCAGGTCTTTTGGCACAGGCCAGCGCAGCCGGGGTTGGCGCACGATGACATCGATAACCTCTTTACCCTCTGCGTAGGGCGCTACGCCCCGGCGGGTGGTTTCAACTTCCGGTAATTCGGGCATAGTGACTGTGTCCAGTGGGAATAGACAGGGCAAAAAAAAACCCGGCCAGAGCCGAGTTTTTATTGTTCGAACAAGACAGGCTACGTTACTTAATCTTGCCTTCCTTGTACATCACGTGCTTACGAACCACTGGATCGTATTTCTTCATTTCCAGCTTATCGGGTGTAGTTCGCTTGTTTTTGTCAGTGGTATAGAAGTGACCTGTACCCGCTGATGAAACCATTCTTACTTTTTCTCTCATAGTATTTCTCCCAGGGCCCTGGCCGCTTAGATTTTCTCACCGCGGGCGCGGATTTCGTCCAACACAACCTCGATGCCTTTTTTGTCGATGATTCGCATTCCCTTGGAGGATACGCGCAGCCTGACAAAACGCTTCTCTGTCTCAAGCCAGAAACGGTGGTGGTGTAAGTTGGGCAAAAAACGGCGACGGGTGCGGTTTTTTGCGTGTGATACATTGTTTCCGGTTACCGGGCGCTTTCCCGTAACCTGACATACTCTTGCCATGATTTTGCCTCTTCCTAATACATACCGACAAACTAAAAAATGTGGCTATTTTGGACCCAAAAAGAGAGTCCCAGCCGCGCGGAGCGCGACTTTATACCAGAACATCTGCCCCATATCAAGGAATAGATCAGATAGAACATAGGCGAACGAAGCCCCAACTCCTCGCTGAGAGCTCATCGCCCAGCCCGCTCAGGGCTATTTAGAGCAATCCCGCTTCGGCAAAAGAATACTCATGCCCTCTACCAATAATTATATGGTCCAGCACCCGAATATCCAGTAAACCCAGAGCCGCCTGCAACCGCTGGGTAATCCGCTTGTCCGCCGCACTGGGTTCCGCCACCCCGGAGGGGTGGTTATGGGCAAAAATTACCGCTGCGGAACTGTATTGCAGTGCCCTGGAGACAACCTCACGCGGGTAAACAGCCGCGCCATCAAGGGTTCCCTGGAACAGGTCATCACAGCGAATAAGCCGATGTTGGGAGTCGAGAAACAGGCAGCTGAATACCTCTCGCTGCCGGACCCCCAGATGATGTTGCAAGAAGCGCCTGGTCTGTTGCGGGCTGGATAAGACATCGCCCGAGGCCAGCGGCTCCAGAGCCTGGCGCCGGGCGACCTCCAATGCGGCACACAAATGGGCGTACTTGGCCGCACCGACGCCCCTTTTTTCCATCAGTTGGCTGGCGTTTGCCCGCAGCACGCCCCCCAGTCCATTGAAGTGGCCCAATAACTCCCGCGCCAGTTGCATGGCGCTACAACCGCGACACCCGGTGCGTAACAAAATGGCTAACAACTCCGCGTCGGATAAGGCCTGTGCGCCGCGATCCAGTAGTTTTTCCCGAGGTCCATCTCCACCTGCCCAGTCGGCAATACTCATAAGCTCCTCCTTGAGCCCAGGCTGCATACGCAGTGTCAAATTCTGCGGTGCAATGGTATCTTTCAGCTATTATCTCAACTCGGTCGTATGAATGGCACATCTATTTAATCGCAATATACTGCTGGGCGTCAGTGGCGGGATCGCTGCCTATAAATCTGCCGAGCTGGTTCGCCAGTTGCAAGAGCTCGGCGCCCAGGTTCGGGTGATCATGACCCGGGGTGCACAACAGTTTATTACACCGCTGACCCTGCAAGCGCTTTCTGGCAACCCGGTACACACCGAGCTACTGGACAGCGAGGCGGAGCAGGGCATGGGCCATATAGAATTGGCGCGCTGGGCCGATCTCCTGCTTATTGCCCCGGCCACAGCCGACCTGATAGCCCGCCTGGCAACAGGCCGAGCCGACGATCTGCTGACCACGGTGGCGCTGGCCACCGCCGCTCCCATATTGGTGGCCCCCGCCATGAATCAGCAGATGTGGCATGACAAGGCCAGTGTCGACAACATACAAACACTGATCGAGCGGGACATCAGCCTGATTGGGCCGGCTGAAGGTGAGCAGGCCTGTGGTGATATTGGCCCCGGGCGTATGGAGCAACCCGAGGTGATTGCCGCGCGAGCAGCATCTTTCTTCGACAGCGGTCTATTACAGGGCAGACGGGTGGTCATCAGCGCCGGCCCCACCCGCGAGGCACTGGACCCGGTTCGCTACATCTCAAACCACAGCTCTGGAAAAATGGGCTATGCCCTGGCCAGGGCAGCGGTTGATGCGGGTGCAACCACAACCCTGATCAGCGGCCCTGTCAGCCTTGAAACACCAGCCCATGTAAAACGAATAAATGTACAAAGCGCCACCGAGATGCTGGAGCAGTGCCTGGATCAATGCAGTGGCAGCGACATTTTCATCGCCTGCGCCGCCGTCGCCGACTATCGACCCGCCGATATCCAAACCCAAAAGATAAAGAAAGGGCCGGAACACATCTCCCTCGATCTGGTGCGCAACCCGGATATAGTCGCAACCATTGCCGGCGGTGACCCCCGACCCTTTACCGTGGGCTTCGCCGCAGAAACCAATGATGTTGTGCCCTACGCCCGGGAAAAAATGCAGCGCAAGGGGCTCGATATGATCGTTTCCAACGATGTCTCTAACGAGGGTATTGGTTTTAACAGTGATGACAATGAAGTGACCGTCATTTGGCCGTCAGGGGAGCAGGTATTGCCACGGGCCACCAAGGCAAGTATCGCCCGACAGATAATAGCGCTGATTGGCGCCCGGATATGCGCCAATAACAGCGAAAACCAAGAAAAATAACCATATCGCGCATTTCACAAACATCCGACGCGTAATATCATGCAATAACAATAAGCGGTATACCTGGGCTACATGCTAAAACCTAAGAAAAAGAAGAAGGCCGCCAGCGACCCAAAGGGGATAGCGGCCAAGGGGAATGCCCTCTACAAAATTGTGGCAATGGCAATGCTGACGCTGCTATTGCCTGTCATCCTCGGGTTTACCTACCTGATCGCCATCCGTGAACCAGCGCTGCAGCAGTCCGTGGTAGAGCGCGCCGCCCAGTCTTACGCCACCCAGCAAGCAGCCAATGTAGGACAGCTATTCATTCACCTTGGCGAGCGCCTGAACGCAGCGGCACATTCTCCCCTGGCTCTGTCGGCCGTCGCGGATAGTTCCGGCATGGACACAGCGCTTATAGAGAAGACCATGCTGGACTATTTCCCGGAAGTGATAAGCCTGCGCATTATCCCAATCGGCGAAATGGGAACAGCCACCATGAAAGAGGGCCGCACGGGTCTGCGCAATCACATCGAAGTAGACCTGGTACGCCGGGCCAGTGAGGGAGAAGTAATCGAGCCCGAGGCCTATCCTTTCGAAGGACAGTGGCTGACTTCCCACGCCTT
>JADFVW010000292.1 GCA_015222725.1 Pseudomonadota bacterium | reverse complement strand
TCTTTCAGTGGAATGCCCAGGGCTTTTGCCTCGGCTCTATCCACATCCAGAAACAATTCGGGGGTTTCTGGTTTAACCGGGCTGGCGACGCCGGTTAGTTCGCGGCGCAGGTTGGCCTTTTGGATAACTTCATCGGTGGCTTCCAGCAGGCCCTCCCAGTTGGTACCGGTGCGGTCCTGTAAAACCAGGTCAACGCCGCTGCCCAATCCCAGGCCTGCGATAGCCGGGGGTTGTGATACCTGCACCACAATTTCGGGATAGGTGGCGAGCTCTTGGCGCACCTCATCAATGACTTTGGTGACTGTGTAACCGCCGCCTTTCCTCAGCTCCCAGGGCTTGAGGATAATTTCCATCTGCCCGTTGGCTTCATTGGCGCCGGAGCGGCGGTTTTCGCCCGCCAGGGTAAAGACATGTGCCACCGCAGGGTGGCTCATAACAAAGCGCTCGGCCCGCTCGATCACGGGTTTGGTTCGGTTTACCGTTGAGCCGTCGTGTAACTCCATATCGACAAAAAACATACCCTTGTCTTCAATGGGCATAAAGCTGGCTGGCACTTTATTAAACAACAGCCAGCAAACACCCAGCATCAGAGCGAACACCAGCAGTGTGCGGCCGCTGAAACGCAGGGTTAGTCCCACCAGTGTGCCGAATTTTTCAGCGCCCTTATCGAGGATGTCGTCTATCTTCTGGAACAACCAATTTTTTTTGCCCACCGCTTCACGCTTCATCAAGATGGCGCACAAGGCCGGGCTCAAGGTCAGGGCGACAATGGTAGACAGTAGTACCGCTACGGTAATGGTTACGGCGAATTCCCGGTAGAGAATGCCGGTAATGCCCGGCAGCATGGCCACAGGAACAAATCCCACCGCCAGCACCAGGGAGGTCGCCACCAGGGCACCGCTCAACTCGCTCATCGCCTGTATGGTTGCTTCGCGGGCTTCCATGCCCTCTTCCGCCATCAGCCGCTCAACGTTTTCAACTACTACAATGGCATCGTCAACCACGATGCCAATAACCAGTACCAGCGCGAGTAAATTGACCGTATTTAGAGTGAAGCCCAGCAGCAGCATGGCGATAAAAGTGCCCACCACGGAGACGGGTACGGCCAGGCTGGGAATCAGGGTAGTGCGCCAGTTCTGCAGGAACAGGTAAACCACCAGCATGACCAGCAGCAGGGCTTCGATGAGGGTGATAATGACTTCAGTAATCGATTGCTGAATAAACTCAGCGCTGTCGTAGACCACCAGCCACTCCAGCCCCTCGGGAAAGTTTCTCTCCACGACAGCCATTTTTTCGCGTACCAGGTTTGACACCTCCAGAGCATTGGCTCCGGGTAGAAGATAGATGCTCAGAACAGCTGCCGGTGCACCGTCCAGTCTTGAGTCGCGAGTGTAGGCCTTGGCACCCAGTTCCACCCGGGCGATATCCCGCATGCGAATCATCGAACCGTCTTTGTTCGCGCGCACAATAATTGCACCGAATTCCTCGGCGCTTGAAAGCTTGCCGATGGCGGAGATCGGATAGGTCAACGTAATGTCTCCGTCATTGGGCTGGCCGCCAATGGTACCCGCCGCCGCCGCGGCATTTTGTTCCCGTACGGCGGCCATGACATCGTTAGTGGTTAAGCTATAGGCGGCCATGCGATCGGGCTTTAACCAGATGCGCATGGAGTAACGTCTGCCGCCGTTGTTCCGGGTGCGCCCCACGCCCGGGATACGTTTCATCTCGTCATTAATGTTGATACTCATGTAGTTGCTGAGATAAACCTCGTCGAACTTTGGGTCATCCGATCGAATGGCAATTTTCATCAGCTCAACGTTGGCCATTTTTTCAACAATCACACCCTCGTCCAGCACATCTACCGGCAGATCCTGCTCCGCCAGTTTCACCAGGTTTTGCACGTCGACTGCCGCCAGGTCGGGGTTGGTTCCCACTTCAAAGGTCACGGTGACAACTGCGCTGCCGCTATTTTTACTGTTGGACTCCATGTACAACATATTGGGAATACCGTTCAGCTCCTTTTCCAACGGTGCTGCGACGGAATCTGCCACGCTATTTGCAGTTGCACCGGGAAAGCTCGCGCTGATGGTGACGGCCGGGGGGGTAATATTGGGGTATTGATCAATGGGCAGAGACAGCCCCGAAATGATGCCGACAATGACTATTACAATGGAGATGACCGACGCAAATATCGGTCTGTCGATGCAGAAGCGGGAAATCACTCCTGGGCTTCCTCTTCGGCAGTTTCCTTCATCTGTGACTGTATTTCTGCTTCCAGTTCAGCTTCGTATTCGGCCTCATTAATGGCGTCTACCAATGAGCCGTGATACACCTTGTTGATGCCGTGCAGGATTAACTGCTCTCCCACCTCCAGGCCCTTTTCCACGATCATCTTTCCGTCGACAATGCTGCCGGTAAAAATCAGCCGGCGCTCCACCCGGTTATTGGGAAGAACCACGTAGACATAGACGCCACCCTGTTCGATCAAAATACACTCTTCTGGAATAAGCAGCGCATTCTGGCGGATTTCCAGGGGCATTTTTACCCGGGTATATTGGCCCGGGAGCAACTCCCTGTCGGGGTTGGGTACCAGGGCGCGAATGGCAAAGGTGCCTGTTTCAGGGTTGATCTGGGGGGAAGTAAAACCCACCACCCCTTTGAAGCGGTACTGGCTATCGTCGGGCAGTGTAATACTTACCTTGCCTTCGAGCGCCCTGCCTTCCCGTTCGGACTTCTGGTCCTCGTAGCGGGAGCGCACCCGGCGCCTGGCATTCAGGTAATCAAGTGCAGACATGGCGAAGTAGACATTAATAGGGTCGATCTGGCTGACGGTGGTAAGCGGCACTGTGTCACTGGCTTTGATCAGCGCACCCACATCCACCCGGGACTCGCCAATCATGCCAGCTATGGGTGATTTAATCTCGGTATAGTCGAGCTCTAACTGGGCCTTTTTCAGGTCGGCCCTGGCCTCCGCCAACGCCGCTTCTCCCTGCTGCACATTGGCCACTGAATCGTCGTAATCGAGCTGGCTTGCAGCGTCCTCTTCAAACAGCGGTTTTATCCTGGCGACGTCGCGGCGGAATTTATCCAGTGCGGCCTGGCGGCTGTCCAGGGTAGCTTTTGCCCTGTCTACGACCGCCTGGTAGGGATCCGGGTCGATGCGGTACAGCGTGCCGCGCTTTGCAACCACGCCCCCGTCTACGAAGGCAATATCCTCCAAAAACCCGTTGACTCTGGCGTTCACTTCCACCCGCTTGGAGGCCTCGGTGCGCCCAACATAGTCACCGTAAATGATGACATCGTCTTGCATGGCTGGCGTAACGACAACACGAACCGCCACTTCGGCAACGGGGGGCGGCTCGCTGCAGGCGGTAAGCAGCGTGAGTACGCACAGAGTGGCGGGACACATAAAACGGCGGGTTCGCTGTTGAATCAATAGCCTGTCCCCATTGATAGACCCCATTAATACCTCCAGATTATTAATCCAGCGTTTTGTCGAAGCGCTTCGCGGAGACAAACAGAATAATCGCTGTAAACCCCAAAAGCCAGATGATGTCACCGCTCAAATCCGAAGCTGTCGCGCCTCGCAACACCACACCGCGAATCAGGCGAATAAAGTGGGTGGCGGGCAGGGCCTCGGAGAGGGTCTGGGCCAGTTTCGGCATGGC
>JADFVW010000291.1 GCA_015222725.1 Pseudomonadota bacterium | reverse complement strand
GCCAGGTCGTAATCACCTACCCGCTTACTTTCGGCCCCTTTTTTTCCTGCATAAAGGCCATCCGGGCCAACCAGATTTACATCGTAGCCCGGTTGCAATTCCCGCAGAGGTGCATTGCTGGAATGAGGAAAGCCATACCACTCATCAAAGCCCTGGTCAGTGGGGTAGCGACCCTGGATATCTCCGAGATGCCACTTACCGAAGGCCGCACTGACATAGCCTTTATCGGCCAACAATTCGGCGAGGGTATATTCCCAGGGCGTCATCCCCTGCAGCCCGCCCATAAGTTCGACAGCAGAGGTGCCACTGCGAACCGGCATACGCCCGGTCAGCAGGGCGGAGCGCGAAGGCGTACACTCCGGCTCCACATTGAAGTTGGTAAGGCGTATTCCTTGCGCCGCCAATTGATCGAGCCTGGGCGTCGGCACCCCGCGAATCACACCGCCGCCGTAGGATCCCAGGTCGCCATAGCCAAAATTATCTACCAGCATAAACACAATGTTTGGCTGCGTTTGCGCAAAAGTCAGGCCGCTGAAGGAAACCAAAAGGGCACTTAGTGCAAGTATGGCTATTCGTATTATCGACATACACTACCTCTGTGTTGAATTACTGAGAACTTCCTGTCAAGAACATGCTGGCAATACTACCATCCAGATCATTTCTGCTACTGCCTCTGCCTACGGCAGTTCATACGCCGACCGGCAGCACAGGCCAACGATCAACTATCTGATCTCCGCGTATTAAGACTAAATCGCCAAACTGCAGCAGCACGGCTTCCGACTGAGTGGGGCGCAGGAAGATAAAATCATCTACCTGCAGTTCTACAGAATCCGAGCCACTGTAGCCCTGTTGATTGGAGCTGACGTAGGCAAAGTGTGGACTTAGACCCGGTGGTGATTCATTTTCCGCCAACCAGTTCCCGCTGTAGCAAAAAAACATTTGCGTCTGGTTTTGATCCCAACCACGCAGCAATGGCCCGGTCCATTCCAGCGCAGGTAAGCGGCTGCCTTGTAAATGCTTCAGTACAGGTGAGGCGATAAATGCCGAGGGTTCAAAGTCCTCCAGAATAGGCAGGTCGTAATGTGTTGGTTTCATCAAGCAGGAGCCCGCCGACAAATCATTTACGACTGTATCGCCTTCATAATATCGAAGGGTCGGGCTACCAGCGCCATTAAAACAAGTATCGGCCCTTACCAGATCGGGAAAACCTTCCTTGAGTTGCTGCACACAGGCAGCATATTTGGCCTTCACTTTTGGCAATTCTTTATCGGCCAGAAATTGTGGCAAGCCCATCATATGGGCGTCGTAACCCATAAAGCCGGAAAATTCCAATTGTTGTGGATTAGCTTCGATAATCGCCAGTGCTTGCGCCAGTTCTTCTCCCGCAATAAAGCCACCACGATGTAAGCCCACATCCAGTTCTAAATTAACTCGCATCTTAATCCCGTGAGACTTAGCCAATTCGAGATACTGGTTCAACCTGTCGGTAGTATCAATCAACCACTGTAGTTGTCGTTCCGGGTCAAAATCACCCACGGGGCTTGCGTAGAATGTACGTACCGCCGCCACAGGCATGGGCTTGCCCATCAAAATATCAGCCTGCGGATTTAAACGCGCCATGGCTTGCAAAAAGGGGCGATGAAATACCATCAGCGCTTTTGTGTCGGCTCGCTGTGCAACGTAATCAACTAATTCAGGGCTGGGAATCGACTTGGCAACCACCCTATAGGTTTTCGCCGGATCGCTGGCGACTGATTGCATCACCCTGTCAACATTTCGGTCCAGCCTGTCGAGATCGATAATCAACACCGGTGTATCTATACCCGCGGCGCGAAGTGTCTTATTTACTCCCGCAAAATAGTCGTTGTGCGCGCCCCCTTTATCCGAGGGCCTGGCGATAGCGGCAACAGCGGCAAGGCCACCCGTGGCCAACAACAATTTACGTCTTGTGAACATAGTCAGACTCCAAACAAATCTTTCAAGTGAGCGTTCATCAATTGCCCCCGGGGGTCCAGTTCCCGGCGCACTTCCTGAAAGTCCTGCCAGTGGCGTGGGTACAGCGGGGCGAGTTGCTCAGCGCCCAGTGTGTGAATTTTGCCCCAATGGGGACGCCCCCCGTACTTCCAGAAAATGGGTTCAATCTCGGCAAACACAGCCTTGTAGTCAAGATCACCAAACTGGTGAATGGAGATGGAACAGCCGTCCTGTCCCTCGAACATGGACAGCCAGATATCATCTGCTTTCACATAGCGATATTCAATGGGAAAGCTGAGAGGAATATTCCTGTCTCTAATGGTGCCCAGAATTTCTCGCATACAAGCCGGGCCGACCTCGGCGGGCACGGTGTATTCCATCTCCCTGAATCGTACTATCCTCACATGAGGGAAAACCTGGTAGGAGGGGCCGGTGCGAACTACATCGGCCGCATCGCCCATGGCGGCAGTCAATACTTTTTCGTAAAGACCTTCACCTACTACCGGCACCCACGACACGGCATCGAAAACAGTTCGCAAGGTATTGACCGCCTGTGGGTCATCCTCTCCTATCGTTTTATCACCGGGTTTGGCAATATCGGTAGCCACCGTGATACACAGGGTAGAATAAGGAATGGGGTAACATTCAAAATGCCGGTGCGCTTTGCAGCGCGCCTCCATATCAGCAAAGACATCTTCAAATTTTTCAATGCGATTCACTTCGGTGAGATCATAGGATGGAAGATTTTGCAGGGTTATTTCAGAGGTAATGCCCAGGGCACCGATTGAGGTTCTGGCAGCCTGGAAAATCTCCGGGTTTTTCTCCGCATTGCACTCCAGTAACTCCCCTGAAACAGTTGCCAGCTTCAAGCCGGTGACATAGGAACTCATGGAACCAAAACTTGTACCTGTCGCATGCACCGAGTTGGCAACAGCACCGCCCAGAGCCGGATAGTCCATATCAGGCATATTGGGCATCGCCTGGCCGACGGACTGCAGCATGGGCCCCATATCGTGGAGGCGCGTACCGGCCAGTAATGTGGCCTGAATTTTATCGGGGTCGTGCCGCACCAGGCCACTGAGCAGATCGGTTGAAATCAGAGTGTCGTCGGTGGGCACCACTGCACTGAATGAATGTCCGGCACCCACTGCACGCACCACTCCCCTGGCGGCCTTTAATGCGGTGACTAATTCATCTTCCGAGGACGGTGATACCCGCCAGTTGGGAGTACAGGATTGGTTGCCCGCCCAGTTAATCCAGGGCATTTCCTGGCCCGGGGTAAACGTTACGGGAGATTGCGGCACCTCTCCTCTGGGCCCACAGCCAAGCAGTGTTCCCAGAGCACCGCTCACGCCCACAGCGAGGGTACTTTGTATAAAGGTGCGGCGCTTCATTGCTGCTCTCCTTTACTATCAGCTGAGTCATCGGGCAGGCCTGCCATCATCCGAATGAGAACCCGAAAATCCTCCTCAGTACAGGCACTGCAGTATCCCAGTGGCGGCATGCCTCGAATACCCTGCACCACATTGATTAACATGGCGCCTTCACCCCGTGCCACCGCCTCTCGCCAGTCTTCTTTCCGGCCCATGAACGGCGCCCCCGTATCCGGCCGGGCATGGCATTGCGCACAATTATTGACTAACAAAGTGGACTGCCGCGCATCGGGTGCAGCCCACGCCTGAAGCGATAGGCCAAGACTTGCGAAACACAGAATTAGCAGCCGCCAGATTGGTAGCTGCGCTGGACGCGAGTTGAAAGTCACCATAGTTCCACCACCCGAATGTATATGTCAGCGACAATCTACCCGAATGGAGAGGAAAACCAAAGGGTGATATCGGCAATATGGGGGGACATTTTCGGAACCGCGAACAGATATACTCAGCTGTAACTGACTAGTGGCGCAGCCTAGAGCAACCCCGCCTCGTTCGCCCATTCCTGTGTGCGACGCATACCCTCCTCCAGATCGACCTGGGGACGGTAGCCCAAAAGCCTATCCGCTTTGGCGATAGAATAGCCCGCTTTGCGCGATAACATATCTATCGTGCCGCCACCCAATTCCGTGGTGCCGCCAAAAGTGGTAATTACGACTCGTGCAATCTCTGCCAACAGCCGTGCTGGGCGCGTTCCCATACTTTTCAAGGGCTTTGCCTCCACCATGCGCGCGTGATAGCCAAAAAACTCGGCGCAGGTGGGTGTAATACCACCGCTGATGTTGAATATCTGCCCCGCGCCCTCAGGCCTTGTTGCTGCCAACAGAATGCCGTTGACAATATCGTCTACATAAACCGGGCTGAATAGCCCATTGCCGTGGGCCGGCAACATAAATTTTCCGGATTTGATCATTTCCAGTGGCAGTATTACCCAGGGCCGTGAAGCGGGACCATAGACATCACCAGGACGCACAACGGTGCAATCCATCGCGCCACTCCCATGGCAGGCCAGTACAATGTGCTCGCTGGCAATCTTGGTATCGACGTAGGTGTTTCCCATGGGCCGCAGCGGCTGTGTTTCGTCAATTTCCTGCGTTGCAGAAAAACCATAGGCGGCAACTGAGGACAATTGTAGGAATCTCGTAACGCCAGCGTCAACACAGTGCTGGAGAAGTGCGGCAGTGGCTTTTACATTGATGCCCCATGCCAAATCCATTGAAGCGGTATTGGACACAATTGCCGCCGCATGGATAACAATATCAACGCCCTCCAGGGCTTGCTTCCACTGCTCTGGTTTGGTCAAGTCTCCGGCTACAACACCCCACTCTTCATCTGCCTGAAAGTCGAGGCCGGACACTTCGGCACCCAACTCACGGCAACGTGTTGCAAGCGCCCGGCCGATAAAACCGTTGGCGCCGGTGATGAAGACCTTGCCACTTAATTCAACATTCGTTACTGCGGGGTCCATAACTCCCTTCCTAGTCTATTTATTATGACGATGAAGAAAGTATACCCCGCACCATTGCCGCTAAACTTGTGAAACTACGACAGCGAGTTGAGATTTAACGACTAGTTTCAATGGGGTCAGACTCGATTGAAACTCAAAAATGGCAAGTCGAATTAACAGGCTTCCTTCAAGGGAGTTAGCCTCTGCGACACCCGGTGCAAATATTCCTCCGCCAGGCTCTCGGCGATAAGCTGAGTCTGGCCGTGGTTTTCATCCGCCCTGCGCAGCACTTCTGCCAGGGTGATTTCGATACGCTCAATATGCTCGCGCTTCACATCCTCACCAGAGCCTGTACGCTGGTGGTGTACATCAATAATGCCACCGGCGTTGATGAGAAAGTCGGGGCAGTAAAGAATGCCTCTTCCCTCCAGGTTTAAGCCATCATCTACCGTGGCGAGTTGGTTATTCGCAGCCCCGGCTACAATGCCAGCGCGAATACACGGAATGCTTTCATCGTTCAGAACAGCACCCATGGCGCAGGGCGCCAGAATATCCACTTCCATTGAGAGTATTTCACTGACACCGACCGCTTTTACACCCAATTCCTTAACCGCTTTCTCCAGGTTTGCGCGATTTACATCGGCGCCATAGACCGTGGCACCGTCAGCCACCAGATAGCGGGCCAGATAGAACCCAACATGCCCCAGACCCTGTATTGCCACAGACAGGCCACTCAGCGAACCCACTCCCAGGCGATGCTTTGCCGCCGTTCGCATACCCAGATACACACCCAACGCGGTGCTGGGAGAGGGGTCGCCGCCGTGCTCATTGTCCTCCAGACCACTGACGTAGGGAGTACGCCCGGCCATAGTTCGAATGTCGGTAACACCGGTGCCGGAGTCCTCGGCCGCGACGTATCGCCCGCTCTGGGAGTTAACAAAATCGCCCATGGCCTCCATCAGTGCACGACTTTTCTGTGTATGTGGGTCGCCAATAATGACCGACTTACCACCGCCCAGTGGCAGGCCTGCCAGAGCCGATTTGTAGGTCATGCCACGAGAAAGGCGCAACACATCATGCAGGGCGTCGGCATCACTGGCATAGGGGTACATTCTGCAGCCTCCGACACCGGGGCCCAGAGTAGTATTATGCACGGCGATAATGGCGCGCAGGCCGGACTTTTCATCCGAATGAAACGAGACTAATTCATGCTTGTCAAAAGCCGGGTTGGAAAAAACACTCATTCACTTATCCTTTGTTTGTATGCCCCCCGTCTTCGCGGGGATGACCTTTCGCTGAGAACTGCTTATATTTACTGTTGTTCAGGCCGCGTGAAATATTTTCACAACCGCCAGGTCTTCCTCGCCCCGAAAGCGGGACAGAAGCGTGTCTTGCTGTAGCGCCAGTTTTTCCCGATTGCGATCTTTAACATGACCGTAGCCACGTAGTTTTGATGCCAGCTCGGCCAGCTCTCCCGCCAGCTGATAGTTATCGTCGGTCAAGCCATCAAACACACTATTCAACAAGGCTTCGTACTCGGCGATATCCGCTCGCTCCTGTTTTCTCTCCGCGCTATAGCCAAAGACGTCCAGCGCAGTACCACGCAGGAACTTGAGTCTGGCCAAAAACTTGAAAGACTTCATCATCCAGGGCCCGAACTCACTCTTGAGTAAATGCCCTGTGCCGGGATCACGTTTGCTAAATAAAGGTGGCGCCATATTAAAGCGCAGCTCGTAATCACCTTCGAATTGCGCCTCTATTTTGCGCAGAAAATTACCATCGGTATACAAGCGGGCAACCTCGTACTCATCTTTATAGGCCATTAGCTTAAACAGGTTTCGTGCGGCGGCCATGCTGATAGAATTTTGCTCTTTCGCCCTGGGGTCCCTGGCACACAGCTTATCCATTCGCTTCTTGTACAGGCGGGCATAGCGCTTATTCTGGAACGCAGTCAGGCGCTCTACTCGATCGGTAATAATTTCTTCAAGCGTAGGAGGCGACTTCACTTCCGAACTACCCAGGTCGACCAACTGCATCACTTTCTCCGGTTGGTCTGCGCAGCGTCTTCCCCACAGGAAAGCCTGCTTGTTGAACTCGATGGCCACGCCGTTTAGCTCAATCGCCTGCTCCAGTGCATCCGACGATACGGGTACCAGGCCGCGCTGCCAGGCGAAGCCCAGTAGAAAAAGGTTACCGGCGATGGAGTCACCGAGCAGCTTGGTGGCGATAGCCGTGGAATTAATAAAATGGCAGCCCGCCTCACCCACTTCCGCAATAATTTTTTCCTTCATTGCCGCGGTGGGAAACTTCGCATCCGGATCCAGGATAAAAGCAGATGTTGGCACTTCTTGTTCGTTGACTACTGTATGGGTACGGCCCTGGGCTACCTTACCCAGCGAGTCGTAGGTCGATGTCACGACCATGTCACAACCCAATAGCAAATCTGCTTCGCCGGCGGGAATTCGCACGGCCATGATATCGTCCTGCGCCGCGCTAACTCGCACATGACTCACCACAGCACCGAATTTCTGCGCTAATCCCGTTTGGTTCAAGGTGGCACAGCCCTTACCTTCGATATGGGCAGCCATGGCAACCAGTGCGGTAATCGTCAGCACACCTGTGCCGCCCACGCCAGTCACCACAATATTCCAGGGGCGTTGCACCGAGGGCAAAGTCGGCTCTGGCAATGGATCAAAAACAATGGCGGTGTCATTCATTGCAACAGAGGGCTTCCTCAAACTGCCACCTACTACCGTTACAAAACTGGGACAAAAGCCCTTGGCGCAGCTGTAATCTTTATTACAGGCACTCTGGTCAATTTTACGCTTGCGGCCCAGTTCAGTTTCCTTGGGTAGCACCGACAGACAATTGGATTTTAAACTGCAGTCACCACAGCCTTCGCACACCACATCGTTGATAAACAGGCGCTTGGCAGGATCTTCAAGCAGACCCTTCTTGCGGCGCCGACGTTTCTCCGCAGCGCAAGTCTGCTCGTATACGATGACCGAAGTACCCTGGTATTCACGCAGTTCCTTCTGCAAGACGTCCAACTCATCCCGGTGATGAAGCGTATAGCCGGAGACACTGTGAAACTGTCCGCGCCAGTTATCGGGGTTATCACTAACTAGTGCGATACGCCTGACCCGCTCGGCACTCACCTGGGAGATCAGGTCTTCGACACTGAGGTGACCGTCTATGGGCTGCCCGCCGGTCATGGCCACCGCATCGTTGTATAAAATTTTGTAGGTAATGTTTACCCCGGATGCGACAGCGGCGCGTATTGCCAAAACACCCGAGTGAAAGTAAGTACCGTCTCCCAGATTCTGAAACACATGTTTGGTCTCGGTAAACTGCGACTGCCCTATCCAGGCAGCACCCTCTCCACCCATCTGGGAGAAAGTATAGGTTTCCCGATCTGGCATCCAGGTCGCCATATAGTGGCAACCAATGCCACCCATGGCGCGGCTACCTTCGGGAACTTTGGTCGATGTATTATGCGGGCAACCAGAGCAGAAATGCGGCACGCGCTCGATGCTCTCTCGAGGTATCGCCAGGGAAGCTTCCTTCTCTTCAATCCACTTGACCCGCTGGCTCATGGTTTCAGAGTTATAGAACCGTCCTATTCGCTGTGCGATAACCAGAGCTATCATTGCCGGCGTCAGTTCCGATACATTGGGCAATAGGTCTGCGCCGTTTTCATCGAACTCGCCAAAAACACGCGGACGCGCCTTCACCGGGTAGTTATACAGCTGCCCCATAAGCTGGTCTTCGATAATGGAGCGCTTTTCTTCCACCACCAGTATTTCTTCCAGGCCATCGGCAAACTCATGCGTGGTATCGGGCTCCAATGGCCAGCTCATGCCAATTTTGTAGACCCGCAGGCCTATCTCCGCCGCAATCGCTTCTGTGATACCCATATCGTCCAGCGCCTGCATAACATCCAGGTAGGACTTTCCACTGGTGGCAATGCCAAAGCGTGGGTTCGAGCTGTCGATCACAATACGATTCAGCTTGTTTGCCCGGGCGAATGCGCGCGCGGCGTAGATCTTGTATTTGTTCAGCCGCAGCTCCTGCTCCAGCGACTTGTCGGGCCAGCGGCCGTGCACGCCACCCTCCGGCATTTGAAAGTCTTCGGGAAGAACAATTTGAATACGGTTGGCATCGATATCTGCCGAGATCGCCGAGTCCATATTCTCGGTAATTGCCTTCATCGCTACCCAGCAACCGCTATAGCGGGAAAGCTCCCAGCCATAGATACCCAGGTCCAACACTTCCTGTACATTTGAGGGGCACAGCACCGGCACAGAAGCGCCGATAAACATATGCTCAGACTGATGGGGCAAGGTAGACGATTTACAAGCGTGGTCATCCCCAGCCACCGCCAGTACACCGCCATACTTCGACGTACCAAAGGCGTTGGCGTGTTTGATTACATCCATGCTGCGGTCTACACCCGGGCCCTTGCCGTACCACATGCCAAACACACCGTCGTATTTGGCGCCTTCAAATAAATTGGTTTGCTGGCTACCCCATACGGAGGTCGCCGCCAGGTCCTCGTTTACGCCCGGCTGAAAAAAGACGTTGTGCTTTTTCAGCCAGGGCTTGGCCCGCCACATGGCCTGGTCGACGGTGCCCAGTGGTGAACCTCGATAACCGGAGATGAAGGCTGCCGTATTGAGCCCACGCTGTTGATCGCGCTGATGTTGCAGCATAGGCAAGCGAACAAGTGCTTCGATACCCGTCATATAGGCACGGGTGGTGTCCAGTGCATATTTATCGTCGAGAGAGACCTTCGGCCTGGCTTGGGTTGACGCTTTGCTCATGACTGACCACCGGAATTTTGAAGAGGGAATTATTACTTAAAATTATAGGCATTATTATTTTATTTAACCCAGTATTATGGCTATATGTGCATAAATTATTCGATGAGATAGACAAGCGAGGCTATTTTGACTCAGAAACTGGCTAAACAGGATATAGAAATACTCAAAATGCTGCAAAAGGATGCCAGTCTCAGCACCGCTGCCATCGCCGAGCGCATAAACATTTCCCAGTCTCCCTGCTGGCGTCGAATCAATCGCCTGGAACAAGATGGGGTTATCAAAGAGAGGGTTGCCCTGTTGGACAGGGCCGCACTGGGAATGGAGGTTGTGGTTTTCGCCACGATCAACCTCACCAGCACTGGCCGGCAGAATCTGGAGGCCTTCGAGCGTGAAATCGTGCGCCACCCGGAAGTGATTGAATGCTATACCATGACCGGCATCTGGGACTATATGTTAAAAATAGTGACCAAGGACATTCGACACTACGAGGCCTTCGTCAGGAATACGCTCACGGAAAGCCCCGAGATCAGGGAACTGCACTCCCATATGGCTGTGACTGAAATAAAAAACAGCACGGAGATGCCGTTGGATACACAGCTATGAAGACCACCGGATCAAATTTTGAAGAGCCGCCCGTCGATGGGCGGTATACAGATACGGTCTGTGAAAAGCTCGACGAGAAGAGCTACCTGATTGATGGCAAGCCCATCAACTTGCCTCTGGTGGTTAACGACGCATCCATGATGATGAATGCCTTTCTGGTCGATTCTAAAGCCGCCCAGGCGATGATAGCGGACTCCGGTTTCAGGGTGGTTGAGTTATTTCCCGGCAAGGCGATTGTACAACTGCTGTGCGTGGACTATCGGGTCAATCCGCTAGGCAACTACAACGAGGGGGCAATTATTTTTCCGGTGTTGACGCCGGATGAGAAAAAGCCCCTCCCCTTCTTTGGCACACTGAAGCGTCTGGCTAATAACTCACTGGGTAATTACGTCTACCGAATGCCTGTAGACCAGGAATTCACCACCCACGGTGGGCGCTTTATCTGGGGGTTTCCAAAATGGCCATCACAAATCGACTTTGATTTTGGCGAGCACCTGGCGTCGGGTTGCTTTATCGACGAGGGTGAATTGATCTATAGCATTTGGGCGAAAACAGGCGGCAGCACCGAAATTAAAGAACAGCGAGCCGCGTCCCTGGCAATACGCGGCGGCCACGCCTGGAAAACCTATGGCACCAGCAGTGGTAGCGGGATGACGTTTTCTCTGGGCGGGAAAATGCCCGAAATAGGCGACAAGCACCCGCTGGCTCTCGAATTGCGCAGCCTTGGGCTACCCAAAAAACCCGTATTCACAGTTACTATGAAAAACACGCAGATGGTGTTTGGTGGCCCCGAAGTGGCTGCCATCGGTGAACCGTTTATTGAGGGGTATTGATATTCTCAATCTGAAAAGTAAATTGCCCCGGGTAGGCACCACGATATTCACCACCATGTCTGCACTCGCGGCCGAGCATGACGCGCTGAATTTATCCCAGGGATTTCCCGATTTTGATGCCCCCAAAGCGCTGCGAGAATCGGTGGCAAAACACGTGATGGATGGACACAATCAATATGCCCCAATGACCGGCATGCCGACATTGCGTGAGAAAATTGCCCTGCAACTCCACCAATACCGTGGCATTAGCTGCAACCCGGATACAGAAATAACTGTGGTGCCAGGCGCAACAGAGGGCATATTTTGCGCCATTGCCGCCTGTATCAATCCTGGGGATGAGGTCATTGTTTTTGACCCCTGCTACGACAGTTATGAGCCCTCAATAACCTTGGCTGGCGGCATTACCGTACACTTGCCCCTGTCACAGGGAAATTTTTCGATCGACTGGGAGAGGGTAAACTCGGCCATTACCGCCCGCAGCCGCATGATTATTATCAATTCGCCCCACAATCCCAGCGGCAGCACCCTGCCGCTGGAAGACTTGCATGAGTTGGAGCGCTTAGCCGAAAAACACAATCTGCTGGTGATCAGCGATGAGGTCTACGAGCACCTGGTCTACGATGGAGCGGAACACAATAGCGTGCTACAGCTGCCTGGCCTGCGAGCCCGCAGTTTTGCTATATTTTCCTTTGGCAAAACCTACAGCGTGACTGGCTGGAAAACCGGCTATTGCGTGGCACCCCCTGCACTCACAGCAGAACTGCGCAAGGTGCACCAGTTTGTTACCTTTGTTGCCGTGACCCCAATCCAGCTCGCCCTGGCAGAGTTCATGAAAAATGAACCCGATTATCCGGGAACGCTGGCTGCCTTTTACCAGGCCAAGCGAGACCTGTTTTGCAAGGCCCTGGAAAACTCGCGATTTAAGATCACAGCCAGCGCCGGCACCTACTTTCAACTGCTGGATTACAGTGCGATAAGCACTGAAGCGGATTCGAAGCTGGCCCGGGACTGGACCTGTGAGCATAAGCTTGCCTCTATCCCTATTTCTGTTTTTTACGAACATCCGCCGAAACAAACATATTTGCGCTTTTGCTTCGCTAAAAATGACGACGTTCTGTTGCAGGCGGCGGCGATCCTATGCAAAATTTAGCCCTGGAAGATTTAGCCGTCACGCTTATCCAATGCGAGCTCGCCTGGGAGAATCCGCAAGATAATAGACGCCAGATTGAATCCATTATCGCCTCACTAAACACCCCCACAGACCTGATTGTACTGCCCGAAATGTTTACCACCGGGTTCTCTATGAACGCTGTGAATAATGCTGAGCCCCCTGGCGGGGCAACAGAGCAGTGGCTGAAACAGCTTGCCCAAACCTACAACTGTGCGGTGACCGGCAGTATTGCTGTAAACCAGGACAATGGCGTGTTCAACCGGCTGCTATTTGCCACGTCTGATCAAATTCAGTTTTACGATAAACGTCATTTATTTCGTATGGCCGGCGAAGATGAACGCTATCAATCGGGAAGGGAACGCGTAGTTATCCCCTGGCGGGGCTGGCGAATCAATTTGCAGGTCTGCTATGACCTGCGATTTCCGGTATTTAGCCGTAATCGAAACGACTACGACCTGCTGCTCTATGTTGCCAACTGGCCTGCCGTGCGCAGCAATCACTGGCGCCAGCTACTCATCGCCAGGGCCATCGAAAATCAGGCCTGTGTGATTGGAGTAAACCGGGTTGGCAGCGATGCAAATGGTCTTGCGTACTGCGGTGACAGCCTGGCAATCGCCGGGGATGGTGTAATTATTGGGGATATGAAAGACAACAAAGGCGCTGCGCAGTGGGTATTGAACGGCAGGGACTTGCGGCAGTATCGCGAGAAGTTCCCCTGCCATCTGGATGCGGACACTTTCGAGATAGACACGAACCCAGGCTGAACTCTGCCGCTTACCAGCCCAATGCCTTCTTCACAAAAGGAATAGACAGCGAACGCTGCGCCACAAGGGATGCTGTATCCAGCGTATCCAGCAGTTCCAACAACTGGGACAGGGCGCGTGGGGCACGGTCTGTGATATAGCGGGACACTTCAGAAGATAACTGCAGTCCCCGCCTGGCAGCCCGAAAACACAATATAGCCTGCCTGTCCTCGTCATTAATGGGCTCGAGCTGATACACGATACCCCAGGATAACCTTGATCGCAGGTCGGCCAGTTTTACTTGCAGTTCTCGCGGAGCGGCGGTCGCGCTGACCAGTAAACGGCAGTTGTGCTCCCGGGCCCGATTAAAAAAATGAAATAGAGCCAGCTCCCAGGCATCGTTCCCCATTACCGTGTGGACATCATCCAGGCAGACCAGGCCCATAGACTCCACGCCCTGTAAAACATCCTCCGGGGAGTAATTAGCGAGTTCAGACAGGGGGAGATAGAGAACAGGCGTCGCCTGCGCCAGGTGGCAAGCCGCCTGTAACAAATGTGACTTCCCGGCATCGGCCGGGCCATAAATATAAATAATCGGCTCGCCCTGTGGCTTCAGTTGCTCCTCTACAGCCTTCAGCAGAGCCAGATTAGACGATGCGCAGAGATAATTTTCCAGAGTGGCATCGTCCCGCAGCTGCACATTCAGCGTTAGTTGTTGCTGTGGGTGCATCACTCACTGCCTCTCCTGCGATCTTCATCTCCCTCGTGCCAATAGATGTCGCTGGCGCGATAGTAGTCCATGCCATGCCGTGCAAATACGGTTATCACCGCAGCCACTGGCAGAGCCACCACAATGCCTATAAAGCCGGCAATCTGGCTGCCGGCCATCAATGCAAAGATCACCGCTACCGGGTGAAGACCGATTCGATCACCCACCAGAATTGGCGTCAACAGCATGCTCTCTACCGCCTGTCCTACACCAAATACAACCACCACCCACAACAATACGCTCCAATCGTGAAACTGAAAATAGGCGGCGACAAGTGAGGAAACTACGCCCACAATAAATCCCAGGTAGGGGACTAAACTGGCCAGCCCCGCAATCAAACCCAGCAACAGCGCCAGTTGCACGCCTATCATCCACAAGCCGGTACCGTAGATAACCCCCAGGGCGCACATGACGATAAACTGCCCACGCATAAAGGCCCCGACAACCTCATCGGCCTCCCCCACGATGGAAGATGTACGCTCCTGCCACGCCATGGGCATCATCCTGAGCATTTTGTCCATCAGGATGTCCCAGTCACGCATCAGGTAAAAAGCGACTACAGGCACCAGGGCCAGACTTGCCAGGCCCATCAGTATGGCCGCCCCGGAGCCGGTCAATTTCTTACCGGTCTGCGCCATCATTTTGCCCAGGGATTGCCAGTTATCGGCAAGTTGGCTGGACCAATCCATTTGGGGAAGCGTTCCCTCGGGCAAGCCCAGGCGCTCTTGCAGCCAAGGTGCCAGCACCTGTGTCAGCCATTGGTAGGCGGCAGGTATTTTGCGAATCAAAGCGTCCAACTGATCCAGTATCAGTGGCACCATAAACAAAACACCCGCTATCACCAGGGTGAAAAACAGAATGAAAACAAGCACCACACCCAGTGTGCGATTAACTTGGCGGCGCTCCAAAGCGTCCACTAGAGGGTCGCCCAGATAAGCAATCAAGGCGCCGAGAACAAAGGGCAGCAGGATAGGCTGTAGCAGATAAAACAGCAGGCCAAAAAACAGCAGGGAGGCCAACACCAGTGGCCAACGGTTTATTGGGTTGTCGCCATCGGATGCAGAGTCGGTTGACGGGGGGATTATTTCTGCCATTGGTAACTCAGCTGTATGTCGCTGTCGCTTGAGCGAACCGGCAGCAGGCGCTTGTTCAGCTCTATAATAGCGGCCAGTTGCCCGGCGTCAGCCTGGGCAACCAGGTTTAGTTGAATGGTGTCTCCGCGTATCTGCTCAACATTGGCAACCTCAATTAATTCCAGCCCCTCCAGCCACACCACAATGCCAGCATAGTCGCTGTAGTTCGAAACGCCGCTGACCAATACCTTGACGCCCTCCGACGCGCTGGTAGAGGGAGCCACCGCATACTTTGCCGACATTGCCTCTGCAACCAGGGAGACTCCCGCCTGCAGAAATGCCTCCGGGTCGCCCACACGTATAGAGCGGTCTATTCTTGAATTATCAGCCAGATAGCTCCAGTCGCCCACCCAACTGCCGTTTGACAATATCGCCAGGCGGCCTGCGAGTATATGTTGCACACCGTAGCGCTGGGAGGCGCCGGACAGGGAAGCTGCATTGAGTCGCCAGACTTCATCGGCAGAGATCATCGCCGTATCATTCAGGTCATACAGGGGAAACTGGACGGGCACTCCTCTCCTGGCGAAATCCTCGGTCACCCGGGACAGCATCTCGGGGGATGACTCTCGGTTGAGAAATTGCCGCCCCGCGGGCCCCTCAATGACCATCCAGACCAGCACCGATGGCCGGTTTGCTGTCCACAGCGGCGCACCTGCTTTGCCCAGCATTTCAGAGATGATCGAATCGTCGAATTCAAATCTGGCCCGGAGTTCTCCGGAATTTCCCTGCTGCCGTGTGTAGGCATATTGTTGCACCAGGTTTCTGGCGTTGCCAAGTGCAGACTGCAGTACGGGGTTTTGCAAAACGTCTGTACTGCCGGATACTTTCACCAGTACTTCCGACAGTGCCGCTTTGGCCCCGGCGGTAAGCGCTGCCTCACTGTTATCAGCCACCGCAACTTCTGCGCTGTACAGATCTGCCACTACCGCTGCAAAGCTGTTAACACTCAAGGTCAGTCCGAGAAGTAGAGAAACAATAATTTGTCGTGAAACTCTCAGCACCCAATAACCCCATATCAATAAGCGAAGGCCGCATTGTAGCAGTACGGGGGCGTAACAACAGATGTACTGGAAAAGTGCCGCGTCCATTCGCCCAAGATAGCTGTATTTGCATGGTAATCAGGCTAGAATACGCGCCTTCCCAACACGCCCCTGCGCGAGACTGGATTTTGCACCCTATGAGCAATGAAACTGTCAAACCAAGCCTGAGTTACAAAGATGCCGGCGTCAATATCGACGCGGGAAATGCTTTGGTAGAGCGGATAAAAGGCATATCCAAACGCACCCGTCGACCAGAAGTACTGGGGGGCCTGGGAGGCTTTGGTGCCCTGTGTGAAATTCCCGCAGGTTACAAGCAACCTGTACTGGTTTCGGGTACCGACGGTGTTGGAACCAAACTGCGCCTGGCCATGCAAATGGGCGTACATGACACCATCGGCATAGACCTGGTCGCCATGTGCGTTAACGACCTCATTGTGACCGGTGCCGAGCCTCTATTTTTTCTCGATTACTATGCCACGGGCGCCCTCGATGTGGATACAGCCGTCGATGTGGTAGAGGGCATTGGTCGCGGCTGCGAACTGTCCGGCTGCTCGCTGGTGGGAGGAGAAACCGCCGAAATGCCCGGCATGTATGAAGGCGAAGACTATGACCTGGCGGGGTTTTGCGTCGGCGTAGTGGAGAAATCTGCCATAATCGACGGCAGCTCCGTCACTGCAGGTGATGCACTTATCGGCATCGCCAGCAGCGGCCCACACTCCAACGGCTACTCTCTTATTCGCAAAATACTGGAAGTCAGCGCTGCTGACCTCAATCAAACCATGGGCGACACGACATTGGGCGAGGCCCTGCTCACCCCCACCACCATCTATGTAAAAGCCATGTTGGACCTGTTTACCCAGGTTAAAGTCAAGGCACTGTCGCACATTACCGGCGGCGGCCTGCTGGAGAACATTCCCCGCGTCCTTCCGGATAACTGCAATGCACAAATCGATACCGGCAGCTGGGAAATGCCCGAGGTGTTCCGCTGGCTGCAAAGCCAGGGCAATGTCGCCAGTGAGGAAATGTACCGCACTTTCAACTGTGGCGTGGGCTTGGTTATCTGTGTAGCGGAAGGCGATGTCGATGTCGCTCTGGAGAAAATCAATGCTGCCGGGCATTCAGCCTGGAAAATCGGCCAGATAAAAGAGGGTAACAATGAGGTCGAGCTGGTTTCGTGAGCGAGTCAGCGGGCACCACCAACATGGGTAATATAGCCATCCTCATTTCCGGCACCGGGTCCAATATGCAGGCATTTATCGATGCCTGTGAGTCCGGCGAGTTAGCAGCTCGAATCAGTATTGTAATAAGCAATAATCCCGATGCCGCCGGCTTACAGCGCGCCGCCAACGCAGGTATTAAAACGAAATGCATTAACCACAGGGACTACGACAGCCGCGAGGTATTCGATGCCGCCCTGTGCAGCGCACTACAGGAACACGATATCGACCTGGTAATACTGGCGGGCTTTATGCGCATCCTCACACCGGTTTTTATCGAGCCTTATCTGGGCCAATTATTGAACATTCACCCCTCTTTGCTGCCCAAGTACCCCGGGCTGCACACCCACCAGCGCGCTCTGGATGCTGGAGATAAAGAAGGCGGTGTCACCGTACACTTTGTCACTCCTGAGCTCGATAGTGGGCCCGCCATCATCCAGGCGAGAGTGCCAATCCAGGCCGGGGACACCGCAGAGTCGCTCGCTGCACGCGTGTTAGTGGAAGAACACAAAATCTATCCCCTGGCGGCGCAGTGGTTTCTACAGCGCCGCTTGCAACTAACAAACAGTGGGGCTACGCTCGACGGAGAAGCAGTTCCAGAAACAGGAGTACCGTATCAATAAGCTAAGGATTTCACTGCTGGGGCTTGTCATCGCTCTAGTGGGCTCTATGGCAAGTTTTGCGAAAGAACAGGCGCAAAGTGCCGAGCCAGATTCAGTACTGTTAAAACCCTATACCGCAGAATACAAAACCTCGGCCCGGGGATTAAGCCTCACCCTGAAGCGAGAATTAAGGCTGGGGGATGACGGGGTCTATACCTTGTCCAACGGCGGCAGCGCCCTCGTTGTTGGCTTTGAGGAGGAAGCCCGGTTTCGTGTTGAGGGCGGCCGAATTATTCCGAGCTCCTATGTCTACCAGGGAACAGGGCTGATGAGTCGGCGCCGCGAAGTTCAATTCACCGAGGGGGCCGACACGCTGCGCAGCCTGTACAAAGACAAGTGGTACGATCTTCCCTATACCGACAATACACTTGACCGCATGTCGCAGCAGGAGCAGATGAGGTTAGTACTGCTCAACGATCCCACGCCCGGTGAAAATTTTGTCATCACCGTGGCGGACAAAAAACGGGTAAAAGAGTACACACTGGTTTATGTTGGTGAGGAAACCCTGAAGACTCCACTGGGAGAGGTAGACACACTACATTTCAGGCGAATTCACGACGCCCCCGACCGAAGGTCCGATACCTGGGTGGCCCCCGAGTGGGACTTTATGATGGTAAAGACCATTCATATTGAAGACGGCAAACCTATTGAGGGTATGATCACCAAGCTCAGCATCGATGGAAAAAACCTGGCGAACTAAGGCGGCTACGCTTTCGGCAGCGTAACGCCCCGCTGCCCCTGGTACTTGCCGCCGCGGTCCTTATAGCTGGTCTCACACACTTCGTCTGATTCAAAAAACAGCATCTGTGCCACGCCCTCATTAGCGTAGATTTTTGCCGGCAGCGTGGTGGTATTGGAAAATTCCAGGGTTACGTGGCCCTCCCACTCGGGCTCCAGTGGGGTGACATTCACAATAATACCGCAGCGGGCATAAGTGGATTTTCCCAGGCAGATGGTGAGTACATTGCGGGGAATGCGGAAGTACTCGATAGTGCTGGCCAGCGCGAATGAGTTCGGCGGAATCACGCAAACATCGCCAACCACATCAACAAAGCTTCCCTCGTCAAAATTCTTGGGATCAACCGTTGCAGAATTGATATTGGTGAATACCTTAAACTCCCGGGAGCAGCGGACATCATAGCCGTAGCTTGAGGTCCCGTAGGAAATCAGTTTTCGCTCACCGTCAAAACGCACCTGATCAGCCTGATAGGGCTCGATCATGCCCTGTTCCTGGGCCATCCGGCGTATCCACTTGTCTGATTTAATGCTCACAGTAAGGTTTTTCTCCTGATCAGTCGTCTGAGATGGTAATTTCCGGGAAGTGACGCACGCCAGCCCCTGCGTCGGTTTCAGCCAAATTGGCAGCTATCGCCTTCGCAATGGACCGGTATATAGCGGTCACTTCAGAATCGGGTTCTGCAACAACAATTGGCGTACCGGCATCAGTCCGCTCCCGAATAGACAACAGCAGCGGCAAACTGCCCAGCAGCGGCACACCGTAGTCCTGCGCGATTCTTTCGCCCCCGCGGTCGCCAAAAATGTGCTCCGCATGGCCACATTGGCTGCAGATGTGCACAGCCATGTTCTCGACGATACCCAGAATCGGCACATCGACCTTGCGAAACATTTCGATACCTTTCTGGGCGTCCAGCAGGGCTATATCCTGTGGCGTTGTGACGATAACTGCCCCGGCTACCTTGGCCTTCTGCGACAGGGTTAGCTGGATATCACCTGTGCCCGGGGGCATATCGATAATCAGGTAGTCCAGATCCCCCCACAGGGTTTGCTCCAGCATTTGCGCCAATGCGCCCCCGGCCATCGGCCCGCGCCACACCATCGGTGTGCGATCGTTGACCAGGTAAGCCATGGACATTGTCTTCAGACCGTGGGCTTCCACCGGCAGTATAAATTTTCCGTCCTGCTGCTTGGGTCTGACGTCATCACCTACACCCAGCATCAGCTGCTGGCTGGGGCCATAGATATCTGCATCCAACAGGCCTACCTCACTGCCCAGGCCCTTCAATGCCAGAGCGAGGTTGACTGCCGTGGTGGATTTTCCAACCCCGCCCTTGCCCGAGGCGATGGCAATAATGTATTTAATATTATTCATGGATAGTGGCTACCTTTTCGTGAATTTTTGCTCATTTCAGGGCGGCTAGTATAGGGACATGTAGCGCAATCAACAATGGCGGCGTGCAAACCTGCAACCCGGGTGAAAAACATCGTCAAAACCGCTATAGTAGCGCCCCTTTTTTAGCAATCCGGAATGCTCCGATTATGTCCAATTCTGCACCGCGCAATATACTGGTAACCAGCGCCCTGCCCTACGCCAACGGCCCCCTGCACCTGGGCCATCTGCTGGAGCAGGTACAAACCGACATCTGGGTTCGCTTTCAAAAGTCGCGCGGTAACCACTGTATGTATATTTGTGCGGATGACGCCCACGGTACAGCCATCATGCTGACCGCAGAGAAACTGGGCATCACACCCGAGCAACAGATTGCCAACATGAAGGAATCTCACGAAAAAGATTCAGCCGGGTTCCACATTGGTTTCGACAATTTTTACTCCACCCATTCGGACGAAAACCGCTTCTGGAGCGAGACCATTTACCAGCACCTGCAGGCGAACGGGCATATTGCCCAGCGCGAAATAAGCCAGGCCTTCGACCCGGAAAAGCAACTATTTCTTGCCGACCGATTTATCAAAGGCACCTGCCCCCGCTGTAAAACGGCGGATCAGTACGGCGACAATTGTGAATCCTGCGGTGCCACCTACAGCCCCGCCGACCTGATTGACCCGGTTTCTGCCATCTCCGGTGCGACACCGATTGAGAAAAAATCTGTGCACTACTTTTTCAAATTGCCCGAATTTCAAGGCATGCTGACGCAGTGGATAGATTCCGGCACCCTGCAGCCCCAGGTTGCCAACAAGTTGCGCGAGTGGACGGACGCTGGCCTACAGGAGTGGGATATCAGCCGCGACTCCCCCTATTTCGGCTTTGAGATTCCCGGCGCTCCCGGCAAATACTTTTACGTCTGGCTGGACGCACCCATAGGCTATCTGGCCAGCTTCCAGAACTACTGCGAGCGGGAGAACCTCAATTTCGATGATTATTGGAATTTGGACTCGAAGGCCGAGCTATACCACTTTATTGGCAAGGACATCATCAACTTCCACGGCCTGTTCTGGCCCGCCATGCTGCACTCAGCGCAGCTGCGTACGCCCACTGCCATCTATGTACACGGCTTCCTGACCGTCAATGGCACAAAAATGTCCAAGAGCAGGGGCACCTTCATCAATGCAAGCACCTATCTGGAGCATCTGGATGCCGAGTATCTGCGCTATTACTTTGCCGCCAAACTTAACGCCACGGTCGATGATATTGACCTGAACCTGGAGGACTTCGTCCAACGGGTCAATTCCGATGTGGTGGGCAAGGTTGTAAACATCGCCAGCCGCTGTGCAGGATTTCTGCGCAAGGGCTTTGACAACACACTCACGCTCGAATGCGCCGAACCGGAACTGGTAGGGGATTTCATTGCCGCTGGCACCGAAATAGCCGAGCTGTATGAGCAGCGAGAATTCAACAAGGCCATCCGCCAGATCATTTCCCTGGCTGATCGCGCCAACCAGTATATTGACGAAAAGAAACCCTGGGTACTGGCGAAACAAGAAGGCAGTGAGCAAGACGTTCATAATGTCTGCAGCGTGGG
>JADFVW010000290.1 GCA_015222725.1 Pseudomonadota bacterium | reverse complement strand
GAGATAAAAAGTGTTCCTGGAAATCCTGTTTCGCATCCCTTCGTGGAGAGAATCATAGGGACTACCCGAAGAGAGTATCTTGATCATCTGCTGTTTTTTAACGGCCGTGATTTGCAGAATAAACTTGATCAGTTTCAGACCTTTTACAATGATGTTCGAGCACATTCATCTTTGAAAATGAAAACACCCACGGCAATGGCTTTTGGTGAAGCGTCGGACGAGAAAGTTGTTTCCATCGACCATTACCGATGGAAAAAGCGCTGCAACGATTTATATCAATTGCCGGTGGCGGCTTGAAATTAGTATTTGGCACAGGACAGGGTTTATACTTCCTAAACGCGACCAAATCTGTTGTTGAATGGAATGTTGTTAGTACTCATGGAAGCTACGCGATGAAAAGATTGACCCAAGCGCTACTCATTCTACTGCTGCTATTTTTGTCGGGCATTTTGTGGATGTGGCCGCATTACCCTTACCTGCCTGAGGCATCATCACCCTGGCAAGCGCAGCGCCTGTCAAAGCTACCGATTATCAGCGATGTAGCCGGGGAAGGTGGCTATATCAATATCAACGGTCCCTCGGTGATCCGCGTGCCCGATTGGGTAGATAACCCCCTGGGCGCCTACTACCTGTACTTTGCGCATCATAAGGGTAGCTATATCCGGCTGGCCTACGCCGACGACCCTGCCGGCCCCTGGACACTTCACAAAAAAGGCGTACTGCCTATTACAGCGAGCGGCTTCCCCGCAAGCTTTGAAGAAGTCACAGGCGGAGATGCAGGGCTGAAAGAACTGTGGGATACGTTTTCCGTCTACGTGGTACGCGATTATTTGTTGCTGGCCTATCGAGCCACGGTCTCCGACCCCGCTGAACGTAAAGCACGGGGAATCAGTGCCGCTGCCAATAAAGCAGTGCATGTCGCCAGCCCGGAAGTCCTTATAGACCAGCAGAACCAACGACTGGTTCTTTTCTACCACGGTTTTAATAAAAATGGTGGACAGAGTAGTCGTATCGCGACGTCAGCTGACGGGCTGAACTTTGCACCGTTGGACGAAACGGTATTTAGCACCTATCTGCGCGCGTTTGATCATGCGGGTCAGCATTATTTATTGGGCATGCCGGGGGTTTTATACCGCGGGGAGACTGCCACCGGCCCGTTCAAGGCGCGCGACAAGATCCTGTTTGAGCCGGATATGCGCCATGCCGGATTACTCGTACAGGGTTCCACGCTCTATGTTTTTTGGTCGCGGGTTGGAGATACCCCCGAACGCATTATGTTGTCACAGGTAGACCTGAGCTCGCCCAATTGGGACGACTGGGTAGCAACGGCGCCAGTGGATATTCTCCGGCCGGAACTGGCTTGGGAGGGAGCGACCATCCCAGTCATCGCATCCCTGCGAGGCGAGATGGATATTGCCGCCCATGATTTACGCGACCCCTACGTCTTCCGGGATGAGGATGGAGCGCTATACCTGTACTACGTCGGTGGTGGAGAGAAAGCTATCGGTGTAGCCAGACTCTCCGACAAATAAACCCCGAATCCGGCACCCTCGACAAACCCGTCGCCAAGCATCTACCCCAACCCCTTCCACCACATCACCCCCGTCGAGTACGTCAGGTTCGTCGGGTGTATCTGGGGGTTCTACCCCGGGGCAGGCCCCCTTTTGCACCAGATCGAACAAATTATCTGCCCGTGGAATTTGAGGGGGTTCTATATAGGCGTGGCCATAATGCTTCCGATACAAGGTGGCTAGATTTTATCTGAGGTCATTGCCAGGGGCTGATAATATTGGGTGGGAATCGGTGGCGTTTGTAGATATTCATGAACCGATTCTACCTATTTAGGGAAGTTAACTTGGTGGGTATGGTATGGTTCATTACATTGATATCGTCCTTTCTTCTCCCTGGATGATTCATTACATTAGTACCGCACGAATTTCAAAAAAGGGCAATTACATGACACGTTTTTACGACAAGATTGTACTTATCACTGGGGCCGCCTCAGGCATTGGCAAGGCGTCTGCCGAACGGATTGCCAGTGAAGGGGGCACCGTGGTGTGCGTGGATCGACAGGAACAGTCTGTACGGGAGGCCGCTGACGCTATTGTGCAATCAGGTGGAAAAGCAACGGCAATGGTCTGCGACATCACTGATCAGGCAGCAGTGAACGCCACCATCGCAAACACGGTGGAACAGTACGGCAAGCTAAATGCACTGTGCAATATTGCCGGCGCCCTGCGATTCGACAATACTCTCGAAGTGAAGATGGAAGATTTCGAAAAAATTATGCGTATCAACTGCTTTGGCACATTCATGATGTGCCAGGCCGCCATACCTCACTTGTTGGAAACGAAAGGCTTTATTGTCAATATGGCCTCCACGGCAGCTCTGGGCGCCCACGCCTGGACAGCAGCCTATTCCTCTTCCAAGGGCGCGGTACTGGCATTGACCAAGTGCCTGGCAGTGGAATACCACCTGGAGGGCCTGAACTGCAATGCCATCTGTCCAGCAGGTGTGGAGACACCCATGGTCACAGCAGCAGCGGAACAACTCCCAGAGGGTGCGGATATGCGCCTACTGACCAAGGTGATGTCGTTGGACGGGAGTTTTGCGCCAGCTAGCGACGTCGCTGGCGCTGTTGCTTTCCTCGCCTGCGAAGATGCCAACTTCATTAACGGCGACTACATCCGCACGGATGGTGGTCTGCTGACTTAGAGCCAGTGATATTTCGGGTTCATTACATTAATACCTATTCCCGGGTTCAGGGGGGAATTAGTGGTGTTTATCACCTGGGTTTTCCTCACAATGACGAGAGAAGTTCTTCGTAGCCACTTCTCAGCGCCGCGCAGTACCCGGCTCCGTCACCAACCATGTCCGCAGTGCTGACAAAACTGATGTTCACATGATCCGGTGTACTTGAAACAGTGTGGAACAGGCCTATACCGGGACCCAGGGGACCGAACCCGAGATAGTCGATCAGCCGGGCCCCCATCAGGTAAGTTTCATCGGGGAACCCCGGGACATTGCTGACAATCGTATTCACCACGGGCGGGCGAGAATCGAAAAATCCGGAGTAATACAAGCGCTTCAACAACCATGTAATGAAAGCGGGGTGAATTTCCTCGATGAGTTGCATAGCATTGCCACCGCCGCTCTTTCTGCCCTCGCTCTTGTCCCTTGTTGTCTCACTGATCACTGCCCGCAGCCGGGCCTTCATGTCATCAGTATCGGTGAACAGTGGCACCCGAGCCAGGGTCAGCCGGTTCCCCACCTCCCCTTTATCATTTCGCTGGCGAATATTGATCGGCATTGCGGCAACCAGGCTCTCATCGGGCAACTCGCCGTGCCCCAGCAGGAACTGCCGCTGAGCCTCGGCCACCACACACAGGGCCAGGTCGTTGATGGTGCAGTCGTATGTCTCTTCGAGTTGGCACAGGGTGGCCATATCCATACGCACATGCCCTATTACACGACTGCCTTTGACCTGCTGATCAAAATGCGCACTCGGCACCCTGACTTTGGGAGTTTCATTGCCCCGCTTTTTCGGGGTAAGCATATCCGGAAGCATTTTCAACAAGGTGCCGGTTCTATTGACCGGCCTCGCAAGGCCATGCCTCAGGGCCCGTCCGTATTTTTCAACCGGGCCGGGCGACTGGTAATTCGGCGCCTCTACATCGGCAGCTGGCTGCTTCAGGATAGTCGGCTTACCCCGCGGGCTGGTGCTATGAAACCCTCTTAACAGACGCATAGCACCGATCCCGTCCATCATGGCGTGATGCACTTTGAAAAACAGCGCGGTACTTCCGGCGGGAAGCCCATCCAACGCATCAAGCCCCTCCACCTGAATCATTTGCCACAAGGGCTTGTCACGATCCAACCGGGTAGCGTGGAACTGCCCGAACAGGCGATAAAACTCAGCCCAGTCTGCAGGGGCCGGCAAGGCCACACGGCTGGCCTGGGCAGACAAATCAAACGCCTCATCATTGGCCCAATACGCCTTGTCGAGCATCAGGGGAAGTGCCTCTGCGCGGCATCGCAGGATCGGAAAATGTTCGTCTATAATGCGCTCGAGCGTGCTGCTGAGCGCCTCGAAGCCAATGGCCCCCTTCTTGCTGTTGCCGGTGTCATAAATCATCGCCGCAGACATATGCAGCGGCAACCCCGGCGCATCCCCCTCTAACATCACGTTGTCAAGGGCACTCAACTGGTACATACCGCATGTCTCCTTAATCCCTTTGGCAGTGGCACATCACAGTGCCATGATCATTTACGGGTTCTGCCAAGTAACCCAGTCATATTACAGAAATGTGTCACCTACTCTCAACCTACTGCCCTGCTCCATTCCGCGAACGCACTAAACCTGAGATCTCGGTAATGTTGGGCCCTGACCAGGTTGTCCCTCCCGAATACTAGATCGTATTGATTTACTTGACTATTTTTCGCCACCGATAAAGGATAGCAAACATGCGGGTGGCGAATTACTATTTTATTCATAAAATCAACCAGTTATTTATTTCCGATGAGCTAGCAGTTCTCACCACACCACCAGCG
>JADFVW010000289.1 GCA_015222725.1 Pseudomonadota bacterium | reverse complement strand
GGACAATATCACCCACCAGGATATCGAGGCGGCTGCGTCCCGTCTCCCTGGCGATCTCATCCACCAGCCACTCGCGTTTTTCCGCCAAAAATATCAGGACTTTCCGGATTACTGCGGCACGCTGCTCGGCAGTGGTCTGGCGCATTCTCTTTTTAGCCGCACGGGCCTGCTTGAATACCTGCTGAACCTGTTCGGCAGTAACTTCCTCTATCTGGTAAAGCGATTCGGCTGAAATCGGCTGAAAAACTTCGATATGACTCATGGATCTGTTCCCTTAACTGGTTTTTCGCCCCTGTCAGCACGAACTGGCTGCACCGGCCGTAAATTACCAGCTAAGACTAAACGAACCTGGCTCCCCATGTGTCCGACCCAATTGTCTTGGAGTATTCCTGGCTTCCAGAAAGGGTTTTTAGGTGGATTTACCCGGATTCACCATCCTGATCAACCGCACGCCACTTCCGCTGCTGCGGCTCAAATCCGCTGCAGTACGGCTAGAATGGATGTGAAATTCGTAAATACGGCTTGTATTATTCGTATCAGGTTGGCTTAAACCGACTTTATCAGAGGCTCCTTAGTACTCGCATTGCCCGCCTATTGCTGTTGATACCCCACAAAAATAGGTGAAGACCAGGCGCGGTGTCCCGCTTTGGCCAGGCATTCATCATTGCTATCAGTGCGATAATCTCCATAACAGGGACTGGTTGCCACGGCGTTGCCTTCCTTGTCAAAGGTGGTGCGCAGATTGGCGGCATTGATCATATCGATAGGTTCTTCAATCGCTCGCACGTAATACACTGCATCGCGATTACCCTCAGCAAACTCCGGGTCGCTGAAGGTCAGCTCACAAATCGTTTCGCCAGGAGCGCACTGGTGCACCAGCCAGGGGTCTTCAATCAGGTTTTCTACCGGCTCTCCCTCGTAATTCTGGGGACGAACACGCACAACTTCAATACGCTCAATGGCATAGCGTTCATCCGATGGGTTGTAACATTCACCCAGGGACATTTTTAACAGGCGTTTGGCCTCCAGAGCCCCTTTCACGTAATCCGGGCAACCCGGGAACTGCTTGAATGATCCGGCCACCCTGACCTTAAAGCCGGGGTTGGCTGCAGTCTCTACCTTGCCACCCATGGGCACGGCGGGCTCACCCGACTCGGAGAGATAATCGAACCACAACAGCATCTTGTGACCGGTGGTGGCATAGGTTTCCTTGCGCTTCATAGCCTGCCAGATGCCATCGCGGCTGCGACCTTCGGCATGTACCGCCGCCAGTCCGCCGACAGAGAAGTAAGAGTTGAGCCGCTCAATATCGATAGCCCGCAGGCCCAGAGCCCGGATATCCACAGATTCCGCAGAGCGCGCCTGTGCCAGCGGTGCTTCGCGCTCGGGCAAAACCAGCCCCTCCCAAAAAGGCGAAGCGGCCCCGTTGGCCTCTGTGGCATAGACTCGGCCCTTTTGCTTGAAACCGTGCCCGGGCCGGGCAGTATGGGTGTCCGAGGAGGCGATAAAGCCCCACTGGTAAGACAGGGGTTGGTCCTGGTCATCGAAGTTTCTCAGTGCGAGACCGTACTGCACCGATTTCCTGGGACGGTAGTTGAAGGCCGGTAAGAACATTCCCCGGGCCTGGCCCGCATCCAACCAGTCCTCAGCCGTGGTACCCGGTACCGTGATAAAACCGGCAAGACTGGCCTCCGCAACATGAAAGCCCCGCGCCTCTACCGCCCTGGCCTCACAGGTAGCCTCGGACTCACCGGCGGCACCGCAGCGTTTGCGAATAATTTCACCGGCCTGCCAGCAGGCTGGCAGGTATTCCCGGGTGGGCTCGGGGCAGTAGGGCTTACCGTCTTCATCAAACTCACGCGCACTAAACGAGGCATACTGCTCGGAATTGCCGTGGCCGGAGTAAACTTCAATCAGGCGACCTTTATCCGCATCGACATTATCGGCATTCAACTGATGGGACCAGCTGGCATTGGGTGGTGTGTAGTCACCCCAGGTGGTGCCATGGGGAATCACGATGGTGTCAAAACCCCACTCGTCCAGTTTGCGGTAGAGCTCACCGGGTGTTTTCACAGCTTCAAAACAATCTGCTGGCAGCTGTGGCGAAGGTACGCCTTCAGCGCACGGCCGCTTGGCCGTCACACCATCAATCATATTGTTGAAGGACGCGTAGTAATCCCTGTGCCTTGGATCCAGCCATTGCAGCGCCGTGGGCAGCTTCGCAATCCATTTGCTGTCCTCTCTTTTCGCGGCAATCGGCCGGGCGGGGAGTTTGCTACGCTGCTCATCCATAAACAGGACGTTGTGGTGACCGTAGTGCTCTTCGGCAGTTTTGCCAACCTGGGTCCACTCATAGCCCATAAAGGCAAATATATCCGGATCCTGCCCCGCCAGTTGGTTGCATTCATGCACCGCATCGATGGCATCGCTCCACTGCTGCGGGGTGGTGGACTCGGCGTGATCGGACAGGAAATAAAAATCCAATTGGGCGACATAGCGGGCATAGTCACAGACATAAGAGGGGGGAAAGGCACCCTGTCCACCCTGCAACATCGGCAGGGAAGCCAAAAAGGCATCAAAGGAATTGGTGGTGTGAACGTGAGTGTCGCCAAACAGGATAACTTTCTCTGACGAAGTGCCAGCGTCAAGTTGCGCCTGTAACCTCAGCGCCACAGTCTCGGTCGGAAGCCGCCCCTGAGTAGCTTCTGACCTGGCAAAAGGGTCATCAGCCCACATGCGATTCGGGTCGGGCGCAAAACCCGGCAGAATTCGGTAGGCAAAATCCGGTGCCGTGCCCGAGAAAAACCAGATTCCCAGCAGAGCCAGCACTGAAAAAGGCAACACGATTTTTTTCATTTCTAATTCCGTTTGTTTATGCAGGAGTTATTTAATGCAGCGTTGCCCTCATCCTGGCCGGCTTATTTACTTAGCGTCTTCAGATTGGGCGGCACCCACTCTCCACGGGTGATCTCATCCCGGGGCCGGTAAGCCCTGATTGTGGTCGTGAAGTGGCCATTGGGCGCTGGCAGCCAATTGTTTTCTTTCTCCTTACCCGGGGATTCGTGTTGTAGATACAGCGTCAGGCTGCCATCGGTATTGTATTTCAAGCCAGGCGAACGATCTCCAATCGAATACCGATTTATGGGATTGTCTGACAGGTTAGCATCGGGGCCATACATGCTAATAGACCAGAATGCATCAACTGGGGGCACCTTACCTGCAGGGAAAGTTAATTCATAGCGTGCCTCGCTGGCGTTGAGGAGAATTCCTTTTTCATTCCTGGACCTGCCAAAGTAGCGCGCTTCC
>JADFVW010000288.1 GCA_015222725.1 Pseudomonadota bacterium | reverse complement strand
GCCGGTGCGGTGAATGCCGCCATGGATATCAATTTGTGGCGTAAAGTGGACAGCATCGATGCCGCTGCTATCGACTATTTCGATGTATTCTTCAACGGCTTGCTACCCCGCCAATAGCCCCTGCTGCGGGCACACTTTCAGGAGTTCTCTGTGGCCAGTGATCTGGACAAGCTACTCAAGTTTTTAGAAGTCGAGCGGATCGATAAATACCTGTTCATTGGCAATAGCCCCAAGCGCCCGTCCCGGGTGTTCGGTGGCCAGGTTCTGGCCCAGTCTCTCAACGCCGCCATAAGAACGGTCGACACACCGCGGCACGCCCACTCCATGCACGCCTACTTTCTACGGCCCGGCAACCCGGCGAAACAAATCGTGTACGAAGTAGACCCCATTCGCGATGGCAGAAGCTTTACCACCAGGAGAGTCGTCGCCAAGCAGGATGGCGTGGCTATCTTCAACACGTCAGTATCATTCCACAATGAAGAGCAGGGCCTGTCACATCAGTTCGAGCGACCACAGGTCACTCCCCCCGAGGAACTGGAGTCCGATCACGTTTTCTGGACCAGAATGGCGCAGGAAAACCCCGGACAAGTGGAAGCACCAAAGGTGCAGCCCATTGAACGCAAACCGGTTATCAGGCGAGACTACCTGGCGCCACAGCCACAGGAGCCCGAACAGCACATCTGGTTTCGGGCGCTTGGCGGACTGGGGGACGACCCCTGCAGGCACCAGACCCTACTGGCCTACATGTCTGATTTCGCCCTGCTGGGCGCCGCACTGTTGCCCCACCCATACACTGGTTTCAGCAAAAATATACAGGTAGCCAGCCTGGACCACGCACTGTGGTTTCACCGGCCGTTCCGGGCAGACGAATATCTGCTGTACGCCATGGACAGCCCCAGTGCCGGCGGGGGAAGGGGTTTCAGCCGCGGCAGCTTCTATACACGCGATGGTGAACTGGTAGCATCCACGGCCCAGGAATCCCTGCTCCGTCCAATTACCGATTAACCACGGCCTCCATTACTTCAGCGATAACTGAGGAGGTTCTCGCTCTGCCGTGTACCCAATACCTGTAGAAAAGAGCGATCATTGAAATACGACAGGGAGACCCGGGTACCACTGTAAAATAACTGGCTCACTGAACAATTAAACATGGGCTCATAGAACTGGTAGGTTTGCTCACCTGTAAGTCCGAGTACCTGGCCAACAATAGTCGCGATGGTACCGCCAGAGGTAAAAATCCCCACCGTCTTGCCACCACCCTCACTCTGCATCAGTTCCAACATGGCCTGCCGAGTGCCACTGGAATAATCAGCCCAGCTCTGAATACGCGAGTCGTCGCACCGGGGCGACACCCAGTAATTGAATACGGCATCGATAACCTTCTGATAATCCTTGCTGGAACTGAGACCTCGCTCAACCAGAGCCTGTATCTCCAGGTTACTTTTCACCACTTCCGGCAACAGGTATTTCAACTGCTCGTCATTGCGGATCTCATTGAACCGGGGATCAATATGATGGATCACGTCCTCCGGTTGGCTGGCTATGGCCAGCCGGGCTGTCTCTCGCTGCCGCAACAAGTCACCGCTGTACACCGCGTCGAAACTAATATCACAATCGCGCAGATAATCACCCACCACCTGCGCCTGGCGGCAACCCAACTCGGAGAGCTTGTCATAATCGGCTGCCCCAAAGGACGCCTGACCGTGCCGTATGAGATAGATGGTAGCCATTACGCGGTCTCGGCAACCGCGGCGGGGCTACGATCAAAACGCAGCTTGCGGCGATAGGGAAAAAAGTCTTCGACGTAACCACTGCGAATTTGTTCCTGCAGGCCCTGCCAGAACGAAGCTTCATAGATTTCGCTGTGCAAGCCATCAAACACCTTGCGGGCCCGTTGGTTGCCAGAAAAAAACAGGCGAAACTCCTCCGGAAATATATCGTTGGGACCCACCGTGTACCAGGGTTTACTCGCCATCTCCTCGACTTCGGTACGGGGCTCGGGTATCTTGCGGAACTTACAATCGACCAGGGGGACGATTTCGTCGTAGTCGTAAAACACCACCCGGCCGTGGCGGGTGACGCCAAAGTTCTTCAGCAACATATCCCCGGGAAATATGTTGGCAGCGGCTAATTGCTTGATCGCATTGCCATACTCATCCATCACATCAACCACCTGCTCATCGGTGGCATTCTTCAGGTAAAGGTTTAGCGGTGTCATGCGCCGCTCCACGTACACGTGCTTGATCACCAGCGCCTT
>JADFVW010000287.1 GCA_015222725.1 Pseudomonadota bacterium | reverse complement strand
GTCCAGCAGCGTAGCCATGACGCTCAGTGCGGCAATCAGGGTGGCCAGGGTCCGGTTCCCAATCATGACAGCGCTCGCTGCAACCGTTATGACGAGCAGGATAGGCAGGCCGCCAGCCATCCCTCGACTGGTATCGGCAAGGACGGTTATAGCAATAATATCGACCAGGAAGACAATAAACAGACGGCTCTGGTTGAGCTTCAGCCGGGTCGCCAGCGAACCCATGAGCAACACGCTTGTCGCCAGGTAGGCCAGGGCCATGCCCACGTATAGTTGGGGGTTTAATATGCCCACCAACTGTCTTGTGTCGGGGCTAATCAGGATAATCAATAGAACAAGAGAAAGCAGCGAGCGATAGACCACGTATATCCGAAACAGGGTCAGGTGCTGTTTGCTTGGGGTGTCGGAACTTGGCTTTGTGAGTATGGCTGGGCGCATTCTGCTGACAGTATACCTATTTCTGCGATGATTCTGCTCTCCTAAATTTTGTTCTCGGCTTCGCGTAAAGACGAGTATCGTGCTCTCACGGTCGTTACGGCATACAATGTAGGAATGACCCGACAGCTTACCCGTTCCTGACGGCGCGAGGATATGAGGAGATGACTAATGGCACAGAGTAAACCCACCCGCGTGGGTATCATGGGCTTCGGCCAAACAGGGCGACAAATTTATGACCTCGCTTCACGCAGTGATGATGTGGAAGTTGTTGCTATTGCCGATATTGGCAAGCCGGATATCTTGCACTACCTGTTGTGCTCCGAAGTAAAAGAGCCTCAACGGCATGAATTACAGGGGAATTTCCTGGTCAATTCAAAATTCAAGGCGCGAATGATGCCTATCGACAGGCCGGCTGAGATGCCCTGGGATATGTTCGGCGTCGATATCGTTATCGACTCCACCGGTAAGTACCGAGAGCGAAAATTCATGGAGGATCATCTGGGTAACGGCGCACCGCGCGTTTTGCTGCGCACGCTGCCGTCGGATCATATCGACAGAATTGTAATTCCGGGGATTAACAGCAGTGCCATCGAGGCTAGCGATAGAATGTTATCGGCAGGCTCGGCCACTACTACCGCGCTGTGCTTGCTGCTGAATATTCTATCCAAAGATTTTGCCATCGAGTGTGGCAGCATGACAACAATACATGCCTATACCAGTGATCAGGCTCTTCAGGATTATGCCGGTAGTGACTACCGGCGCAGTCGTTCGGCGGCGAAAAATATTATTCCCAATAGCCACGAAGCCGGGCTGTGGCTGGGTCGTATCCTACCCCAGTTTGAGGGCAAGTTACTCACTTCGGCACTTAACGTACCCATTCACGAGGGCTGCCTGCTGGATGTCAACCTGGTGTTGGAAGATGACCAGGTCGGTGTGGAGGATATTAACCAGGCCATGCGAAACAGTCTTGGTGACTACACGGGTATCGTCGATGTGGTTGAGGACCCTATTGTTTCGTCCGATGTTATCGGCAACCCACATTCCCTGCTTTTCGACACCAAGGGCACCATTAAGGCGGGGAAAAATATCGTCAAGACGCTCAGTTGGTATGAGAACCTGGGTCACGCCGCCCGGCTGTTGGACGTGGTTCGGCTCTATGCGAAGCTTGACGGAGGTGCATCATGAGAATTGCAATTAATGGCTTTGGTCGCATTGGGCGTTCTGTCTTTCGAATACTGGAGGATGTAGAGGGAATTGATGTTGTCGCAGTAAACGATTTATTCGATCACGCTGCCCTGCGCTACCTACTAAATTATGACACGGTTATGGGCCCTTTTGGTAAAAGCCTGGCGCTGGAAGACGACCACTTTGTCACGCCCAAGGGTAGGGCCAAACTGTTGAGCGAGAGGAGTCCGGGTGACTTGCCCTGGGCTGAACTGGGTATAGATGCGGTGGTGGAGTGCACCGGCGTTTTTCGCAAGCGCGAGCAGTTACAACAGCACATAGATGCCGGGGCCAAGCGTGTCGTTTTAACCGTTCCCGCAGCTGATTCGATAGACTACACGGTGGTTTTAGGGGTTAATGATGATGGCCTTTTGCCGCAGCATCAGATTATCTCTAATGCCAGTTGCACGACTAACTGTCTGGCTCCCATGGCCAGGGTGCTCAATGAAACCTTCGGTATTGTAGAGGGCGTCATTGATACAGTACACGCCTATACTAACGATCAGCGACTGGCCGATGTGCCTCACTCCGATTGGCGGCGCAGCAGGGCTGCAGCGGAAAATATCATCCCCACCTCTACTGGAGCGGCCAAGGCAGTGGGTGAGGTTCTACCTTCCCTTAAGGGTCGATTACACGGTATTGCAGCCCGGGTGCCGGTCCCCGATGGCTCAGTTGTGGATCTGTTTGTGAAGCTCGAGCGATGCGTGAGTGTTGATGATGTGCACGCAGCTGTGCGTGAAGCATCGGAATCGGATCGCCTGAAAGGTATTTTACAATTCAGTGATCGCCCCATTGTGTCCTCGGACATAATAGGGAATGCGCACTCCTCTATTTATGACGCAGGCTTTACCGGCGTGGTGGGTGGGCGATACCTGCGGGTGCTCAACTGGTATGACAATGAATGGGGCTATTCCAGCAGAGTGTGCGACTTACTTGCCCGTATAGGGCAATGGTGAAGGAGCTTGTGAGTGTGGACACGAAGGAGTTTGACTACAGCTCTTTGCGCAGTAATGTCAGCTTTCTGGGCAGGATGCTTGGCGAGACCATTGCCGCTGCCGAGGGAGAGGGGTTTCTCGATCTGATTGAGAAAATTCGCGGTCTGTCGAAGGCGGCCCGGGAGGGAGATGAAGGTGCACATAGATCCCTTTTGGAGGTGCTGCGAGACCTCGATGCTAATCAGTTAGTGCCGGTGGCAAGGGCCTTCAGCCAGTTTCTGAACCTGGCTAATATCGCCGATCAGCAACACACTATCTCGAGAGAGATGGATCCGGTTTTATCCGCTTCCGCTGCCCTGCTGAATTCTCTGTCCGGGCTAAAAGAGCAGGGAGTAAGCGACGCGAAAATCATCGCAGTCCTAAGCGAGCTTAAAATAGAGCTGGTGTTGACCGCTCACCCCACAGAAATTACCCGGCGTACCCTGATACACAAACACAGTGAAATTTCGGTGTGCCTGGAGCGCCTCGAACTACAGGGGCTAACCGAACGGGAGATCAAGCATATCCATGGTCGCCTGCGTGAGTTGCTCGCACAAATTTGGCATGGCTATGATTTTCGGAAAGAGCGCCCTTCGCCGGTCGATGAAGCCAAATGGGGTTTCGCCGTGGTGGAGGGTTCGTTGTGGCGTGCCGTGCCTGAGTTTTTGCGGCGCCTCGATACGGCTCTTAAGGATACCTGCGGTGTTAGTTTGCCCATTGATGCTGCCCCGGTCAGTTTTGTTTCATGGATGGGAGGTGACCGGGACGGCAACCCCAATGTAACGGCTAAAGTCAGCGAGCGGGTTTTTCGCCTGAGCCGGTGGCAGGCGGCAGATCTTTATCTCAAGGATATTATTGCCCTGGTAGATGAGTTGTCCATGACGGTTTGTGACGATACTCTTCGGGAGCTTTCTGGCGGTGCCCATGAGCCCTATAGGGCAGTGTTGCGGCCGCTTCGGGAAATGCTCAAGCGCACGCTTATATCGATAGAAAACGAATTACAGGGCTTGCCCGCAAGGACTGAAGGAATACTGGTCAGTGTGGATCAATTATGGCAGCCGCTGCACGCCTGTTATCAGTCCATGCACAATTGCGGAATGGCGGTGATAGCGAATGCAGCACTCCTCGATTTGTTGCGCCGGGTGCAGTGTTTTGGCGTGCACCTGGTGCGCCACGATATTCGTCAGGACAGTGCCAGGCACACAGCGGTGCTTTCTGAAATAAGCAGCTATCTGGGCCTGGGAGATTATGCGCAATGGGATGAAACAACTCGCCAGGCTTTCCTTTACAGGGAGCTGGACAATCGCAGGCCGCTGATCCCCGCGAACTGGCAGGCCAGCGATGATGCGCGGGAAGTTCTGGATACCTGTGCCGTTATCGCCAGGCAGCCCCCCTCTGCGCTTGGGGCCTATGTGATCTCCATGGCGCGTCAGCCGTCGGATGTGCTGGCGGTACACCTGTTGCTAAAGGAGTCAGCTTGCCCATTCGATCTGCCTGTATCACCCCTGTTCGAGACCCTGGATGATCTGTCGCGCTCGCGTCAGGTCATCGAGTCTTTGCTAAAAGCCCCCTGGTACCATCAGCACATTGCCGGTCGCCTTATGGTGATGATTGGTTATTCCGACTCGGCTAAAGACGCCGGTGTGCTGGCGGCCTCATGGGCGCAATACACAGCCCAGGAACAGTTGCTGGACTGCTGTGCACAGTACGGTGTTGAGCTGGCCTTGTTTCATGGCCGTGGCGGCACTATCGGCCGCGGTGGTGCCCCTGCGAGGGAGGCGTTGTTATCACAGCCGCCAGGGTCTCTAAAGAATGGCCTGCGAGTAACCGAACAGGGCGAGATGATTCGGGCCAAGCTGGGTTTAAGCTCTCTGGCAGTTAAAACCCTGGCGCTGTATACCGATGCCATTTTGAAAGCGAACCTGCAAACACCACCTGTTCCCAGGCAGAGTTGGCGTGAGTTGATGGACCGCCTGTCGGTGGGTTCCTGTGCGGCCTACCGCGCGGTAGTGCGCGATGAGCCTGATTTTGTCGCATATTTTCGATATGCCACACCAGAGCGCGAGCTGGGTAAACTACCATTGGGCTCCCGGCCCGCGCGGCGGTCAGCCGGTGGTGGCATCGAAAGCTTGCGGGCCATTCCCTGGATATTTGCATGGTCACAAAATCGACTGATGTTACCCGCCTGGCTGGGCGCAGGGTCTGCATTGAGGGAGCCTCTGGCACGGGGTCAACGAGAGCTACTGCAGGAAATGTTCAGCGAGTGGCCATTTTTCTCCACCCGCATGGCAATGCTGGAGATGGTGTTTGCCAAAGCCGATGTGAATCTATCCGCTTTTTATGAAGAAAGGCTGGTGCCTGAGGCGCTGCAGCATCTGGGGGTACAGTTGCGGGAACAATTGGCTGCCGACTGCGAGACCGTGTTGGAGGTTACCGGTGCCCAGCAGTTATTGGCAGAACAGCCCTGGATCAAGCGATCTATACAATTGCGAAACATATATACCGACCCGCTTAATGTGTTGCAGGCGGAGCTGTTACAGAGACAGCGGGGGGAGCCGCCGCAGGCTGTGCTGGAAGAGGCAATTATGGTTACTATAGCGGGCATTGCCGCCGGAATGCGTAATACGGGTTAGTTCCATTTTACGCAAACTCTGGCGAGTATCTTTTTCGGCCAGGTTGCGTCACCCAAGCGGCGGCGAGTCGTGTGTCTGGTGTTGTCCTTCGACCCAGGTGCCCAGCACCTTGAATGTGTTATCGAAATGCACAAAGTCTGCTCGAAAGCCAATGGCGATGCGTCCCAGTTCGGTCTCCCGCTGCAGGAACTCTGCAGGGTAAAGTGCCGCCATTCGCAAACTCTCATCCATGGGAATGCCCACAATTTCAGTCGCGATGCGCACAGCATCAATCATTCCAATTGCACTGCCTGCGAGGACACCTTCGGCATTAGTAAGGTGGCCCTCCTTTTCTTTGATTGTTTCACCATATATTTCGAAACAGCCCTCCGAACTGCCCACGGTCGCCATTGCATCACTGATCAGTACGACTTTTCCCCTGGGTTTTACTTTGTGCGCTATGCGTATGCTCGCCTGATGAACGTGATGTCCATCCGCAATAATACCGACCCAGCTTGTGGGGCAGTCCAGCGCTGCCCCTACCACTCCCGGTTCGCGAGAAGTGAGGGGACTCATAGCATTATATAAGTGGGTGAAGCCACGCAGGCCTTCACCAATCGCATCCACTACCTCTTGATAGCTGGCGTTACTGTGGCCTGCGCATACGTGGATGCCCGCAGCTGCCAACTGCCGAATCTGGCCGGGCAGGACATGTTCCGGAGCGAGTGTAACAATGACGGATGGCAACTCGAGAGAGCACAGCCACTCGATGTCCACCGCCTTCGGCTCCCTGATCTTGCTTGCTTTATGGGCTCCGCGTTTGTTGAGGTCGAAGAAGGGTCCTTCGATATGGACGCCCAGAACACCGGCATTTCCCGCATTCAGCGCATCTTGAACCGCGCGCACACAAGCCTGTTGCTTAGGCCTGGAATCACTTAACAATGTGGGTAGCATGCCGGTCGTACCATATCTACGGTGCGCCGCAGTCATGGTGTCTACGGTTTCTCGGATGGGTGTGCTGCTCAGCATGACGCCGCCACCGCCATTTACCTGCAAATCGATAAATCCGGGGGCCAATATACCTCCCCGTAATTGTTGTCGCGCAATACCATTGGGCAGGCTTGCGAGGGGGATGATGTCACTGATTTTGCCACTTTCAACGATGACACAGTGATCGGGTATGAAGTGCTCACCATCAAACAGGGTCGCGCAACAAATAGCATAAGGCTCTACCTGGGCGGGCCCCATGCTCTCGGCTGGATGTTGTGTCGAATTCATTTCCAGGGTCCCTATTTCAGATTACAGGTCAGACTGTAGCGTGCCAGATGAGGCTACTATGCTATCATTGCTGCGCAAAATGAAGTATTGCCGAGCACAATTTTCCAAGAGAACTCCTCGAGACAAAATATGACTACCCTCAACATTGTGATGGCGCAGATGAATACGCTTGTGGGAGATTTTAGCGGTAATACCGCAAAAATAATCGACACTGCGTTGTGCGCCCAGAAGCAACACAGTCATCCGGTTGTGGTATTTCCCGAGCTCACTCTGTGCGGCTATCCTCCGGAGGACCTGCTGCTGCGCGACAGCATAAAACTGCGTGTCGACCAGTCATTGAAGCAAATTTGTGAACAGGTAACGGGCGATGCCTATATTGTTCTTGGCTACCCGCATAGGGACGGGGGGGCGCTTTATAACGTTGCTGGAGTCATTCATCGGGGCCGCATTATTGCCGAGTACCGCAAGCAATACCTGCCCAATTATCAGGTCTTTGACGAGAAGCGCTATTTTTGCCCCGGTGACAGCCCCTGTGTTGTTTCTATCGAAGGTATCGATGTTGCTCTTAGTATTTGTGAAGATATCTGGGAGGAGGCGCCTACTGTCCAGGCGGCGGCGGCTGGCGCTCAGCTGATGATAAACCTCAACGCCTCTCCCTACCATTTGTGTAAACAGGATGAGCGCAGGGAACTTGTATCAAAGCAGGCGCGCCTGGGCGGTTATCCCATCGTCTATGTCAATCAGGTAGGAGGGCAGGACGAGCTTGTTTTTGACGGTGGCTCTTTTGCTGTCGACGCTGACGGCTCCATTTGTGCCACCGCTGAAAGCTTTGAAGAGGGCGAATATGTCCTGCAATTGGATTTTGACCAATCACCGGTTGTGATATCAGGCACAGGTGTCGCCGCCGAAGAGAGTCAGCTTCAAAGCACCTGGCGGGCTCTGGTTCTGGGTGTGCGGGACTACGTCAACAAAAACCGTTTTCCGGGGGTGGTGCTGGGTTTGTCAGGCGGAATAGACTCTGCCCTTACAATTGCCATTGCCGTTGAAGCGCTTGGGGCGGAGCGTGTAGAAGCCGTGATGATGCCGTTTCGCTATACCTCGCAAATGAGTGTTGAGGATGCCGCCGAGCAATCGAACACAATGGGTGTGGCGCACAAAGTTATTTCTATCGAGCCTATCTATGAAGCCTTTATGGCAAGCCTGGCCGATGAGTTTGCCGGTACACAGCCCGATACCACCGAGGAAAACCTCCAGGCCAGGTGTAGAGGTGTCCTCCTGATGTCCATATCCAACAAAAAAGGTGCCCTGGTGCTGACTACCGGCAACAAGAGTGAAATGGCGGTAGGCTATTCAACCTTGTATGGCGATATGGCCGGAGGGCTGGATGTGCTCAAGGATGTTCCCAAGACAATGGTGTTCGATTTGTGTCGCTATCGGAATTCCCTGGGCCCCTGTATCCCGCAGCGAGTAATCGACCGCCCGCCATCGGCAGAGTTGGCTCCCGACCAGAAAGATGAAGATAGCTTGCCGCCTTACGATGTATTAGATCGAATCCTGGAGCTCTACGTGGAACAGGATTTCAGCGCTGAGGCCATTATTGCAACGGGTATGGACAGGGAGCAGGTACAGCGCGTTTTACGCCTGGTCGATCTGAATGAGTACAAGCGTCGCCAGGCGCCGGTGGGTATACGTATTACCCAGCGTGGTTTCGGCAGGGATCGTCGCTATCCGATTACATCGGGTTGGACCATTGGTGACTAGTCGCTGTTCAGAATTCGGCGCGATTATCAAACTGAGGTGGTTTCGGCGGGTCGAATAAACCGAAGGACAATTTATTGATCCAGGAGCGCTGTAAACCGTCCAGGGTATAGACGCTCTGGAATTCACCATTTTTGTCCAGGGAGGGGTGATTGGGGTAGTTCAGGACCAGGGTGTCTATGCTGTCCTTCGCCAGGTCATCCAGCCCCAGCAAAATATAGCCCTGGGCCATAACCGCCAACCCGTCTGCCACCGCCGGTGTTCTCTGAAAATTTTCTATCACGTAGCGGCCACGGTTGGTGGCTGCCATATAGGCGCCGCGTCGGAAGTAGTAATTGGCGACATTGATTTCATGCCGTGCCAACAGGTTGCGCAGGTGAACCATTCTGGCCTTGGCGTCTGCCGCGTAGGGGCTGTCGGGGAATCGAGCCAGTAACTGTGCAAATTCGGCAAAAGCTTCCTTGGCGTGACTGGTATCGCGCAAAGTTTCGTCCGTGGAAAGAAATCGCGCGAAAACGTCTTCATTGCTGGTATAGGCGGCGAGCCCCTTCATGTAGTAGCCATAATCCACATTGGGGTGTTGGGGGTGTAAGCGGATAAAACGGTCCGCTGCCTCAACCGCGGCTTCGTGTTCATAGGCACCGTAGTGGGCGTAGATCAATTCCAGCTGAGCCTGTTCTGCGTATTTGCCAAATGGATAGCGCGATTCGAGCATTTGCAGGGCTCTGACCGCCAGGTCAAAGTTACGGTTGCGAAGATTGCGCTGGGCTTCCTCATACATCTGCTGCTCCCCGGTATCGGCGGGGATATCAGGTAATTCATCGTTACCAGAGCAGCCCAAAATAAGCAGGCTTAACAAAATGACTAGCGCGTATTTCAATGATTCCACCAAATTCAGATTTGAGGACAGTATACTACCCTCTGAGGGCGGTATTTAACCACAGGCTGCCCGCCGCTGAAACAGGAAATGTGATGACAGAAAAGCTAAAACTGAGCGCCGTAGTGCCCGCCTCGCTGGATGGCGACCGTCTGGACCAGGTGGCTGCACAACTTTTTTGCGACTATTCCCGATCTCGCCTACAGACCTGGATTAAAAAAGGTGAGCTACAGGTAGATGGTGAGCAGCGCAGAACCCGGGATAAAGTAGATGAAGGCATGCAGCTCAGTATTGAGGTAATACTCGAGCCTGAGGTCAGTTGGGAAGCACAGGAAATCTCCCTGGACATTATATATGAAGATGAAAGCATTATTGTTTTGAATAAACCTGCGGGCCTGGTGGTCCACCCGGGGGCTGGAAATCCTGACGGCACCCTGGTGAATGCCTTACTTAATCACTGCCCCGACATGGTAAATTTGCCCCGGGGCGGCATCGTACACCGTTTGGATAAAGAAACTTCGGGAATTATGGTCGCAGCCAAGACATTGCCAGCCCACCACCACCTGGTAAATCAGCTGCAGGAACGCACGGTAAAACGCGAGTACTGTGCGGTCTGCATTGGCACGATGACCGGTGGGGGTACGGTTGACGAACCCATAGGGCGTCACCCCAAACAGCGCAAGAGAATGGCCGTGCGTGCGTTGGGCGGAAAACCCGCCATCACCCATTACCGACTGGTGACCCGCTTTGCCAACCACACACGCATAGTGGTGAACCTTGAAACCGGGCGTACACACCAGATTAGAGTGCATATGGCGCACCGTAAGTACCCGTTGATTGGCGACCCTGTCTACGGCGGGCGGCCGCGTATTCCCAAGGGCGCCTCTGAGGAATTGATCACTACGCTGCGCTCGTTTCCCAGACAGGCTTTACATGCACAGGCTCTGGGCCTGATACATCCTGCCTCTGGAGAACAGATGCGCTTTAATTGCCCTCTCGCAGAGGATATGGTCGCCCTGCTAGATGTTCTGGAACGTGAAGATCCGTTCCTGCCCGATGAACATTATTAGCCCCAACTGGCCTGCGCCAGAGAATATCGTTGCCTTTAGTACAACCCGAGAGGGCGGACACAGTGATGGGGTCTACAGGGGGCTGAACATGGCCCAGCATGTTGGCGATGCTTGTGAAAAAGTCGGTTTAAACAGGGCTGAGCTAACGTTGGAGCTGCCGGCAGTTACCGCCATTGCGTGGTTGACCCAGACGCATGGGCGTGAAGTTGTAGAGGCGGGTAACAGCTCCGGGACCCCCTTGGCTGATGCAAGCTGGGCCAGTGCCCCCGGTGTGGCTTGCGCTGTCATGACGGCCGACTGCCTGCCAGTACTACTGTGTAGTAAAAATGGCAATAAGATCGCGGCGGCACATGCGGGTTGGCGGGGGCTTGCCCAGGGCGTACTGGAAGCCTGTGTGGTGGCAATGGCAATTGAACCCAGTGATATTATGGCCTGGCTGGGACCGGCAATTGGCCCGGATGCCTTCGAAGTTGGGGGCGATGTGAGAGAGCAGTTTCTAGCTAATTGTCCGGCAGGGCAACACACAGCGGTACTACAATGTTTTAGGGGGCGAGAGAACAAGTCGGGCTTCTTTTTGGCCGACTTGTATGCCCTGGCCCGAATTCGATTAAACTCGGCGGGCGTGTCAGAAGTATTTGGCGGCGGCTTGTGTACCTACACAGACGCTAGCCGCTTCTACTCTTATCGCCGGGACGGCCAGACCGGCCGTATGGCCACAATAATCGCCAAAATTCCCGACCTAAATAGATAATATCCCCACTTGAAATATGGGTATTTCAGCCCCATATATAGGCTCAGATGTTAATGAATTGACCCGTACCCATCACCCCGGTGTTTGGGTTCAAGGAGAGCTTTTATTATGAGAATGGACAAGCTGACGAATCAGTTGCAACTCGCCCTGGCGGATGCGCAATCCCTTGCCCTTGGCAGGGATCACAACTTTATTGAAGCCGTACACCTGCTGGCAGCCTTACTTGACCAGCAAGGAGGCTCCAGTCGTCCGCTGTTACAAAAAACGGGTGCCAATGTAGCCGGATTGAAGACAGCGGTCGATGCCGCGATAGAAGCGCTGCCCACCGTGAGCGGTACCGGTGGGGATGTACATATGTCCCCAGATCTGGGGAAAATTCTCAATCTCACCGACAAGATGGCCCAGCGGGGAGGAGATATCTATATCTCCAGCGAACTGGTGTTGCGTGCAATGCTGGAAAGCAAGAATAAGGCCGGCGAGCTATTGAAAACTCACGGTGTAACGGCTCCTGCACTGACTGCGGCCATTGCTGAAGTGCGTGGCGGGGATAGCGTGGACAGCCCGGAAGCCGAGGAGTCACGCCAGGCGCTGGACAAGTACACCATTGATCTTACCGAGCGAGCAGAGCAGGGCAAACTGGATCCTGTTATCGGTCGCGACGATGAAATCAGACGTACTATCCAGGTCTTGCAGCGCCGTACAAAAAACAACCCGGTGTTAATAGGTGAGCCCGGTGTCGGTAAAACGGCCATCATTGAGGGTTTGGCCCAGCGCATCGTTAATGGCGAGGTTCCAGAGAGCCTGCGCGACAAGCGAATCCTGTCCCTGGATTTGGGTGCATTGCTGGCCGGTGCCAAGTTTCGCGGCGATTTTGAAGAGCGACTGAAGGCAGTGTTGAATGAGCTGACCAAACAGGAGGGGCGCATCATCCTGTTTATCGATGAGTTGCACATGATGGTGGGTGCCGGTAAGGC
>JADFVW010000286.1 GCA_015222725.1 Pseudomonadota bacterium | reverse complement strand
GAGACAGGTCCCTGAGCGCCTGCACCTCGTAGCTGGTGCGCGCCCACTGCTTTTGCAAGCGCACGCGGGAGTCAGCCAGCAACGTGGCATCGCCGTTGTTGATGCGGATGTCGTCACCAGGGCAAGCACAGCCGATGTCGTGGATACAATCTCCCAGTCCCAACTCGCCAGCGCGGGAAATGACCGTCTCACTATCGCCAGCAGCAATCTGTAATACAGCCCCCGCCTCCTCGTTAAACAGCAGGCCCAGATCATCGCCAGCCAGCGCCGACAGATCGACCTGCAGGCCACAGTGACCGGCAAAGGCCATCTCAACAAGGGTAGTCAACAAGCCACCATCGGAGCGATCGTGGTAGGCCAGCAATTTTTCCGCGGCCAATAATTCCTGTATGAGTTCGAAAAAGCCCTTCAAGTCAGCCGGATTGTGAATGTCCGGCACACTATTCCCGGTCTGGCTGTACACCTGCGCCAGCGCCGAGCCGCCCAGGCGATTGGCACCACGGCCCAGGTCAATCAATAGCAAACGGGCGTCTTTATCGGGCTGCAACTGGGGCGTCACAGACAGTCGCGCATCCACCACCGGTGAAAATGCAGTGATAATCAGCGACATGGGCGCAGTAACAGATTTTTGCTCGCCCTCATCGTCCCAGGTGGTGCGCATGGACATGGAGTCCTTGCCCACCGGAATGGTAATACCCAGGGCCGGGCAGAACTCCATACCCACGGCTTTTACCGTGTCGTACAGGGCTTCATCCTCGCAGCCGTAGCCCGCCGCACACATCCAGTTGGCAGACAGCTTAATGTCCTTTATATCGGCAATCGCCGCCGCTGAAATATTGGTGATGGCCTCCGCCACCGCCATGCGCCCCGAGGCCGGACCGTCAATCAGGGCCAGGGGAGTTCGCTCGCCCATAGCCATGGCCTCACCGGCGAAGCTGTCCAGGGATACTGTGGTAACCGCACAGTCCGCCACCGGCACTTGCCAGGGGCCAACCATCTGGTCCCGGGCTACCATACCGGTAATCGTCCGGTCACCAATGGTAATCAGGAAGCTCTTGCTGGCCACCGAGGGCAATTGCAGTACCCGCTCGGTGGCATCGGCAACGGAAACATCCAGCTGTAGCCCGGGGTGGGTAATTGCCTGGCGGGTGATCTCCCGGTGCATCTTGGGTGCCTTGCCGAACAGTATCGACATGGGCAGGTCTACCGGAGAATTTGAAAATTCGCTGTCGGTGAGTTGCAGGTGCATTTCTTGTGTGGCTTCACCCACTACCGCATAGGGGCAGCGCTCACGCCGACACAGGGCCTCAAAACGGGCCAGGTTTTCGGGCTCAACCGCCATCACATAGCGTTCCTGTGACTCATTACACCAAATGGCCAGGGGCGACATGCCAGGTTCGTCATTGGGCACATTGCGCAATTCAAAACGACCGCCGCGGTTGCCGTCTTTAACCAGTTCGGGAAAGGCATTGGACAGGCCACCGGCACCCACATCGTGGATAAAGGCGATGGGGTTGTCTTCTCCCAACTGCCAGCAGCGATCGATGACTTCCTGGCAGCGACGTTCCATTTCCGGGTTTTGCCTTTGTACCGAGGCAAAATCCAGGTCTTCCGCACTCTGCCCGCTGGCCATAGAGGAGGCTGCGCCGCCCCCCAGACCGATCAGCATAGCCGGACCACCCAACACGATGAGTTTCGCACCGGGGCTGTATTCACCCTTGTCTACGTGTTCCTCGCGAACATTGCCGTAGCCACCGGCGATCATAATAGGCTTGTGGTAACCGCGCACTTCCGTGCCGTTGACCCCGGGGGCGTCACTTTCAAAAGTACGAAAGTAGCCGCATATATTGGGGCGACCAAATTCGTTATTGAAGGCCGCGCCACCGACGGGACCCTCGGTCATAATATCCAGGGCGGAAACAATTCTGCCCGGTTTACCGTAGGCTTTTTCCCAGGGCTGTGGGTAACCGGGAATATTGAGATTGGAGACAGAAAAACCGGTGAGGCCGACCTTGGGCTTGGAGCCCTTGCCCACCGCACCTTCATCGCGTATTTCGCCCCCGGAACCGGTTCCTGCCCCGGAAAATGGTGCTATCGCCGTGGGGTGATTGTGGGTTTCCACCTTCATCAGCAAGTGGATATTTTCCTGGGAATACCCGTACTCGCCACTGTCGGGGTCGGGATAAAAGCGCCCCGCATGATGGCCAGCAACAACGGCGGCATTATCGGAATAGGCCGACAATACATTTTCGCCGCCTTTTTCATTGGTGTTGCGAATCATCTTGAACAGGGAGTGGTCCTGCAATTCGCCGTCTATGCTCCAGCTGGCGTTGAAGATTTTGTGCCGGCAGTGCTCTGAGTTCGCCTGGGCAAACATCATCAATTCAATATCATTCGGGTTGCGACCCAGGGCAGTAAAGCTCTCCACCAGGTAGTCGATTTCGTCATCCGCCAGGGCCAGCCCCAGAGACTGGTTGGCTGATACCAATGCGGCCCTGCCACCAGCCAGTATATCGACAGCGCCCAGGGGCGCCGGCGTCTCCTGCTGGAACAGCTGTTGGGCGGACTCCAGATCCTCCAGAACGCTCTCGGTCATCCGGTCGTGCACGCAGGCTTCTACCTGTGCCACCAGGTCTTTCTCCGCCCCTGCTTCAAGGCCCGCAGGAAGCTGGAAATAATAGGCCACGCCCCGCTCCAGACGGGCCAATTCTTCCAGACCGCAATTGTGGGCTATATCGGTGGCTTTGCTGGACCAGGGTGAAATGGTGCCAGGCCGGGGCACTACCAGGGCTAGGTGACAGTCACTGGTATCAACCCCGGCAACCTCAAGTTCATCGGGGCCATAGTGAAGCAGCTGAGACAACACAGCCTCCCGCTGCGCAGACAGCGGTTCACGGCTTTGCGCAAAGTGCACATACTCATTGTGCAGCAGGCGAATTTCAGGGTGGATGGAAACGAGCTTTTGCGTCAGTTTTTCCAAACGAAACGCAGACAGGGCCGAGGCACCGCGCAGGATCAGCATGCTGTGACTAGCTCCAAACGGAGGGGTTAAAAGTGGGCGCTATTGTACTGTATTAGGGGGGCTGTAGTTAACCGAAAAAGGGGGAGATTACTATGGTAATTGTGCCTGTAGGCGAATAATCCGCTGCAGCTACAATAGAAGCCATGCTAACTCTGATTCTCAGTGCAGTCATCCCAGCGAAAAAGCGCCAGCAATACCTGGCCCCATTGCTATGCCTGCTGGCTGCATTGTTCCTGCCGGGCTGCGCCAGGGAAGACAGCCTGGATCATATTCTCAGCAGCGGCGAACTGAAAGTTGTCAGCCGCAACGGGCCAACTACCTATTACCAGGACAAAAATGGCCCCACCGGTTTTGAATATGCACTGGCGACTCTGCTCGCAGAGGAACTGGGCGTAGGGCTGAAAATCGAACCCGCCTTTAAACTCGAGGCAATCTTTGAAATCTTACAGCGGGAGGAAGCCGACCTGGCGGCGGCGGGACTGACCCTGACCGGCCAACGGGAGGCCAGCTATCCCCACTCGGTGCCCTACTACCAGCTCAAGCCCCAGGTTATATACAAGGCGGGAAGCTTCCGCCCCCGCTCCATCAAGGACCTGCAGGGAATGACAATGCTGGTGATCGCCGGTAGCAGCCACGCGAACTCACTGCTGGCACTGCAGCAGGGGGGCGCGCAACAACTCCAATGGGAAGAAGTTGAAGGAGCCGACTCCATGGAACTGCTGGAGTCAATCAACAGCGGCTATGCTCAGCTGACCATCCTGGACTCCAACGAATTCGAGGTACAGCAGGCGCTATACCCACGGCTCAAAGTTGCTTTCGACCTGGGACAGGAGCAACAGTTGGCGTGGTTTCTGCCCCCCGGACGGGACAATACCCGGCTGCTTGAACACATCGATGGTTTTTTTGCTCGACTGGATAAAGACGGCACCATGGAGCGCCTGCGCGAGATCCATTTCGGTCACACAGCAGGGGTCACCCGCATGGGCTCGCATACCTTCACCCGCAATATGCGTAAAACCCTGCCCGACTACCAAACATTGATTCAGCAAGTGGCCGAGGAATACCAGATGGACTGGCATTTACTGGCGGCAATCTCCTACCAGGAATCACACTGGAACCCCCTTGCCACCTCTCCCACAGGGGTGCGCGGCTTGATGATGCTAACCCTGCCAACCGCCAGGGAGATGGGTGTCGAAAATCGCCTGGATCCGCTACAAAGCCTGCGCGGTGGTGCCCGCTACCTGAAAAACATCAAACGCAGATTACCCCAACGCATTGAAGAACCAGACCTGACCTGGTTTTCCCTGGCCGCCTACAACATCGGCATGGGCCACCTGGAGGACGCCCGGGTCATCACCCAGCGCCAGGGCCGCAACCCGGATATGTGGGTAGATGTTATGGCGCACCTGCCCTTCCTGCAGAAGAGCAAGTACTACGAAAAGGCACGCTATGGTTATGCCAGGGGCAGTGAGCCTGTCACCTATGTGCAGAACATCCGTCACTACTACAGTATTTTACAATGGCAGGACATTACCCATAACAAGCCGCTGCCACCGGTGAAGCCGGATGATTATCTGCCAGCGTCGGTTCGCGATAAACGTTTTTCGGCGCTTTAAGCTGCTATTTCCGCCGCGCCTTGAAGAAAGCCTGGAGTTTTTCACTGCTTTCTTCACCCAGCACACCGCCCTGCCATGCCAGCTTGTGGTTGTACCAGGGCTCATCCAGCAGGCTACAGCGACTGCAAATCACGCCGGCCTTGGGCTCGCTGGCGGCAAATACCAATCTCTTTATTCGCGCGTGAATCATGGCGCCGGCACACATGGTGCAGGGTTCAAGAGTGACGTACAGGGTGGCTCCAGGGAGCCGATAGTTTTCTGTTTTAGCCGCTGCTGAGCGCATGGCGACAATCTCTGCATGGGCGGTGGGGTCGTTGCTGCCAATCATCTGGTTCCACCCCTGCCCCAACACCTCACCGTCGCGCACGACAATCGCCCCTACTGGAACTTCGCCCTGTTCTGCTGCCTTGTCTGCAAGCTCCAGCGCGCGCTGCATCCACATTGTGTGGTTACGATCATCCTGATCAGACTGCTTGGTAACAGACAAAATCTTACCCTCTCAATGAATGATTTCAATCCACACTGTAGACTAAAATACTACTATATCGGCTATGGCGCAGGCAATCCGCCCATTACCAGTATCGCTGCAATTTCTATTACTCGGCAAGTTTTGCACTAAACCCAAATAAGGACTATATTTAGTACCAATTAATCGAATAAGAGAACATAAATCATGAAACTGAGTGAATCTATCAAGCCCATCAGCTACCTGAAAAGCCACACCGCCGAGGTGTTGCGTGATGTCAGTGAAGGGCAACGTACTATGGTGATTACCCAGCATGGTGAAGCCAAAGCAGTGCTCCAGGATATTGCCAGTTATGAACAAACCCAGGAATCTCTGGCGCTGCTCAAGATGCTAGCCCAAAGCACCAAAAGTATTCAGGAAGGCCGTAGCAAACCCCTCAAAAAAGCCTTTGCAGATGTTCGCAGGCATATTAGGGAAATCACTGAGTGAAACACTACCGTGTTCTGCTTTCCGAGGAAGCAGAGCAGGATCTGATCGATATCTATCGTTACATTGCGCTCCATGACTGCGTGGAGAACGCCGATTATGTGTTGGACCAGCTGGAGTCTATCTGCTCACGGCTTACCGATATGCCCGAGCGAGGTCATATTCCGCCAGAGCTGAGTCGAATCGGTATAACAAGCCACCGGGAGGTCAACTTCAAACCCTATCGTGTCATCTACGAGGTGATCCGGCAGAATGTTTTCGTTCATTGCATCCTTGATGGCCGCAGGGATATACCATCATTACTTGAGCGGCGACTGGTTCGTTAGAACTATCCCCGATCATTCCCATTCAATAGTCGCCGGCGGCTTGCTACTGATATCGTAAGTCACCCGAGAAACACCGGAAATTTCATTGATAATGCGATTTGAGCAGCGCTCCAGCAGGTCATAGGGCAGATGCGCCCACCGGGCTGTCATGAAATCGACGGTTTCTACCGCGCGCAGGGCGATTACCCATTCGTAGCGGCGTCCATCGCCCACCACGCCCACCGATTTGACCGGCAGGAATACGGCGAAGGCCTGGCTGGTTTTGTGGTACCAATCCGCGGCGTGCAGTTCCTCCATAAAAATGGCATCGGCCAGGCGCAGCAACTCGGCATATTCCTTCTTCACCTCTCCCAGTATGCGCACACCCAGGCCGGGGCCCGGGAAGGGATGGCGATAAACCATGTCGTGAGGCAGGCCCAGTTCCAGGCCAATTCTGCGCACTTCATCTTTGAACAGCTCACGCAGTGGCTCAACCAACTCAAAACTCATGTCATCGGGCAGGCCACCAACGTTGTGATGTGACTTGATGACGTGCGCCTTACCGGTTTTGGCGCCGGCAGATTCAATAACGTCGGGGTATATGGTGCCCTGGGCCAGCCACTTCACATTCTTCAGCCGCGTCGCCTCGGTATCGAACACATCGATAAAGGTATTGCCGATAACTTTGCGCTTTTGCTCGGGGTCGGAGATACCTTTCAGCCTACCCAGGAACAGGTCTTCGGCATTGCTGCGTATAACCTTCACACCCATATTACTGGCGAACATGTCCATCACATGGTCGCCCTCGTTCAGGCGCAACAGGCCATTGTCCACAAACACACAGGTCAGTTGATCGCCAATCGCCCGGTGTAACAGAGCGGCAACGACCGAGGAATCGACACCCCCGGAGAGACCCAGCAGTACTTTATCGCTACCCACGGTTTTGCGCACGGTAGCAATAGCGTCCTCAACAATGTGGGCCGGCGTCCAAAGAGCTTCACAGCCACATATTTCCATCGAGAAATGTTCAAAAATACGCATGCCCTGTAGTGTATGTGTCACCTCCGGGTGAAACTGTATGCCGTAGAGCGGCTTGCTCTTGTGGGCCATTCCCGCGATGGGGCAGTTTTCCGTCTCGGCGATCAAATCAAAGTCTTGCGGCAGTTCCACTACCTTGTCACCGTGGCTCATCCACACGTCCAGCAGGGAATGCCCCTGCTCGTCTACATGATCGCGGATATCGTGTAACAGGCCTTTCTGCCCCAACGTGCGAATCTGGGCATAGCCAAATTCGCTGGTCGCTGAACCGGCAACGCGACCGCCAAACTGCTGCGCCATAGCCTGCATGCCGTAACAGATACCCAGCACGGGAACGCCCATTTCAAAGACACAGGCGGGCACCCGTGGCGATTCACTGGCAGCCACCGACTCAGGCCCACCGGAGAGGATAATTCCCCGGGGATTAAACTGGCGAATCTCCTCTTCGGTGACGTCGAATGCACGTATTTCGCTAAAGACACCGACTTCGCGAATGCGCCTGGCGATAAGCTGGGTATATTGGGAACCAAAGTCCAGAATGAGGATTTTCTGGGCGTGAATATCTGCGGTCATGGTGTTTCCTGAATTGTAGTGCTGGCGCTCAAGGGCGCTTGTGTTTGGGGACGCGAGCGTCTGGCAACGCTAGCGCACCGGATAGTTGGGGGGCTCTTTGGTGATCGACACGTCGTGAACATGGCTCTCTGACATACCCGCGGTGGTGACGCGAATAAATTCGGGACGGGTGCGCATCACATCGATGGTTTCGCTGCCGGTATAACCCATGGCCGAGCGCACGCCACCCATCAACTGATGGATAATTGCCGCCACCGGCCCCTTGTAGGGCACACGGCCCTCAATGCCTTCGGGTACCAACTTCTCTGCCCCTTTGCTGGCATCCTGGAAATAGCGATCGCTGGAGCCCTGGGTTTGCGCCATTGCTCCCAGGGAGCCCATGCCACGATAGGCCTTATAGGTTCTGCCCTGATACAGTTCGACCTCACCGGGCGCCTCCTCGGTGCCGGCAAACATACTGCCCATCATCACCGAGTGTGCCCCCGCCACCAGCGCTTTGGCGACATCACCAGAAAAGCGTATACCACCGTCCGCGATAAGCGGTACGCCGGTGTTGGCCAGTGCTTCGGCCACATTGGCTATTGCGGTGATCTGGGGAACACCGATACCGGTGACGATACGTGTGGTGCAAATAGAGCCCGGGCCTATACCCACTTTCACCGCGTCCGCGCCCGCATCCACCAGGGCCACCGCCGCGGCGGCAGTTGCGATATTGCCGCCTATCACCTGAAGGTCAGGGAAGGCTGCCTTGATCATTTTTACCCGTTCAATCACATTGTGGGAGTGGCCATGTGCGGTATCGACCACGACCACATCAACCCCGGCCTCGACCAGGGCGGCTACCCTGTCGTCGGTATCCGGACTGGTGCCCACTGACGCACCAACCCTCAGGTGACCATAGGAGTCTTTACAAGCATTGGGAAAGCTCTCTGCCTTGTCGAAATCCTTGACGGTAATTAACCCGCACAGATCGAAGGCGTCGTTGACCACCAGAATTCTCTCTATGCGGTGTTTGTGCAGCAGACCCTGCACTTCTACTGCACTGGCACCTTCCAAAACGGTAACCAGTTGATCTCGCCCAGTCATAATGCTGGAGACCAGCTTGGTGGTATCCAATTCAAAGCGCACATCCCGACGGGTGACGATACCCACCAGGTCGTCTCCACCAAGCACCGGCACACCCGAAATTCCGTGTGCTTTGGTCAACTCCTTCAACTCGGCAATGGTGGCCGATTGCTGAATGGTAATGGGATCCTTGACCACGCCGCTCTCATATCTCTTCACTTTGTGAACCTGCGCGGCCTGCTGCTCAATGCTCATGCTCTTGTGCACAATGCCGATGCCGCCGTCCTGCGCCATGGCGATGGCCAGAGGGGCTTCCGTAACGGTATCCATGGCGGCAGAGAGCAGCGGGATATTGAGTTGGATGTCCCTTGTCAGCTTACTTTTGAGGCATACATCGGTAGCGACCACCTTGGAAAACGCAGGTAATAGCAAGACATCATCAAAAGTGAGGGCTTCCTGGGCGATTCGCAGCATATAATCGATCTCCTGTTGGCAGCGTTGAGGTAAACGTGCAATTATAAATCCTCGACCCTGCCCGCGTAT
>JADFVW010000285.1 GCA_015222725.1 Pseudomonadota bacterium | reverse complement strand
GCGCTGCTGGGTGCAAGTTTTGTCGGCATGCAGGTCTATGAGTGGACCCATCTCATCGTAGATCTTGGCGTACGCCCCTGGGGTAACCCCATGGGCGCCGCTCAATTCGGGTCTATCTTTTTTATGGTCACGGGCTTTCATGGAATGCACGTTTCCATCGGTGTTATCTATCTCGCGATTGTCGCTTTCAAGGTTGGCAGGGGCGATTATGAGAAAAGAGGCTATGCCATTGTCGAGATAACCGGCCTTTACTGGCACTTTGTCGACCTGGTCTGGGTCTTTATTTTTGCATTTTTCTATCTTTGGTGAGGTCGGATTATGAGTAGTACGACAGGAGACGAACATTCAATAGGTATTTACCTGAAAATCTGGCTGCTTCTTTTTGTGCTGAGTACCTGCTCTTACCTGGTCGATTTTTTTGGTGCACAAGGCTATCTGCGCTGGTCACTTATCATTATATTCATGCTGTTAAAGGCCGGTTTTATCGTCGCCATATTTATGCACTTGTCCTGGGAGCGGCTGACTCTTAAATATGTTCTCTTGCTGCCCCCTATCGCCATTCTCGTATTGATAAGCATGATGGCAATTGAGGGCGATTACACCAACTTGAGCCGGCATATCTTTTTTGACCGCTAGGCAAACTTTGTGACCCTGTCACCGCGGGCCCGCATGATCGCCGGCTTTGTGCTGGCCAACACGGCAATATTTCTAGTGGCGGGGTTTGTCCTGCTAAACCGGCCCGCATCGCCGCCTTCCATTCAGGGAGTTTTGCTGCCCGATGCCCGGGACCTGCCACCCTTCAGCTTGTTAGACCACCACCACCAGGCCTTTATCAACGAGGATCTGCTGGGGCAGTGGCATCTTGTGTCCTATGGCTTTACTACCTGCCCGGACATTTGCCCTACTACCCTGGCCGAACTCGCCCGGCTCAAAACAAGGCTCGCAGAAAATGGCGAGCAACTGCGGGTACTCTTTTATTCAGTGGATCACCAGCGCGACACCCCGCAGCAGCTAGCGAGCTATATGCCGTTCTTTCATGCAGACTTTGTTGGTTTGACCTACCGGGATGGCAACGACGACCAGCACCTGCCCTTCGAGGAGGGTCTGGGCATTGCCGCGCAGCTGATCCCGGATGAAGATGACCCCGAAGGTTCCTACCAGGTAGTGCACGGTGTTACGCTTTTTCTGCTTAATCCGCAGGGTCAGTTGCAGGCTATTCTGAAACCCGGCCTGGACCGGCAGCGCAACAAGGCCTTCGATGCCGACACTATTTATAAAGATTTTCTTCTTCTGCGCGACTATTTCGGATAGGCTTTCTCCTGCAAGCGCACTTCGGAGATCCACAATGTCATATTCCCAAAAAGCCATGATAATCTCAGGACTTCTACTTTGTAGCTGGTCCGGCCTGTTAACCGCCGAAGCGGTACCCGAAGATACTGCCGGTAAACTAGGGCAGGTCATCGCGTCACGTAGCGAAAAAGATAAGGCCAGAGACGGCGCCAGACACCCTGCAGAAACACTCGCGTTTTTCCAGCTTGAACCCGGAATGACAGTGGCCGAAGCCCTGCCGCAGGGTGGCTGGTACACACGCATTCTCGCACCCTACCTGGGTCCTAAAGGTACTATCTACGGCGTAAACTACGTGGATGAGATATGGCCCCAGTTTGGCTTTATGGACGAAAAGGAAGTTGCAGAAAATATCGCAGCTACCGAAAATTTTCCAAAACAGGTGAAAAAGTACACCGACAACGACATCAGCACCCAGGGTTTCACCTTCGCCACGGTTCCCGAGAAAGCCTACAAAACCGTTGACCGGATGCTTGTCATACGCGCGCTACACAACCTCAACCGGTTTGAAGCGAAAATGGGTACGCGCTCACAAGCCCTGTCTGCCATGCGTATCCTGCTGAAGAAAGATGGCCTGGTAGGCGTGGTACAACACAGAATCCCGGAGAGCGCAGATGAGGCGGGCGCCGATGGTAGTCGCGGTTACCTGAAGCAATCTGCGGTCATTACCATGTTCGAGCAGGCCGGGTTCGAACTGGTGTCCAGCAGCGAAATCAACGCCAACCCCAAGGACCGCCCGGGGGCAGAAGGCATTGTCTGGCGTCTGCCGCCCAGCTTGAGTGACAGTGGTGATGACCCCGAGCGCAAGGCTGCAATGCAAGCCATTGGGGAATCCGACCGCATGACCCTGTTATTCAAAAAAGCGTCCTAACGCCTTTATTGAGTTAGTAAATCAGGTAGGCCTGGGTCATTTCCTCGGCCGTGGCCCACAATTTAGCCGCCATGGGTTTATCAAATACGTGGTTGTCGCCACTGACCGTCACCGCATTACAATCCTCAAAATAGGCCCCGCTAACCCCTTGTAGCGCAGGATTGGTGGCGACATACACTTGCGTGGCAGCACCCTCCTCCGGCGTTTTGGCAATGAGGCCACCAAACCAGTCAAAGGCCGTGCGGATGACCGCCGGTGCAGTGCGCGCGATATTGGTTTTCACCAGCCCCGGGTGAATAACATTGGAGGTCACGCCAGTCCCCTCCAGGCGCTGTGACAGCTGTAGGGAAAACAACGCATTGGCCAGCTTGGAACGGCCATAGGCCTCCTGCGAATCGAAGGTTTTTTCACCGCGCAAATTGTCGAAGTCGATACCCACGGCCGGTGCCTGTATATAGGCAGAACGGCTCCCCACGTGTACAATCCGGGCGGACCGGGCCTGCTTCATCAAGGGCAATAACCGATTGACCAACACGAAATGGCCGAGAAAGTTCACCGTGAATATCTTCTCTATACCGTTAACCAGCTCCAGTTCGCCAAAAGTATTGATGCCGGCGTTGCAGATTAGAATGTCGGGAGAGAGACCCAGTTTGCCAACGCTTGCGGCGCAATCCACTGCAGACTGGAAGTTGGATAGCTCCAGAGCCACCGGCGTGGTGGAACCGGTTACGCTGGAACAGGCCTTTTCGGCCTTCTCCAGGGTGCGACCGGTACCGATCACATGCGCCCCCCGCAGTGCCAGCACGCGCATGGTCTCGTAGCCCAGACCGGAATTACAGCCGGTGACCATGGCAGTCATACCCTTTAGGTCCATGCCCTGGGTAACATCTTCAGCTGTGGAAGCGGCACCATAGGGACCCACGGGATAACTGCGATCAATCTCAACAACCGGACCATCCCCGGCGCAGGCACCCAGCATTGGTACCGCTGCTGCGGCCGTCATTCCCTGCAAAAACTGTCTTCTTTTCATGGTAGCTCCCTGTGCTGGCCTTCAGATACGAGCCACAGATATAATTATTGGTTATGTTGTGACATAACAAAATATCATGTAGTTATTTCTTGATCTATTCAATCCAGTCTCTATACTGGAGTTGTGGTGGTAGATCGTACTAGGAAAAATAAAGAAGTACGAACTGAGGACTCACCACACTCTTCGGGGAGGCTAGACAAGCATTTTGTCAGAGATGCTTGTGACCTGGGGAAGCAATCCGGTAGCGGGCCGGAGCTGCAGAACCCGGTCAGTATTTAGATCATTCAGCTTTGCCCCTTCAGCGCTGTCGCAACGAGTTTGCGACAGCGTTTTTCATTATGTATCACCATTTTGATGAGCTCTTCACTTTTTCATCCTATGTTGCGCCAATAGCGCCATAATGCGCTATGCTTCCCCTAATTGAACAGGGGAGAAGCATGACAAGTTTAAGTCAGTTACTTAGTGACATAGAGGCCTCACCGGAGGGCCCGGAAGTTGCAGCCATTTTTGACTTCGATGGCACCATCATCGCCGGCTATTCAGCCACGGTATTTATTAAGGAACAGCTTAAGCGGGGCGACCTGTCGGCCAGGGACTTTGTCGAACTGATGAGCGCCATGACAAATTTCGGACTGGGCAATCTCGGCTTCTCTGCCATGATGGTGGTCAATGCGCAGTTCATGCGGGGTATCGAAGAACAAACCTATATGGAGCTCGGTGAGAAGCTCTATATCAAGCAAATTGCCCGTCTTATTTACCCAGAGTCACGCGCATTGGTGGACGCCCACCTGGCCAAGGGACACACCGTAGCGGTTATATCATCGGCCACACCCTACCAGGTTGAACCCGCCGCCCGGGATCTCGGTATCGATCACGTGCTGTGCAGTAATCTCGTGGTTGAAGACGGAAAGTTTACCGGTGGCGTGGTTCGACCCACCTGCTTTGGCGAGGGCAAAGTTACCGCCGCCGAGCAGCTCGCCGGGGAACACAATGCCGATCTGGACAACAGCTTCTTTTATTCAGACAGCTACGACGACATACAGTTGCTGGAGCGCGTAGGCCATCCAAAGGTTCTCAACCCAAGTTCCAAGCTCGGCAGGATCGCCAGCCATAAGCGCTGGCCTATCGCCCGATTTGGCAGCCGGGGCAGGCCCAGTGTGGGGCAGTTCATCCGCTCTGTCGCAGCCACGGCTAGCCTGATCACCAGTTTCGTGGCAGGCCTTCCCATCTACGCTATAACCGGCTCTCGCCGGGTCTCGCAGAACTTTTCATTTTCACTGTTTGCAGACACTGCGTCCGCCCTCATCGGCCTGAACCTGAAGGTCAAGGGAGAGGAGCATCTGTGGGAGCAGCGCCCAGCGGTGTTCGTTTTTAATCACCAGAGCAAGGCTGATGTGGTGATCATCGCGCAACTGGTGCGCCGGGATATCGCCGGCGTGGGCAAGAAAGAGATCAAGAAAATGCCTCTTATCGGAACAGTGATGGAGATGGGTGGTGTGGTATTAATCGACCGGGGCGATGCCAAGAGTGCCATCAAGTCCATGCAGCCCCTTGTAGACGCAATGAAGAAAGAGGGTAAGTCTGTGGTGCTTGCCCCAGAGGGAACACGCACAATCTCCCCCAAAATCACCACCTTTAAAAAGGGCGCATTTCACCTCGCCATGCAGGCGGGCGTCCCCATGATACCCATTGTTATTCGCAACGCGGGCGATGTGGCCCCCAAGGGAGACTTCGTATTTCGGCCTGCCACAGTGGACGTGGAGGTCTTGCCGCCGGTGGACACCAGCGACTGGACGCCGGAGACTATCAACGATCATGTGCGACAAGTTCGCAATATGTTTCTGAAGACACTGGGCCAGCCTGAAGAAAAAGCGCCTACGGGTGTAAAAACCAAAGCCAAGAGCAAAGCTAAGGCGAGCGCCAAAACTAAAGTTAAACCCAAGACAAAGGCAAAGGCGAAGG
>JADFVW010000284.1 GCA_015222725.1 Pseudomonadota bacterium | reverse complement strand
TGATATTGGTTCAGTCGGCCAGTAAGCCAAAGATCTCGTCCAGCTCGTAGGTATGCGTTCCCTCAGGGAGTTCACCGCTGGCGCAATTGACGATGGCAGTGCCCAATTCCTCGCCCGTGATGGGGCGGAACTTCTGCGCCCCGGGTACCCACTTTGAGATTGCTCCCACCACCGCGCCACCGATCTTCTCTCCGAGTCGGTGGTCAGGCCGATCCCCTTTTATGATGGATGGCTTGAAGTAGACCAGGGTGGCGAACCCCTGTGTGGCGGCGAATTCATCGAGCTCGCCCTTTATACGGTTGTAGAAGATTGGCGATTTGGGCGTGGCCTGGGGCGATGAAACGACAAAAAGACGTTTTACCCCGTTCGTCGCTGCGGCCTCGATAACATTGGCCTGATAGGTGTAATCCACCTTGTACTGGGCCTGTTTGCTGCCCGCCTGCTTGAGGGTGGTGCCCAGTGCCGAGAACAGGTCATCGCCCTGAATCAGCTCTGCCCAATCATCAATCCGTTCAAAATCGACCAGGTGCACAACCAGCTTGGGGTGTTTTTGGGTCAATGTCCGGCGTGAAAAGACGATGACCTGGCCGTAGGCATCATTCGCCAGCAGGTGACTGGTGATGTGCTTGCCCGTAACGCCGGTAGCGCCGATTACGATAGCTGTTTTCATACATAGTGTGCTTCAGGAGTTGTCCGGAGCGCAGTATAGCGTTTTTGGTGTCAGGGTTCCCCCGTAGGGCATGGCATAAAACTCCCGGAAGTAGCGGGACAGATCCACTTTCACTAAGCGCCATTCCCCTTTAGGGGGTATCTCCGTGAAGTTTATCCGTTGACCTGAGCCAGATCTGGCGGTAGTTTTTATCCCCAGGCTTCATATATTAATAATCAGAGAGCTGTTATGACCGCAAAAATTACCATCGTGAAGAACTCACTCGCCTTTGCTGCCTCGGTCGCCACTGCGGCCATGATCAGCGTCAACGCCAGCGCACAATTGGAGGAGGTGATCGTGACCGCGCAGAAACGCGCGGAGTCGGTGCAGGATGTGCCGATTGCCATCACCGCCTTCGACTCCGACGCGCTGACAGCCAGGCAGATCACCGGCTTTGCCGATATGCGCTTCGCGGCCCCCAACGTGACGTATACCAAGGCCAACTTTGCCGGTAACAACTTCCAGATTCGTGGAGTGGGTACCAATCTCGTCGCCGCCTCCGCGGATAGCGGGGTGGGCGTACACGTGAATGAGGTACCGATTTTACAGCCGCGCCTGTTTGAAACCGAGTACTTTGATGTTGAACAGGTGGCCGTGCTGCGCGGGCCACAGGGGACACTGTACGGTCGCAACTCCACTGGCGGCGCTGTGAATATGATAACGCAGACCGCCCATAGCGATGGCCTGGAAGGTAATATCGAAGGGCAGTATGGCGACTACGATCACACCAAGTTCAATGGCCACATCAATATACCGCTGGGTGAGCAGTTCGCCGTGCGCTTCGCCGGCCTCTACCTCGATCGCGACGGCTACACGGATAACAAATTCACGGGAAATGATGTCGACGGGCGCGATCAATATGCGCTGCGCGGTTCCCTGAACTGGACTCCGGGCGACAATACCTCAATCGATCTCATGCTGTCCTACTTCGACGAGAGCAGTACCCGTAGCCGCAGCCAGAAAACCATGTGTCACAATGACCCCAGTGGTTTGCTGGGCTGCCTGCCCGATAGCCTCAAATTTGATCAGCCCAATCCCTCCTCCACGCTGGGCTATATTCTCGCGTCTGATGCAGTACTGGGGCCGCTGGCTATCTGGGAGTTGGGCACCAATGACAACAGTGGCTCTCCCAGGGACCTCCGTACAGTGAACTCGGAGCGCGACCCCGACTACGATGCTGACGAGACTCTGGTCACACTGCATATCAATCATGACTTCGATAATTACACAGTGGCCCTGGTAGCCGGCTACCAGGATACCTCCGTCGATTCCAAAATGGATTACACCTGGTCGGTGGGTCCGGAAGTCGAAGTGCCCGCTTTGGTAGAGTTGCTGGCGCCGCAGACCTACGCGGCGTTTTATAGCGATGGCACGCTACCGCTTTCCGCGCCTTCGAAGCACTCCACCGGAAGTATTGGCGGCCATATCGACTCCAGCAGTTCGCGTATCAGCGCCTACGATCAGTCCAATATGAATTCTGAGCAGTACTCCGTGGAAGCTCGAATACAGTCCGATTACGAGGGCCGGTTAAACTTTCTGCTTGGCGGTTTTTACATGGATGTGGATATCGACAACCAGTACTGGGTTTTTCAAACGGGCCTTGATTATTTTTCAGCGGTCGCTGCCGCACTGGTGGGGGCAGATGGCGCTGGTTGGGTGGCGCCGATGTTCAACAACTCTACCGATGATTACAGTGTCGAGTCGACGGCAATTTTTGGGGAGGTCTATTACGACTTTACCGAGACCGTGAAGCTCACCCTGGGGGCCCGCTATACCATCGATCAAAAGGAAATCAAGGATAGACAATACCTGGCCAACAGGGATGTCACTACCGGCGCGCCGTTGATCCAGGCGCTCAATGCGGATTTGCCGATACCGGTTCCCCAGCGCGATACGGACAAGGAATGGAAGGAATGGACCGGCAGGGCGGTAGTGGACTGGGCCATCAACAATGACAGCATGGCCTATATATCCTATTCACGAGGCTATAAAGGGGGTGGTTTCAATCCGCCGTTCGATACGATAGAGTTCCCCGACACGGCAACCGAGTTCGATCCTGAATTCGTCGATGCCTATGAGATTGGTATTAAAAATACCCTGTTCGATAGCACCCTGCAGGCGAATTTTACCGCGTTTTACTATGACTACCAGGACATGCAAATTTCCAAGATATTCAATCGCACGTCTTTTAATGAAAATACCGATGCCGAAATATACGGGGTAGAGGCCGAGTTGGTATACGCGCCGGATGAACACTGGTTGTTGAATGCCAATACGGCCTACCTGCACACCGAAGCCACTGATTTTTCGAGCATTGACTCCCGCGACCCTACTGATGGGCGCAGCGACGTGACCCTCATCAAGGATCTCACCAACGCCTCCAATTGCGTGGCGCTGGTTGACCCGGAAACATTCGCCGCCATCGCCGGTTCGCAGTTCAGCAGCTGCAGCGCCCTGGCGGATGCCGGCCTGCCGATGACAGAAGGTATTTTAGTGGACCTCGATGGCAACCAGCTGCAGAATTCCCCCGAGTGGTCGGTCAGCCTGGGGGGGCAGTACACCTTCATACTACCGCAGGACCACCGCTTGTCGATGCGCGTGGATTACTATTGGCAGGACGAAATGTACGCGCGCCTGTTCAACCGGGATGTCGACAAAATCGACGACTGGCACGTATGGAACGCACAGGTCAACCTGATGTCACCCGATGACTCCTGGTATGTGCGCGCCTTTATCAAGAATATCGAGGATGATGACAATATGGTGGGTCAGTACCTGACCGGTGCGTCATCGGGCTTGTTCACCAACGTATTCACTATCGAGCCGCGCACCTATGGCATGGCGATTGGATACAACTTCAACTGATCCAACGTGTGAGCGGGGCTTACAAGCCCCGCTCTTGAATCAAAAGGGTCAGACTCGATTGAATTCGATCAATCGAGTCTGACCCTTTTGATTCAGCCGTTAATTTTACCAATCACGCCGGGGGCGAGACCAGAAGCAGGTCCGGCAGATGCATCGCTTACAGGTGCTGCCTATGGAACGCGATATGTTCGCCAATAAATGAGGCGATGAAGAAATAACTGTGGTCGTAGCCCGCCTGCATGCGAACCGTCATCGGGTAATCTGCCTCGGCAGAGGCCTGTATCAGCAGGGGGGTGTTCAGCTGCTCCTGCAGGAAGTCGTCTGCCGCCCCCTGGTCGACCAGTATCGGCAGGTGCTGCTGCGCGGCTTTTACCAGTGTCACCGTGTCATACTGCTTCCAGGCCTCCCGGTCATGCCCGATATAATTGCCCAGCGCTTTTTCGCCCCAGGGGCAGTTGAGAGGGGAGCATATGGGTGAGAAGGCTGAAACAGAGCGATAGCTGTCGGGGTTTTTCAGGGCGATGGTCAGGGCTCCGTGCCCACCCATGGAG
>JADFVW010000037.1 GCA_015222725.1 Pseudomonadota bacterium | reverse complement strand
TAATAGTTTTTCATCGACGATACGCTTTAACATTGCCTGGGCATCGCTAAACAATTCCCGGGCCTGTTCACCGACCACTTTATTCTCAAGAATCTTTGGATACTTACCCGCCAGTTCCCAGGTGATAAAAAATGGCGTCCAGTCGATGGTGTCGATGAGATCTTCCAACGGGAAATTATCAAATACGCGGGTGCCAAGGAAGCTGGGGCAGGGTGGTTGGTAGTTACCCCAATCAAGCGATGGTGCGTTTTCAATTGCACGCGTATAGGCCAATTGCCGGCTGCGGGGCTTGCGATTGGCCACGCGCTCACGCACCTTCTCATATTCAGAGCGGAGCTCAACACCAAAGCCCACCTTTTTCGAACCCATTAACTGGGTGGCCACAGCGACACTGCGCGATGCATCGGGTACATAGACGGTAAGGTCATTGCTGTACTTAGGCTCTATTTTTACAGCAGTATGGGCCTTCGATGTAGTGGCGCCGCCAATCATCAACGGCACAGAAAAATCCAGTCGCTGCATTTCGCTGGCCACATGACTCATCTCATCCAGCGAGGGCGTAATCAGGCCGCTGAGGCCGATGATATCAACCTGCTCCTCATTGGCGACACGAAGAATTTCGTCGCAGGAAACCATCACACCGAGGTCGATGATCTCGAAGTTATTACATTGCAGCACCACGCCCACGATGTTTTTTCCAATATCGTGTACATCGCCTTTTACGGTGGCCATCAGGATTTTGCCGTTACTGCGGGTGGTGCCGTCTTTCTCATCTTCAATGAACGGCTGTAAGTGCGCCACGGCCTGTTTCATTACACGGGCACTTTTTACCACCTGGGGCAAAAACATTTTGCCGTCGCCAAACAGGTCGCCGACCACGTTCATGCCGTCCATCAGGGGGCCTTCTATGACCTGGATGGGCCGGTCAAATTCCAGCCGCGCTTCCTCGGCATCCTCGACAATCCAGGTGTTTATCCCCTTAACAAGGGCGTGCTCAATACGTTTCGAGACCGACTCCTCGCGCCAGCTGAGGTCCTCGACACGCTTTTTACCGCCGCCGCTGTCTTTATATTGCTCAGCCAGGTCCAGCAGGCGTTCGGTGCTGTCGTCCCGGCGATTGAGAATGACGTCTTCAACCGCTTCGCGCAGCTCTTCTGGCAGCTCGTCGTAAACCGCCAGCTGGCCGGCGTTGACGATGCCCATGTCCATGCCCGCCTTGATGGCGTGGTATAGAAACACCGAATGTATCGCTTCGCGCAGGGTGTTATTGCCGCGAAAAGAGAAGGACACATTGCTGACGCCGCCACTGACCAGGGCCCCGGGTAAGTTCGCCTTGATGTAGCGCGTGGCTTCAATAAAGTCCACTGCATAGTTGTTGTGCTCTTCAATGCCGGTGGCTACTGCAAATATATTCGGGTCGAAGATAATGTCCTGGGGTAAAAAACCTAGCTGTTCTACCAATACATTGTACGATCGCGTGCAGATCTCCTGCTTGCGCGCCAGGGTGTCGGCCTGCCCCTCTTCATCAAAGGCCATGACAACCACGGCGGCACCATAAATTTTGCACAACCGGGCTTTTGCGATGAACGCCTCTTCGCCCTCTTTAAGGCTGATGGAGTTGACCACTGCCTTGCCCTGTATGCACTTCAGGCCCGCCTCGATCACTTCCCATTTGGAGGAATCCACCATGATGGGTACTTTGGTGATATCCGGCTCGGAGGCGATCAGGTTGAGGAAGGTGACCATCGCCTCCTCGGCGTCCAGCATGCCCTCGTCCATGTTGATATCGATAATCTGGGCGCCGTCTTCTACCTGGATTCTGGCCACAGTCAGGGCGGCCTCGTAATCACCCGCCAGAATGAGGCGCTTGAAGGCGGCGGAGCCGGTCACATTACAGCGTTCGCCCACATTGACGAACAGGCTGTCCTTGCGAATATTAAAGGCCTCCAGTCCGCTCAGGCGGCAGGCGGGTTCGATGTCGGGTATGACGCGGGGCTTTACACCCTCCACAGCACTGGCAATGGCCTTGATATGTGCCGGTGTGGTGCCGCAACAGCCGCCAACCAGGTTGAGGAAGCCGCGCTGGGCGAAGCCGCTCAGGTCCTCGTACATATCCTCGGGTGTTTCGTCATACTCACCAAAAGCGTTGGGTAAGCCGGCGTTAAAATGGCCGCTGAAATAACAATCGGCGGCATTGGCCAGTTCTTCCACGAAGGGACGAATTTCCTTGAAACGTCGACCACAATTTGTGCCCACAATTAAGGGTCGTGCGTGGGCTATGGAATTCCAGAACGCCTCGGGGTTTTGTCCGGACAGCACTCGCCCGCTGATATCGGGGAAGGTCACCGAGATCATTAGTGGCAGGCTTACCCCGCGCTGCTCAAACACTTCCAGTACCGCGGCGATCGCTGCCTTGGCATTCAGCGTGTCAAAAATGGTCTCGATCATGATGAAGTCGACGTCGCCGTCCATCAAGGCCTGGGTTGCCTCGGTGTATGCCTGGCGCAGTGTATCGAAGGTGATATTTCGGGCACCCGGGTCGTTCACGTCTGGAGAGAGGGATGCGGTGCGTGGTGTAGGCCCCAGAACACCTGCTACAAAGCGAGGCTTGTCCGGTGTTAGCGCCGTCATCTCATCGGCGGCTTTGCGCGCAATCCTGGCTGCCTCCAGGTTGATTTCAATCGCCACATTAGCCATGTCGTAATCGGCCTGGGCCACCGAGGTACCATTGAAGGTGTTGGTCTCAATAATATCCGCACCGGCTTCCATAAACAGGCGGTGAGTTTTGGCCACTACATCGGGGCGGGTGATCGACAGCAGGTCATTGTTACCTTTGAGGTCTATAGGGTGCGCCAGAAACCGATCGCCGCGGTAGTCCGCCTCCACCAGACCCTCGGCCTGGAACATCGTACCGGTGGCTCCATCGAGCACCAAAATACGTTGTTGCAAAGCGTTCTCCAGTGGCGATGGAGATGTCGGGTCCAGTTTCATAGCTGTCTGCGTCCTGTGGTTGGCCATTTAGTCTAAAAAAGCGCAATATTCTATCAGATTAAAGGGCTTTTTTGCGCCGTAAATCATTCACAGTTCGCACATGGGGCCGCAAATTGCTAAAATACCTGACTGTTTTAGTCAGAATTGAATTTGTAAGAGGTTTTACACCATGGTAACCATCACAGAGTCCGCCCAGGAATACCTGGCAGAACTGCTCTCCAAGCAGGAAGACGCCCTGGGCGTGCGCGTATTTGTCAACCAGCCCGGTACACCCAGAGCAGAGACCTGTATCGCCTATTGCAGGGAAGGAGATGTCAACGAAGAGGACGAAACCCACGAATATCCCGCTTTTATGGCCTATTTCGAGGCGCGCAGCCTGCCGTTTCTGGACGATGCGCTGGTAGATTATTCAAAAGACAGAATGGGTGGCCAACTCACCATAAAGGCACCCAACGCCAAATTGCCCCAGGTGGATGAAAGCAGCTCTCTGGAAGATCGAATCAACTATGTGCTGTACAACGAAGTAAACCCCGCTTTAGCCGCCCACGGAGGCGAGGTCAGCCTGCTGGAAGTAACCGAAGATAACTACGCCGTGCTGCAATTTGGCGGCGGCTGCCAGGGCTGCGGCATGGTTGACCAGACCTTAAAAGGTGGTGTGGAAAAAACCCTGCTGGAGCAATTACCCCAGCTGAAAGGTGTACGCGACATGACCGATCACAGCGACACATCGCAGGCCTATTACTAGAGCATATCTCTAGGGGGCGACCTGACCCCCTTATTAGGCTATACGCCCCGGCAACACATCCTTCAGCTCGTCTCTTAACTCTCGCAGGCAGGACTCGGTCGTTTCCCAGTCAATGCAGCCATCAGTTACCGACACGCCGTACTTCAGTTGCGACAGGTCTTTGGGAATAGACTGGTTGCCGGCATTCAAATTACTCTCGATCATAAGACTGGTGATGGACTGGTTTCCGCCTATGATTTGCTTGGTGACATCTTCCACCACCAGGGGCTGTAGCTCGTATTGCTTGTTGGAGTTTGCATGGCTACAGTCGACCATGATGTTGGCTCTCAAACTGGCTTTTTCCAGTGCATCCTCGCACAACTTGATGTGCAGGGAGTCGTAATTGGGGCCGCTGCTGCCACCGCGCAGTACGATATGGCCGTAGGTATTCCCCGTTGTGGTAAAAACTGAAACCTGCCCCTGGCTGTTGATACCCAGGAAACGGTGCGGATTGGCAACGGAGTTCAGGGCATTGACGGCAACCGTGAGGCCCCCATCGGTACCATTTTTAAAGCCAACTGCCGAGGATAAGCCGCTGGCCATTTCCCGGTGCGTCTGGGACTCGGTGGTTCTTGCGCCAATGGCCGACCAGCTGATGAGATCCTGCAAATACTGGGGTGAGATTGGGTCCAGTGCCTCGGTGGAGGTTGGCATTCCAAGCTCAAGTACGTCCAACAACAACTTGCGGCCTATTTGCAGCCCCTCGAGAATTTTAAATGTGTCATTCAGGTGCGGATCGTTGATAAGGCCTTTCCAGCCCACTGTCGTGCGGGGCTTTTCAAAATAGATACGCATAACGATGTAAAGCGTGTCAGACAACTCTTCAGCCAACGCTGTCAGTTTGCGGGCATAGTCCATGGCGGCTTCGGTGTCATGGATAGAGCAGGGTCCCACGACAACAAGCAGGCGGTGGTCTTTACCATCGAGAATGTTCTGTATGACCTCGCGGCTTTTCGCTACGGTTTCGCACACGGCATCGCTCATGGGCAATGACTGCTTCAGTTGTTCCGGTGTAATCAGAACATCCTGGGATTCCACGTTGATATTGTGTACTTGATTGTTGCTCATTAAGCGTTACCTGATAAAGTGCATGATCGTTTTGAAGATTCTGCCGTTAGGCCCACAGCATCGTTGCGGGCGCGGTATTCTATAGCAGCCAGCCCGTTTTGTGTAGCGGGCTGTTGAACCATGTGGAGGTAATCTTGCCAGATCAGGGCAAGCAGAAAACAGTCGATCTCGAGCAGTTGAAACCCTTGCTGGAATCCGGGTACACGGTATTAACGCCTAACTTTCGAATGGCCCGCAGTATTAGTGCAGCCTGGAATCAGGCACAGCTGAAGGACGGATGTCATAGCTGGCCCACGGTAAAGGTCTCTCCCCTGGAAGCCTGGTTACAGGGAATGTGGCAAGACGCTGTGCGCGCTGGCTTGCTCAAGCCATTGCTACCCGCCAACTCCGGCCAGATGCTGGAGCTCTGGCAGGAAGTGATCGCCGGGCACGAGCGCGATACTCGCGGTTACAATTTGCTCAGGCCCACGGCGGCAGCAGAGCAGGCGAGCAGGGCGCGCGATACACTGCTTCGCTGGCAGGTAGACCTCAAGCAGGCGCATCATCGCCAGAATTTTGAGTTGGACGAAGATTGCGCCACATTCTTCCAATGGCATACGCTGTTTGAGGAAAAACTGGCGGGGCTGGGGATGGTGTCCCCATCTGATTGTCTGGTAAACCTGCTGGCCTGTGCCGAATCTTTGCCACGCGCCAAACTCGCATTGGTAGGCTTTGATGAGATGCCACCGTTGCTGCGTGCCTGTGTTCTAGCCCTGGGCACCGAGGTGCAAGAGATGAGCCCCACAGCCAGTGCGGGTGAGTGCCTGGCGTATGAATATGCAGACAAACGCACAGAGTTGGCGGCGGTTGCGCGTTGGGCGAAGGAGTTAAGCGGGGACAGCCCACAGCACCGTATTGGCATCATTCTGCCCGATATGCGCACTGATCGCCCGGTGTTGGAGTATCTGCTGCGCAGGGAGTTTGATTGCCTGGGTGCAAACTACACAGACCTGCCAGTGAACTTTTCTACCGGTGTTCCACTGGACCAGGTGCCCATGATCAGGGATGCTTTGCTGCTACTGGGCATGACCAGGCATCGAGTTGCGCTCAACGATGTCGTGGCCCTGTTCCAATCGCGGTTTCATCAACTGGACGATGTTAACTCTGCCCTGGCCATGAAATTTCTTCGCCGCCTGTTTGATAGTGGTACAGAATTTATTGAGTCCGGTGACTTGCGCCATCGGTCATCCCGGATAAAGCTCTCTGTGGATGACCCTCAAGGGCAGGAAGGCTTACAACTGGGGCAGGTGTTAATGACTCTGTCTGGCATGCGGGAACTGCGCCGTCCGGCGCAGGCCTCCCTGTGGGCGGACCGTTTCTCTGACGTTTTGGAGCTGTGGGGTTGGCCTGGTAAGGGTCCATTGGACTCGATTGAATACCAGCAACTGCAACTGTGGTATAGCCTGCTGGAAGACTTCGCCGGCTATGACGCTGTCTGTGACGCCATGCCAATTGACGCGGCGTTACAGTTGCTGGGTCGCTGTTGTGCACGGCAGGTGTCCCAGCCGCAGACGCCCGACAGTAATATCCAGGTACTGGGCCTGTTGGAGGCCGCCGGCCTGCCTTTCGATTCACTGTGGATATGCGACATGCAGGCTGGTAACTGGCCAGCGGCGGCACGACCCAACCCCTTTATACCCGTTCGTTTGCAGCGTGATATGAATATGCCCAACGCGACTGCCCAACGTGAGTGGCTATTTGCATCGGGTTTAATGTCGCAATACGTGCACAGCGCCAGCTATATCTACGCAAGCTACGCCAGTCAGCGCGATGGCGTGCCGGAGAAATACAGTGCCTTACTGGAAGATTTTAAGTGGCAGCCAGCACCGTCGGGTGACACGCTTAACCCGCTTTGGTTGGCGTTGCAGCGGGACGTTGAGACGGAGGAACTTAACGACTATCGGGCACCGTCAGTTGAGGCTGGGGAGTTGGCATCGCTGGGCGGTGGCAGCGGTTTGATCGAAGATCAGTCGCAGTGTCCTTTTAAGGCTTTTGCCCGCCGCCGCCTGGGAATTAGTCCTCTCGGTGAGGCCGGTATTGCCTTGTCTGCGGCTGAACGCGGGTCACTGCTACACGATGCGCTGTATCACTTATGGGGCGCGCTGGGCGACAGTGCCACTCTCGCCGCATTAAATGCGGAAGAAGAACTTGCCACTGTAGGGGAAGCGGTAGGGGCCGCTATAGAATCTCTGCCGACCTACCGGCGTGGCGGCATGACCCCGGCTTATTTTGAGCTGGAGGCCAGTCGTTTGTGCAAATTGCTGGTGGAATGGCTGGCGGTAGAACGACAGCGGTCGACGTTTCAGGTTGTTGCCCGAGAGCAAGAAATCTCGCTGAAACTGGAGCGCTTGACGATTTCCCTGCGGGCCGATCGTATCGACGAACTACCCGATGGTGCGCGCTTTATCATCGATTACAAGTCCGGCAAGAGCACTCCACAGGACTGGTTGGGGGAGCGCCCGGCAAAACCCCAGTTACTGCTCTACGGGCTCGCCACAAAGGAGACTATTGCAGGGCTGGCGTTTGCCCAGCTGCGCAGGCGTGACTGCAAATACACCGGCGCAGGACAGACGGATGTCGCCCCTGGCGTACAAAGTGATATTGAAAAATTGGTAAAAAACAAAATGACAGTGAAAGATTGGGAAGATCTCGCCGCTCAATGGCAGGATAACCTGCAACGCCTGGCGCGTGAATTTTTGGCGGGGGATGCACAGGTCGACCCCCTGAATAATTTCAGCTGCACCTACTGCGGGCTGCAGCCCTTGTGCAGAGTGGCTGAGCAATGAGTATTGTTGACGCAGATATAAGACTACGGGCGCTGGACCCTACGCTGAGCTTCTGTGTGAGCGCACCAGCGGGCTCGGGAAAAACCGAGCTGTTAATACAGCGTTATCTGTCTTTGTTGTCTCGAGTGGAAAAGCCGGAGCAGGTGTTAGCCATTACTTTCACCCGCAAAGCGGCTGCCGAGATGCGCGAACGGGTACTACAGGCACTACAGGGAGCGGTAGATGACGTTCCCTGCGATAGCGACCATCAAATATTGACACGGAAATTTGCCACTCAGGCTATAGCGGCAGATGCCAGCAGGCAGTGGAATATCATCCGCAATAGTGCCCAGCTCAATATCAAGACCATAGACAGTTTTTGCAGTGCACTGACCCGCCAGATGCCGGTGCTCAGTGATTTTGGCGGACAGGCTAATGTCACCGATCATGCCGGCGAGCTCTACGCTGAGGCGGTGCAGGAATTGTTCGCACTAGTGGTAGACGAAAGTGGTATCAGTGATGACCTGAAGGCTTTGATGCTGCATTTCGATAACGACTGGTCGAAGCTGCAGGATTTGTTAGTCGCGATGTTAGGTCGGCGCGAGCAGTGGGGTACTTATCTAGGAGTGCATCATCGGGCGGAAGAGGCTGAAGAATATTTGCGCAGCACCGTTACTGCGCTGGTCGAAGATGCCCTGGCAAGCCTCGGCCAAAAAATTGCACCCTACAGCAGCGAACTCCTGGCGCTGCAGAATTATGCGGCAAAAAACCTTGAAACAACTGCTATGACGCAATTTCCGGGTGAGAGTGGCGCAGACCTGCCGGCCTGGCATGAAATCCGGCAGCTTCTTTTAACCGCCGACAAGGCGGGCAAGTGGCGTGCACAGGTCAATGTGAAGATGGGTTTTCCCGCGGGTAAGGGAGAGAAGCAAGATTACAAAGACAGGGTAAAAGCTGTCATCGCTGAGTTAAGGGAGGTCGAGGGTCTTCTGGAAGAACTGGTTTCGGTCAGCAGCCTGCCGCAAATAGAGGGCAACAGCGATTCCTGGATACTGGTGTTGCACCTGTCGCGTATTCTCCCCATGTTGTCGGCCCAGTTGTTACTGGTATTCCAGCGTCATGGAACCGTAGACCACACACAGGTTGCCCTGTCTGCATTGCAGGCCCTGGGGACCGATGAAAATCCCACGGAACTCGCGCTGCGCATGGACTATCAACTACAGCACCTGCTGCTGGATGAATTCCAGGATACGGCAATCAATCAATACGACCTGGTGACACGCTTGACCCGGGGTTGGGGCGAGCATAATGAAACCCATCCCGATAATCCCCGCAGCATAATGATTGTCGGTGATGGCATGCAGTCGATCTACGGCTTCAGGAATGCCAATGTTGGCCTGTTTCTGCGGGCAAGGCAGGAGGGCTTTAATGGCGTGCCACTTGAAGCCCTGAGTTTGCTCAGCAACTTCCGCTCGGATGAGGGTATCGTCCAGTGGGTCAACGACACATTCAGCAGTGCTTTCCCGGCTGAGGATAATATTGGTCGCAGCCAGATTCGCTACACCGCAGCCACGGCAGTCAAACCTCCCGGAGCGCATCCTGCAGTCGGCCTGCACAGTTTTCGGGGCGACAATGCCGCTCAGCAGGAAATTGATTTTATTTGCAGCGAGGTTCAGCTGGCGATGGCCGACCCTGCCTGCTCGTCAATTGCCATACTGGCCCGGACCCGGGGGCACTTACAGGGAATTCTGGACAAGTTTAAACAACAGGATATGCGTTACTCGGCACAGGATATTGACAGCCTCGCCAACTCCCACGTCATCGTTGATTTAATGAGTCTGTGCCGCGCACTGCACAACCCTGCAGATACTGTGGCATGGATGGCCATTTTGAGGGCGCCCTGGTGCGGTCTTAAATTGTCTGATCTGCATGCGCTGGCCACTCTGCCCGGCAGCTTCAGCCCCTGGGAAGTGCTGTCTGATGAGACTTCCCTGGGTGGGCTTAGTGACGACGGACAGCTGCGCACCCGGTTTCTCGCCGCAGCACTGCTTGACGCTCGAAACAATCACGACCGACTGACGCTGCGAATTTGGCTGGAACAATTGTGGACCAAGCTGGGCGGCCCCGGTGTTATTGAAATGAGTGAGCAATTAAATGACGCCGAGCGCTTCTTCCAACTGTTGGAGCAGGCCGAGATCGAGGGGGAGGGGCTTAATCTCGCGTGGCTGGAAACCCGCCTGCAGCGCCTGTATGTGAAAGCGGAGAACCCGGACAGCAAGATTCAGGTTATGACCCTGCACAAGGCAAAAGGCCTGGAGTTTGATTGGGTTATCATTCCCAGCCTGCATAAAACGACGCGGGTTAATACACGGCCGCTGCTCAACTGGGATGAGCACAACAGCGAGTCGGGAGGCAGGGGATTTCTGCTGGCGGCGAATGATCACAGTGGTGAAGGTGAACCCAGTTTGTATAATTACCTGGAGATACAGCGCAGTAAAAAGGAACTGGAGGAAACCACAAGGCTGCTTTATGTAGGCGTAACCCGTGCAGTGAGCCGACTCATCCTGACCGCCAGCCCTACCTACAAAGAGGAAAAAGAAGCCTACAATACGCCGCCCGGTCGTTCTCTGCTGGGCAGAATATGGCCCACCTTTGAGGCGCAGATGGTACAGCACGAACCCAGCCTGATAGAGGCGATGGAGTCAGCTGCTGAAGCGCCGCTGCTACGGCGTGTGAAGCGGGTAGCAGTAGTAGATATTTTTGAGTACGGCGCTCCGGCGCGCGGCTATGGCAACAGGCCACAGCGCAGCCTCAATCGAGCTGATCGGGCTGTGGGAACGGTCGTACACCTGGTAATGGAAGCACTGTCGGCGCTTAAGAACCTGCCCAATAACCTGGATGAATCCTTCGAAACGTGCTGGAGCAAAGAACAAATTCTTTTTGAGTTGCGTCGCCTGGGCTTGAGCGGAGCAGGGTTGCGAGATGCCTTGCAGGGTGTAGAGGCCTCCATTGCCAGGGTTCTGCAGGACGAGAGCGGTCGGTGGGTATTGTCGTCCGCCCACAAAGAAGCTGGCAGCGAATTGGCGCTGACCACCATCGATAAAAATGGTGTGCCGACAAACCTCATTATTGATCGTACGTTTGTTGATCCTCTCTCGGGACTGCGCTGGCTGGTAGATTACAAGAACAGTCAGCCCCATGAAGAAGAGGCACTGGAGGACTTCCTGAACCGGGAAGAGGCGGCCTATTACACACAGTTAGCTGATTATAAGAACGCTCTAAGTGGTCTGGGTAAGGAGACGGTTCAATGCGCTCTTTATTTCACTGCCCTGGGCTGTCTTCACAAAGTCAGCGAGACGCCTTCCATATAATAAATTTGCCGTTTTGTGCCAGTTTTTCTACCCGCTTGAACTCGCGTTTTAATACCGGCAGATAGTTAAGGTGCCGGTTGGCGACCAGACACAAAGAGCCACCCTCAAGCAGATGGGCGGCCGCCTGCACTAGAAGTCGTCGGCCGACAGTCTCGTCTACCGCGTGGTTCAGGTGGAAAGGCGGGTTACACAAGATCAGCCCAACAGGGTCGCCCGTATAGCCGATTAAACCATCGCCATGGTGGAAACTGATGTCCCGGCCGGGAACAACGTTTTGCGCATTCCTGCGGGCAGACTCGATCGCCATGGCCGACTCGTCGCATAAGAGCAATTTTTTGCATAATCCCTGGGACAGCGCCGATAAACCGATAATACCGTTGCCACAGGCCAGGTCGATAATGCTGTCGCTTGCCTCCAGGCCAGCTATATTCTCCAACAGGAAACGGCTTCCGATATCCATCTTTTCGCGGGCAAATACATTCGCCATGGAAATAAGATTGCTGTTTAGTGGCTCACAAAAATACTCGCCGATTTCCGCGTAGGGGGCAGGGCGCCGGCTATCTTTCATGCAAGTAAACATACGTGCCTTGCGCTGGCCCCGGTGGCGCTCTGTGGGGCCTATATAGGTTTCCAGTAGTTTTGCCGTTGCCGGCGATAAGTGTTTGTCCATGCCTGCCACCAGCACCGTGGTCCCCACCGGCAACACGGTGGCAAGATGGCTGAGTTGGTACTCGAAATATGCCTGCTGTTTCGGCACCCTCATTACGATCAGGGCACAGCTGTTTTTTGCTACAATTTCTGACAGGGGCTCTGTGCTCCAGCACAGCTTGACGGCAGAAGCCTCATTAGCCGCCAGGTTGTTTTTCAGTGACTGGCTGGCCAGCCAGGAGTCTGTCCACAACGCGCCGGCTCGCAGGGCGAGGCACAAGGCGCCAAATTCATCGTTCACTACCAGTATTTGCTCGCCGGGGCACCCGCTGGCCAGCGCAGCCTGCACCAGTAATGTGTCTGCGCCGTTGTAGGCCTGGCCCTGCTTTACCGGGGGGTATTGCCGCAGCCGGAGCTTGTCAAAGGGCGCTGGCGTTAGCATGGATCGCTCAGGTTTCGGTGACCCACAGGGTTAGCTTCTGGCCCGGCTGGAGGTAGGCGTCGCGCTTGAGGGAGTTCCAGGTAATGATTTCATTGATGGTGACGTTGAATTTTCCGGCGATACGATACAGTGAATCTCCCCGGCGCACTCTATAGCCTGTGGCCTGGGGTTCACCGCTGCCGGCCATTGCCAGGCTAGATTCCCAGGAACTGCCGATGGGGATCATCATGGTTTTACCGGCCCTGATCAGGCTGCCATTGATGTGGTTGACCTGCCGCAACAAGCCAACTTCTGTATCGAATTTTCTGGCGATGCGAATGAGGCTGTCACCTTGCTGTATTTTGTAATGTTGCCAGCTCACCCGGTCGGCATCTGTCAAGGTGGCGATGCCCGCTACCATACGATCTGCCAGAGGGTTGGGCACAAGCAATTCATCGGGTTGTTCAGGTGAGGTGGCCCAGCGCAGTTGGCCGGCGTTGTAGGCCCTCAGCGTTGTCATGTCCATGTCTGCCAGGCTTGCCGCCCTGGCCATCTCTATTTGTCCACCGGTTTTGATCACGGTAAAGGTAGGTGAGTTGGCTATGGGGGGTATCTCAACACCGAAGGTCTCCGGATAGGCCACCAGGGCACTGAGGGCAATCAATTTTGGTACGTACCGGCGAGTCTCCGAGGGAAGCTTCAGCGACCAGTAGTCGGTAGCCAGCCCCTTGTCCCTGTTGGCTGTCTGCGCACGCCTGACCCGGCCCTTGCCAGAATTATAGGCGGCCAGTGCCAGCAACCAGTCATCGTCAAACTCTCTGTGCAGCGCTTCCAGGTAATCAAGGGCGGTAGCTGTGGAATCGCGCAAATCCCGTCTGCCGTCGTACCACCAGTTTTGCTCCAGTCCCAGCCAGCGTCCTGTCGCAGGCATTATTTGCCACAGGCCTGCTGCCCTCTGTGATGAGACCGCGAAGGGGTTGTATGAGCTCTCGACCATGGGTAGCAGGGCTATCTCGATGGGCATGCCGCGCTTTTCTACTTCCTCGACAATGTAGTAGAGGTAAGGCTCGGCGCGTCCAGCTACTACAGGCAAATAATTGCGCTGGGCCAGGAATTGATCTCTGGCCTTGCCAATCTGGGCATTGTGCAGGGTATGCCACTGAAGTTGCTGGCGTATCCGTACCCAAAGATCTTCAGGTGGAGGGGCAGGGGGCTCTACCGTCACTACCTCCACTTTCGGAGCCGTTTCAGGCCCCAGAACATTTGCTGTGGAATCGTCCTCGGTGGGCCCCATTGACTGGCAGCCCGCCAAAAACAGCGACATAGAAAACACACTAACTATACTTCGTAACTTCATGTAATTTATAGTTTATATTGTAAGTTAATTTTAAAAACTGTCCTTCCATGCCCGCACAGTCGCAAATATCGCCGTATTGTCCTTACCCTCCAGCTTTCCCTGTCCGGCCAGTGAGGCCCGCAGTTCTGGATCAGCGCAACGCAGGAACGGGTTGGTAGCCAGTTCCAGGGCGATATCTGAGGGCACAGTTGGTTCGTTTCGAGCGCGGGTTGCCTCTGCCTCCGCGATACGTTGCCGCAGGGCTTTATTGTCGGGCTCCACGGCCTGGGCAAAACCCAGATTAGCCATGGTGTACTCGTGGGCACAGTATACACGGGTTGAGGGGGGTAATGCTGCCAGAGATTGCAGGGACTGGTACATCATCGCTGGAGTTCCTTCGAATAATCGTCCACAGCCTCCGGCAAACAGGGTGTCACCGCAAAACAGCAGGGGGGCCTCGCCCGGGTGATAAAAAGCGATGTGATCCAGTGTGTGGCCCGGCACTTCCAGAACTTCAAAGTCAGCGCCCAGTACAGACACCGTATCTCCAGCACCCACCGTGTCGCTGAGACCTGAAATGGCCGGATTGTTGGGGCCGATGACCTGCGGAGAAAATTCCTTTTTCAAGGCTTCCAGGCCACCGACATGGTCGAAGTGGTGATGGGTAATGAGTATCGTCTCCAGATTCAGGTCTAGTTCCTTTAGAGCTGCCAGAACCGGGGTTGCATCACCGGGGTCTACGACACAGGCCTGGCGGCTGCTGGCGTCGTATAGTAACCAGATATAGTTATCGGAAAAGGCCGATATGGGCTGGACGACGAGGGAGGGTTGGGCAGTTGGCATTAGTTGGCTCCGCAGTGCACCGTGGGTATAACGCAATTATGACCAATGCGACCCACTGTGGACAAGGGCATTTTTCACGCGATTGTTAAGCAGAGACTCAAATGATGGTTTCAAGACCGGTGAAATACAGTAATATGAGCGCCATTCCAAAGCATTTTGGCCATACAACTGAGAATCGATGTCTAGCGAAAGCCCCAGAATTTCCCAGCAACTTGAGTCCTGGTACCAACGCAAAAATGGTCGGTACCTACTGACTTCCCTGCGACAGGCCCTGGAGCCGATACTGGATGTCTCATTTGGTTATCATATTCTCCAAATGGGCGTTGCACCGGGCTGCGAACTGTATAGCCAAAGCACCATCAACCACCGAATCTACTCTGCGGAACAGCCCGGCTCTAATGTGAGTCTGGTCAGCCACAGCGATGAGTTACCGCTGGAAAGTGATAGTATCGACACGCTGATTGCCCACCACAGCCTTGAATTTGGCCCCAACCCGCATAGTGTATTACGTGAAATGCAGCGGGTTCTTGCCCCCCAGGGGCATATGCTCATTGTGGGCTTCAACCCGTATAGCCTGCTCGGTGCTGGCGCCTCCCTGGGGCGGATCGCAAGAAATCCTCTGTGGCGAGCGCAGCACCCTGTCAGCCGACATCGCCTTAGCGATTGGTTGCACCTGCTTGGCTGTGAAGTACAAAGCTGCAGTCATGTCTATGGCCTGCCACCCATAGGAAGCGGTAAATTACACGCGCTGCTCACCCGGGGCGATGCCTGGTCGAACTCCCATAATCTTCCTGTCGGTGGCCTCTACGTGCTGCATGCCATAAAACAAGTGGGCGCATTGAACAAGCCCCGTATGCGCCTGCGAGAGCGGGGCGAGCGCCTTATCGGCCTGGCGGTACCCAAGCCGAGTGCGGCACCCAGTCCGGCACCGGCAGCAGTACCGGGTTCTACCCGTACCCTAAAAAAACCTGGAGAAGCAGCAGCTTGAAACATATAGAAATATTCACCGATGGTGCCTGCAGGGGTAATCCCGGGCCCGGCGGTTGGGGCGCTCTGTTGCGCTATAACGGCGTCGAGCGAGAACTGTTTGGCGGCGACGGTGACACCACCAATAACCGCATGGAGTTAATTGCTGCCATAGAAGGTTTAAAAGCCCTGAAGAAGCACTGCAAGGTTACGCTCACCACCGATTCTGTCTATGTGAAAAGCGGCATAACAGAATGGCTGGAGGGCTGGAAGAAAAGGGGGTGGAAAACAGCGGCTAAAAAACCGGTCAAAAATGTCGACTTGTGGCAGGCACTGGATGAGCAAAATCAGCGTCATGAGGTGGAGTGGTGCTGGGTAAAGGGCCACAGCGGGCACAGGGAAAACGAAATTGCCGATGAGTTGGCCAACCGGGGCATAGACCAGCTCGACAAGGGGAAGCGCTAGTATGCGGCAAATAGTGCTGGACACCGAAACTACCGGCCTGGAAGTGTCCCAGGGACACCGCATCATTGAAATTGGTTGTGTTGAATTGGTGGGCCGTAAGTTAACCGGGAAGCACTACCACCAGTACATTAACCCGCAGCGCGACATCGACCAGGGGGCAATTGAAGTTCACGGCATTACCGCCGAATCTCTCGCCGACAAACCCCTGTTCGCAACAATAGCGCGGGAGTTCTATGATTTTGTCGAGGGCGCCGAGCTCATCATTCACAATGCGCCTTTTGATTTAGGCTTTCTAGACGCGGAGTTGGATAAGCTGGACTCGGGCTACCGTGAGCTTGGGGACGTGTGCAAGATTATCGATACACTTTTGATGGCCAGAGCCAAGCATCCTGGCCAGCGCAATAGCCTCGATGCTTTATGCAATCGTTATATGGTAGATAATTCCCAGCGTGATCTACACGGCGCATTGTTGGATGCGGAGATTCTGGCGGACGTTTACCTGACCATGACCGGTGGCCAGACAACGTTTCAGTTATCCGATGCCGGTACTGGAGCGGAAGACGGCACCCAGGGTACCGTCAAGATCAGAAGGCTTGCGAGAAACCGGGCACCGCTGCCCATTGTCAAAGCCAGTACCGAGGAGCTGGCGGCGCATGAAACTCTGTTGGATACCATCGCGGCCGCTAATGACGGTAATGTCTTATGGCGGGAGCACGCTAAAAGCATCGAAAGCTTAAAAGAGCTCTGATTATTTATGAATGAGACCAAAGTACGCTACTACAAAAAAATGTTTCTTTCAGGGGCGGTATTTAACTGGTGTGCTGCCCTGTTATTTTTCTTTGCTTTTGAAGATATGTATATTTTTATGGGGGGCGATGCCGTACCTCAAGCGCCCCTGTTTAATTTATTTCTACAATTAGTTTCATCACTTGTGTTCTTGTTTGGTTGCATTTATTACGCTATTTCACGAGACCCCGATTCCCCTGCTTCCAGGCAGCTGGCCATCGTTGGCGCTGTGGGGAAATTGCTCTTTTTCTCCTTCTTTACAACATATGCTATAGCGGGCGATATACCAATGGCATTAGCGGCATTGGTTGCAGTTGATTTTATCTATGCAGTTCTATTTTTTGAGTATATTCGAAGCCAGGCAGCATCGGGCCTAAAATAAAATCGTGTAGAAGTCTATTATCGAGACGATCAACAACTACAAAGAGTCAGGGCTGAACGTCTGATTTATCATTGTCGTGTAAAACTGTATTTTTTCTGGTGTCATAGAGTATATTGGCGGGATCACACAGATAGAATCTGCCAGACTCCAAATGGGCTCTATTTGCTCCCGAACTTTGTCGGGGTCTCCCACCGCAATGAACGCTTTTACCATTTCATCTGGCACCAGGCTTGCTGCTTTCAGGTAGCCATCTTCCAGTAGTGCCGGTTGCAGGGCGCGCGCTTCCTTGCCAAAACCATGCGCCTCAAAGTAGGACTCATAGTCTTTTACACCACCATAAAAAGCAACGGTTGGGCGTGCGTCGTCCAGAGCTTCTTTTTCATTGGTATTTGGCGTTGCCCAGGGCCAAATGCTTATCTCGATGTCAGAGCGCTGACGATTGCGCTTTTGTAATTCATCCTCGATAGCGGGCTTCATTTTGTTGAGGGCCCAATCTGATGACCAAATGGGGTGTCCGATGACACCATCTCCAATTTCCACGGCCATGCGGGTTAATTTTTCACGTAATGCGGCCAGCCATATTGGCATATTCTCCTTCACGGGTGGAGGAACAACCGCCTGGAACGCCTCGAAATCCGCCTGATAATATGTTCCTTCATAGGGCTCCAGACCCAGGTGAGCATTGGCATGGATGTGACGAATGGCCGCGACGGTATCCCGTAAATGCGCCAAGGGCTTTATATCCGGTGCGCCAAAAACACCTTTGGTCCAGGCGGGAACACTGCTGCCCAGGCCCAGAGTGAAGCGGCCGTTACTGATTAAATCGAGATCTCGAGAAGCCATGGCTGTTTCAAAGGGGCTTCGTGATGCGGCTATGGCTATACCGGAGGCTAGCTTCAGGGTAGTGGTAGCTGCTGCCGCCGCTGCGAGAGGAATAAAGGGAGGGCCGTATACCTGGTATGCGAACACACCTTCAACACCGTCTGCCTCGGCCTCCTGTGC
>JADFVW010000283.1 GCA_015222725.1 Pseudomonadota bacterium | reverse complement strand
TCTTTTCATGTTGTTGTGCCCCTTGTTTATTTAGGCGGGAGACTGCGTCAGTCACTGGATTCTACGGCCCCTGTGACTAAACTTCCCGCTAGTTCTTTGGCCTCCCGCTACTGTAATTTTCCAGCGGGATTGCATTCTCCAAATGGATTGGACTCCCCTTGCCTCCATTACGCCATGTATTATTATCCAGGTCCTGGAATTGCGGGGGCCGTTTGTAACCTAATTCCCTTTTTTTCAGGCCAGCCACAGCCCGAGCGCGGAGTATAACCGAGGAGCGTTGTAGAAACTGTGCAAATTTCGCAAGACTGCGCTGCACTTTGCTAGTGCCAAGCGACTGGAGTGATGCCCGTAACTACAAATTCACGCATCAATGCAGAGTATCCATGGTTTTCCACCAAATAACGCCCTGTTCTTGTAGGCTGGCCTGTCATTGTGAAAATAGCATAGTGGGTGAGAGTAATGTGTGAGGCTTATGATCTAATATGGCCCGCTATGCAAAATCATGATCGGAGATACTGATATGTTTCAACAACCACGCTTGAGTTGCCCTGGGTTTTCAATCTGCGACAGGACCCGTTCGAGTCCTATACGCAGGTCCCCAGGCCCTAGCCAACTATGCAATATTCGCAACGCGCACCTGCAGGTCGCTCACATCAAGTGATTGGTCAATACCTGCAAGCGATAATTTCGTTGTGCGGCGCAAGGTAGAAGACGGAGTTTCACCAAATAGCTCCCGGTATTCTCTCGCTACCCGTCCAAGCTGATACAGGCCAAGGTTCATTGCCAGGTCTTGTATCCTGGCCTCCGCCGGAGACGTCAGTATAAGCTCACGTCGTAGTCGGTGATAGCGTTGGATTTTGACAAACCTGACAGGTGAGGTCCCGATATTCTCCAGGAATGCATATTCCAGTGTGCGTTGGCTTACCCCGGCGATCCGGCATAACTCAGGGATGGTATAACCCGGCCCAATCCTGGAGGACAGTAACTCCACTGCTTTTTTAAATCCGCGATGGCGGATGAAAGCGGAGGGCGGCGTCGCGCCATCCTCCGGTACAACCATAGTCTGGATAAGGTGATTGACGCAGTCTTTTTCCAGCTCAAATATGGCGCGCTGGTTTGTCATAATCTGTGGATTTTGCTCGGTTTGCTGCAGCAGATCCACCAACCAGGTAACCAGCTTTTTCCGACCGCTGGCTGACACGGGCAGCCAGTGCTCTTTGCCGGAGCGCAATAACGGTTCGAGCAACTGCGGTGGGATCACCTGCTCCAGAAAGGGGAGCTTGAACAGCACAATGATATGCTCCTCAAGTGCACCAAAGTGCCCGGCCACACCGGTAGATTCGGTTGCCGGAATGTAGCCAGTGCGAGCTGTCTTGCTAAAGTAGCGGGATTCACCTTCGCCCTGGGCAGGCAGGATCAACGCGATCAGGCCCTCCGCCAGGGCGCCTGTAATCTGCACCGCCCCCGCATATTTGTCCCTGTAGATCGTTATGCCGGGCGTAACGAGATAGTCTTTGCGATTGTGAAATTCGCTATTGTCCCGGGGCGCAATACACAGATCCCAGGAACCGGAGTGCTGTTCACACAGGCAGGGGTCCCGTGTCTCAAGAATGCCTCGCCGCGCAAAACTACTTTCGGCGTAAACCTGTTCCTTTTCCAGTGGAAACACTTCCATATACCGGCCTCCTTGCCTGCCATTGCGAAAATCGCATATTGCACCTTGCGAAAATCGCCTATTACACAGTGGTAATTACAGCATAGTGTGATTGTAGTCGATGGTTATAGGGTTATCAAATCTGGTTTTCGCGCTTTTATCATTCACTAAGAAGAGTTGCGGGACATCACTCCCGGTGCGCCACAGAAGTGCTCAGCGGAGCCATCGCGGCTCCATCTGCAACAGCATCGATAAGCCTCAGGTAAAAGGTGACTAAACCTGCTCGTGATGCTAAATTGAAGTCTACAATTCATGGATGAATATATTGGTTATAGTGGCTTGTCTCTAACTTACGGCGTTATTTGGAGAAATAACCAGCACTAAGGAGGGTATTCGATGAATTCTGGTTATAAGCTGGTTTTATTAGTACTGTTGTTCGGCATGCTTGTTGGCTGCGGCAAGTCTGCGGATGAGGCGGTCACCGCGGATAAGGGTCCGGCGCCTGTCATATTGCCCGGCTCGGCGGTGATGGTGGCTGAGATCCGCAGCATCTACCCCAAATTTGAGCTCCCCGCTATTGTCGAGGCCATCCAGAGCGCCAGGGTAAAACCTGAGGTAGCAACTACTGTGACAGCCAATCTCTTCACTGCTGGTGATATGGTTAAGGAGGGGCAACTACTGGTCGAACTCGATGATGCCAGGTTTCAGGCTGAACTCAAATCTGAAGAGGCCGATTTGCAGTCGGCGAAGGCCGGCGTGCTACAGGCTGAAGCTAACTGGGCACGCGCCGAGGACCTGATGCCAAAGGGGTATATCTCGGCGAGCGATTACGACAAGACCAAAGCAACCGTGGAAACTGCACGTGCAGCCGTCGCCCGGGCTGAGGCAAATTTGATTTCAGCCCAGCTACGGGTGGAGCGGACAAGAATAGTCGCCCCTTTTGCGGGTCGCATCAGTAAACCCGGGCATGCTCTGGGTGATCAGGTTGGCCCTCAATCGGTAACGCCACTGTTTGACCTGGCGCAACTGGATCCCATTTACGTTACCGCCAGTGTGGAACTCGGTATATATAACCGGTTTACGATGTTGCGGCAGCAGCTCGAGTCCGAGGGAATAAATGTCCCGGAACTGAAAGTGACTATTGAGTTGACTGGTGCGGGGGAATAT
>JADFVW010000282.1 GCA_015222725.1 Pseudomonadota bacterium | reverse complement strand
GTGCTGCCGCACAGGGTAATAGCGCCATGAACTCACCGGCGCTGGCGGGACAGCATGAGGCCTATCTGGTGCGACAATTGAACAATTTCAGGGTCGGCGTTCGCGGTGCTGACACCGCTGATACCCTGGGCATGCAAATGCGCACAATGGCCGCTACTCTGGCTGATGACGCCGCGGTGGCCAATGTCGCAGCTTATCTGGCGGGCCTGTCTGCAACTTCGGCATCAGTCGATACTGCCAACGCCGACCTGCGCAATGGCGAGAACCAGTACAACGGCGCCTGCGGTGCCTGTCATGGTGGCGCCGCACAGGGCAACCTGGGGTTGAACGCGCCGCGACTTGCCGGCCTGGATGCCAGTTACCTCAAACGGCAGTACCAGAATTTTGCCGCCGGTGTTCGCGGTTCTCATCCGGATGACCGCCTGGGCAAACAAATGAAAATGATGGCCACCATGCTGGGCAGCGAAAAAGATCTCGACGATGTCATCGCCTTTATAGGTAGCCGCTAAAGGGCGCATGCGTTCACTCTTGCGCCCACTGCTGACATGCGTCCTCGCGCTTGTGTTGATGCCACTTGCACAGGCGGCAACGCAATTCCTGCTCAATGAGAACTGCCCGCCCAGTTTCGAGTTGATGGACGACGGCAGCTGTGAGCTGCGTAATTTGTACCAGTTCTACGATTCCCTGCAGGATATGGGTGTAGGTGGTACCCAAACTTCCCTACCAGCCCATCGCGATGGGTTTACGCCTAAACAAATAGACCTGGGCCGCTTTCTTTTCTTTGATCCCGCACTGTCTGGCGACGGTTCCACCTCTTGCGCCAGTTGTCACCACCCGGACAAGGGTTTCAGCGATGGCCGCGCCCGCAGCATTGGTATAAACGGGCATGAGGCAGAAAGAAGTGCGCCCACCTTGTGGAATGTGGCATTCCTGAAGCGCCTGTTCTGGGATGCCCGGTCTGGCTCCCTGGAAGAGCAGGCTCAGGGCCCGCTTTTCCACCCCCACGAGATGGGTAATAGCGAAGCACAACTGCGCCAAACCCTGAATGATAATTCCACCTATCGCGCCTTATTCAAGCAAGCTTTTCCGGACTCGAACTCTTCAGATGTTGAGTTGCCACAGCTGTATAGCGCCCTGACGGCCTTCCAGACGTCTCTGATTTCACTGAACAGCCGTTACGACCGCTATGCCCACGGTTATCATGCGGCCCTGAACCAGCAGGAGATAGAGGGCATGAATGTGTTCCGCTCTTTTGTTGCGCGCTGTGCCGAGTGCCATACACCGCCGCTGTTTACCAATCAGCAGATCGCCGTTATTGGTACGCCAGAGCCCGAAGGACGGGCACTGGACATAGGTGCCGAGGTCACCTTTGATGTGGCCAAATTGAAAGGCGGTTTCAAGGTGCCCAGCCTGCGCAACATTGCGAAAACGGCACCCTATATGCATTCCGGTCGCTTTGAGACACTGCGCGAAACCGTGGAGTTTTACACCAAGGGGCGTGGCCATGCGGTGCCCGAGGGTGTCGATATGCACTTGCATTGGCATATATGGGAGCCTAATCTCACCGATTACGAACTGGATCGCCTGGTAGATTTTCTGGGCACTCTGACCGATGAAACATTTAAACCACAAATACCCCAGCGTGTGCCCTCCGGGCTGACGCCAATTGATCATTTACCCCAACAAGGAGAATCCTCATGAATAAAGGGACAGTTTTTGCCCTGGTGATAGCGTTGGCTGCTTTCGCCGGTGGTATGTTCGTCGGTAAAGGCGGTGGCGACCAGGCACCGGTTATAACAGACAGTGGAGCGGGTGCCAGCTATGTTGCGCCCGCAGAAGATATGTCCGGAGAATTGGTCTTGTCCGGTTCCAACACGAATGTCGCCGGGTCCTCTGCTGGCTTTACCGAAGTGGTAGTGGAAGAGGGGCAATCCATTCAGGCTGCGGTCACTGCTGCTAGTCCCCGTACTATCATCCGGGTTATGCCTGGCACCTACAATGAAACCATCTATATCGACAAAGACGATATTCGCCTGATGGGTGTTATCAAGGAAAGCCGGCGCGCTATTTTGGATGGCCAGGGCACCATGAACGATGCCATTCTCTACAGCGGCAATAACATTGTTATCGAGGGCTTCGTCATTACCAAGTACAAGGGTAATGGCATTATGGGCCAGGCGGGCAATAACTTTGAAATTCGCAACAATATTATTGTCGATACCGGGGTTTACGGTATTTTCCCACAGCTGGGCCAGAACGGAATTGTTGAGCTCAATGTCGTTTCCGGTATTGAGGACGCGGCCATCTATATTGGAATGAGCGATAACATTCATGTTGCCTATAACGAAGTGTTTGATAGCGTGGCCGGTATTGAAATTGAAAACAGCCGACACTCCATCGTTGAAGGCAACTATGTCTACAACAACACCGGAGGCATTCTGGCATTCATTACACCCGGCCTGCCCATCAAGACCACTTACGACGTCCTTATTCGCAACAACTGGATTTCCGGAAACAACACCAAGAACTTCGGCGCGCCGGGTTCAACCGTGGGTGGCATTCCCGCAGGCACTGGCATCATGGTGATGGCGGCAGACGATGTGGTTATCGAAAACAACATCATTACCAACAACAAAACCGTTGGAATTCTGGCGGTGGATCATAATACAGCGTCTCAGCTGACCAATATCACCATTGACCCGGAGTCAGACCCGAACTCTGACGGCTTGAAGGTTTTGAACAACCTGATGAGTAATAATGGCTATGACACGGTCGACGAACTAAAAGCCATAATGCTGACAGAGTTGAAAACCGGCAACCCCGATATTTTTGCGGTAGGACCCAGCAAGGATAGTTGTATCATCAATCGTCATCGCTACGTAACTTTTGGGGTAGATGATTTTGCCGAGTGTGATTTCGCTAACACGGACACTATTGGCAACTATCTGCTCCCCCAGGTGGCGCCCAGGGACAGAAGTACGCCTGAACAGCGAGCCAAGACAACCTATATGGCGATTTGTGCCGGCTGCCACACTTACACAGGCCGTATGATTGGTCCCCCGGTGAAAATTATTCAGGCGCTGTATATGGACAACCCTCAGGGTATTGTCGATTACATCACCAATCCGGTGAAGAAGCGTGAAGACTATCCAGAAATGCCTCCCCAGGATTACCTCGATGAGGAAACCCGTATGGCGGTGGCGAAGTATATGTTGGGTCGTACCCGCTAGGCTTATTTAGGCGAAGAACCGTTGCGACCGCTGTTGTGGTCGCCATCCCCATCAATCACCTTGTCGTATCGACTGCGCAGGGTGATTTTTTTTGTCACATCCTCCAGCCCCGCGAGTCTGTCGTTGGGGGTTGTGCTGGATGCAGGTTTCGCGGTTGAAGAGCTCTGCATTGTGCCCCTGGTTGGTGTGTCAACAGTGCTCTGGGTATCTGCCTCTGGCCTGAACTGTAGCAGCACAAAGACCAGTGCCCCATAAACAATAATAATTTTGGCGATCAGAGCGTAGACCACTGTCTCGGGGTGTTGTTGCTGCAGGTAATCGGCCACGTCCTGATATAACAGTGACGTTACCAGCGCAAACAACAAAACTGCAACGACTCGAAACAGCTTGGACTTGTATTTACCCAGAAAGAATAAAATAGAGGAATACTTTACGATTCGAAATATCGACATGTTCAAATCCCGATATTGATGCCGAGCAGCAGGGCGACAATGCCAAAGCTTTTCCAGCCAATGCCCGACCAGATTTCCTTTTCCTTATCTGCGACTAGATACTCCAGATCTTCCGCAGAGTAATCCTCCTCCTGACGCCCGGCATGAATAATGTCTTTGCGCACCCGGTCTATGGCCAGATTGCGTAGTTTTTGTCGCACGGCTCTGGGCGGCCTGATTCGCTTGGGCTTTTGTTGGGTCATAGCTATTGCCATTTATTGAACCTCGGGCAACCGTACCACATTTTCGCCTCCGGGCACTTATTGGCAGCGCAACAATGGGGCTGATTTGCCAACTCCGATTTCCGCCCGGATCAAATTGTAATAAACTGAAAAGCACTGTGGAAAGTCAGGGTATCAGGAGAAATCGTGTGAAAAAAGGGGTCAATATTTGGCGAGATGATATGGGAGTGCCCCACATTGATGCAGAAAACCTGTCCGATATGTATTGGGGGAATGGCTATGTTCATGCCACTGACCGTGGTATGCAAATGCTGCTTATGCGAATTTTGGGTCAGGGTAGAGCAGCCGAATTACTCAATTCTGACGATGAAACGGTTCAGGTTGATCACTTTTTTCGGAGGATGAACTGGGCTGGAAATATTCAGGAGCAAATTGAGGAACTGGATACGCAGAAAAAAGAGTACCTGGGCGCCTATTGCGACGGAGTGAATGCCGCATTTGCCAAAAAATCCCCCTGGGAACTCAAAATTCTGGGTTACAAAACTGAGAAATGGTTACCCGAAAACAGCCTTATGATCACGCGAATGGTGGGGTATTTAACGCTGGCCCAGTCCCAGGCAGAAGTTGAACGCTTGCTTGTCGAAATGGTTCAAGGTGATATCTCAAGGGAAAAGCTGGATGAACTCTTTCCCGGCATCCTGGGTGGCCTCGATATAGAATTGATAAAAAAAGTAACGGTCAACGAGCGGATTGTTCCCTCCCACGTTCTCTGGAACAATGCGGCACCGAGAATGATGGCATCCAACAACTGGGTAGTGTCGGGTAAAAAAACAGCCTCGGGAAAGCCCATTGTGGCCAACGATCCCCACCTGGAAGTAAACCGGCTGCCAAATGTGTGGTGTGAAATCGCACTGACCTCACAGGGCCGTTACATTATTGGTGGCTCTATGCCGGGCTTTCCCGGTGTTTTGAGTGGTAGGGGAACAGATGTCGCATGGGGTGTTACCGCGGCCTTTGTCGATTCATGTGATTCCTGGATCGAACATTGTAAGGAGGGAAAATACTACCGGGAAGAAAATAACCAGTGGATAAGCTTCGGCCAGAGAACGGAGCTTATAAAGCGCAAGAAGGGGGAGCCACTTGAAGTTGTTTTCTATGAAAACGATCACGGTGTACTGGATGGCAATCCCTACGAAGAAGGCTATTACCTGGCCACCCGGTGGGCTCCTGGCGAGTCTGGTGCCAAAGCTGTGACAGCCATCCTGGATATGTGGGATATCAAGTCTGTGGATGAAGGCATGGACATCATGGGGCAGGTGGAGACTGGCTGGAGCTACGTATTTGGCGATTGCAATGGCGATATAGGGTTCCAGATGTCGGGCCGCGTGCCAAAGCGAAGAGAAGGAATTAGTGGTTTTGTCCCCCTGCCGGGTTGGCAGGCTGAAAATGACTGGCAGGGGTTCCTGGACCATAAAGAGTTACCGCGGGTAAAAAATCCAAAGGAGGAATTCTTCGCCACCGCGAATAATAATTTAAATCAATACGGCAGCGTTGGGCCCACTAATATGCCAATGGGTGAATACCGGGCAGACAGAATTGCCCATCTGCTGGCAAAGCGAGACGATTTTACCGTATCCGATATGCAGGAAATGCACTTTGACGTGTACTCCCTGCAGGCCGAATATTTTATGGAAATTTTACGTCCGCTCCTTCCCGACACAAGCCAGGGCGACATATTGGCGAAGTGGGATATGAGATACGACGCGGAGTCGGAGGGGGCCTATTTGTTTGAGCTGTTTTACAAAGAATTATATCTTCAGGTCTTTGGTAAAAATGGTTTTGGGGAGTTGGCGACCGATTACCTGAAGGAAGAGACAGGCATATTCATCGACTTTTACGATAACTTCGACAAGGTTTTACTTTCCCCCCGGTCCAAATGGTTTGGCGAGGAAAGCAGGGATGAAATATACAGGGAAACGGCAGCCAGAGCACTTTCTGCCGCGCCCAGAAAGTGGAAGGAAGTTCAGGAGTTCACTATGACCCACCTGTTGTTTGGAAATAAGCTCCCCCGGTTTTTAGGTTTTGACCGAGGGCCTGTAGTCGGGATTGGCGGTCGAGCGACAATGCATCAGGGGCAGATATATCGAAGCGGCGGTAGGGCGACAACATTTATGCCTTCATTCAGAACTGTAACCGATATGTATGCAGAGGAGTATTTCTCTGTTTTGGCGGGTGGCCCCTCGGACAGGCGATTTTCAAAATGGTATTGCTCCGAGCTGGATAACTGGGTCACTGGCAAATATAAGACTACTGTTCCAGGTTTGAGTCAGCAAAAGCGACCCTTTAAATAATTGCTGTCACTAGCACCAACTCGCCTCCTCGACGGGGTGCTTAATCAGTTCTTCAATATTGCTACTGAGAATTCTGTAGCCTACATTGCCGTACAGTATCTGCCTGCCATTGTTTAGAACCCAGGAGGGGCTGCCTTTAATGCTGTTGTCCCTGGCGCTTCTCAAGTCAGCACTGAGGGCCGCCATGGCCTGTCCATCATGTAAAACCGAAAGCAGGTCGTTGCGACTGAGACCTATATCGACACTCATATTAAGTAATATTTCGAGATTGCCTATATCTACTGCCCGAACAAAAAACTGTTCCCGCATTTCCCCGGATATTTTATCTACCTGCTTTTCATCTCCTACTATATCGATAGCTTTCAGTATCAAATGAGCTGTAACAGAAGAATTTGGTCTAACCCGGGTCCATATGTCCGGATGGATGTCGCTGTGATCGTAGGGCTCGGCTGAATGCACAATATGGTCGTGAAATTTCTGGTAGCCATCGTCACTGCCCCACTGTGCAGGTATTTTTGACCGCGCATTTCCAAAAATATCGATATAGCGATGATGAATTCTAATCTGACTTCCCCACTGTCTGTGTAGCTCTTCCAGTCTCGGTTGGGCTATCCATGCCCATACACATAAAACGTCGGTGTAGTAGTCAATAAGAATTGGAGGTCCTTTTGTAGTCATTGTATTGCCTGCAAAAAATTCAAGGGAAGTTGTTCGTGTAGTTTAACGTTCATTAGTACCGGGATATAGATCAAAAATTAATCGTTACTTAGTTGCAAATTAGGCATAGACTAGTAATGCGGTATCCATTTTTAAAACGGAGTGCGAAAAAAATGTTGGAAAAAGAACTAGCCCAGGCTGCGAAAATGGCCGAGAAAGCGCAAAAGAAAGTCGACCAACTAAAGAAAAAGTTGATGACTGAAACAGAGAAGGCTCATGCCAAGGCGAAGCGTGAACTCAACGCTGCGCGCAAGAAGCAAAAAACGGCGAGTGCTCGTCTGAAAAAAGCACGTGTGTCGCTTCGCGCGAAAGCCAATTCTGCCAACCAGCAAAAAGTTGATGAGCTGATGAAGCAGGTGCAAGGTCTGGCCGATTCCATTGCCAGCTATGTGAAGGCTGCCTACGACGCTGCGGAGAAGCTGATGCCCATGAAGGCAGATGCCATGCTCGAAGAGCGTAAGGCGAAGGCCTCTGAGCAGGCTGCCGCTATGGTGGAGAGAGCTGCCGCGCGCCAGGCAAAAGCCAAGGCGAAAAAGGCCGGCAAGAAGAAGCCTGCCAAAAAGAAAGCTGTCGCCAAGAAAAAGGCCGCGCCCAAGAAGAAAGCCGCAGCGAAAAAAGCAGCCCCCAAGAAAAAGGCTGCTGTGAAGAAGGCCGCAGCAAAGAAGAAGGCTGCGCCCAAGAAAAAGGCCGCTCCTAAGAAGAAAGCAGCAGCGAAGAAAAAAGCCCCTGCCAAGCGTAAATAGTTCGGGCTGGGAATCTAGATAAGCAGAGACACGCCCGGTTCCCGTGTGTGTCTCTGCTTTGATTTACTCGTCGGGTTTAACCCGGATGAGTTTGCCGTCCTTGCTGTCGGTCAGTAAATAAAGGTAGCCGTCCGGGCCGGAGCGCACATCGCGAATTCTCTCTCCAATCTCCCCGAACAGTATTTCCTCGCCAACGACTTTCCCGTCTTCAAGATCCAGGCGACGCACATCCTTGTTAACCAACGCTCCCACGAATAGATCGCCATGCCACTGGGGGAAGGCTGTCCCTCCATACCAGGCTAGTCCCGATGGCGCTATGCTGGGCACCCAAAACCACGCCGGTTGTTCCATGCCGGGAAGTTCCTTGAATGGGGTCACGTGGGCACCGCTGTAATCTACGCCGAGCGTGATTGCGGGCCAGCCGTAGTTTTTCCCAGCCTGTAGAATATTGAGTTCATCGCCCCCTTTGGCCCCGTGCTCGTGCAGGTAGATTTCGCCCGTATCCGAATTCAGGGCCAGGCCCTGGGGGTTGCGATGGCCATAGGTCCACACCCTGGGGCTGCCCCGGTCCGGGAAGGGGTTGTCCGCTGCGGCGACCCCGTTTGGGTTTATTCGAAGTACTTTCCCCAGCTCTGTACTGAGGTCCTGTGCTTTCTCCCGGTACTCAAAGCCGTCACCGGTGGTGACCAGTAAGGTACCGTCCGGACGAAACAGCATGCGACCACCGTAGTGCACCGGTGTGTCTTTTACAGTTGCAACCAGCATAATGAGCTCGGTATTTTCCAAGCGCTCTTTACCGAGTGTGGCGCGGATTATTCCGGTGCCATTGGCATCTGGTCCGCCGTGGGCGTAGGAGAGGTAGACTTGTTTGTTGGACTTAAAATCGGGGTGTAGCACGATATCAAAAAACCCGCCCTGCTGTGCGACATAGGTATCCGGCACGCCACCGATTATCGTTTTTTTGCTGCCGTCGGCGGATAGTCGCAATAGCTTCCCACCTAACTCGGTTACCAGAAATTCGCCATTGGGCAGGAATGCCACAGACCAGGGATGGTTGAGACCGTCAGTGACGGTTTCCAATTTATAGTCAGCGGACGACCAGGCGTTTGAGCTCAGCAGCAGGGAGAGGCCACAGGCCGCGAGCGAGCCCCCAACAATGGCCCTGAGGCTCTTGCTAATTATTCTGCGCATGGTCTTTTCCTTTGATTGGTTTGGGGTCATTATAGCCATAAGCAGACACAGGGATGAAACCTCTAATGTTACGTGTATTGAAAGCCTTCTTTCCGGCCGTGCTATTGACTTATATGCTGGCCAGTATCTTCTCTACCCAGGTTATTCTGGGAAACCTCCAGGGCATGGGTGTTGATGTGAGCGGGGCGATTCGCCTCAGCACAACATTTCACGACCTGGTGGGTCTGACCTCCAGTTATCTAGTGCTTATTCTCATCGCTTTCATCTTGGGTTTGCCGGTTGCGGCGGGTCTGACAAAATTAATGCCCGACTACAGGCTGGTGTTGTTCGTACTGGCGGGCTTTGTTGCGATTGTGGCCCTGCACCTCATCATGAAGGCGGTACTGGGTCTGAGCGGTATTGCCGCTACCCGGACGATGTTTGGCCTGCTCG
>JADFVW010000281.1 GCA_015222725.1 Pseudomonadota bacterium | reverse complement strand
CTATGGCGGCCATGACTTTTTCATACTGACTGGCATTGACCAACGGGCCCAGCAATACGCCCTCCTGGTCACCGGCGCCTATGGTGATTTTCTTTGCCTCTACAACAAGCCGCTCCAGCAATGCGGGATAAATCGACTCGGCCACCAGTACCCGGGATGTCGCCGAACAGACCTGCCCCTGGTTCCAGAAAACACCAAACATTATCCATTCGACGGCCTTTTCAATATCACTGTCTTCGAAGATTACAAACGGCGACTTGCCACCGAGTTCCAGACTGATGTTCTTGATGTCCCTGGCCGCCATCGCCATAATTTTTGAGCCGGTGGGTACCGAACCGGTAAACGCCACCTTATCGACATCCGCGTGTTCGACCAGGGCTTGCCCCGCATCCGCCCCCAGCCCGGTGACAATATTCAGCACGCCGGCGGGCAGCTCCGCTTCATCCGCAATTTCGGCCAGTGCCAGGGCTGATAAGGGTGTTATTTCCGACGGTTTCAGCACCATGGTGCAACCAGCCGCCAGTGCGGGGGCCACCTTCCACGCCGCCATCAACATGGGGTAATTCCAGGGAATAATCGCTCCGGCCACGCCCAGGGGCTCTTTTATCGCTCTGGCACTAAAGCCCGGTTCAGGTAATTGAATGACCTCCTCGGATGCTTCATCCATTTCTTCAGCCAGACCTGCGTAAAATTCGAAGGTACCTGCAGTATCTTCAATATCCCACTTGGCCTCCGGATAGGGTTTACCATTATCCAGCACTTCAAGATTTGCCAACTCATCGAGGCGACGGGTAATTATGGCGGCGATTTTGCGCAAATAGCCTGCGCGTTCAACGCCGCTTAAGTGCGGCCATGGACCCTCATCAAACGCCAGTCTTGCCGCACTTACCGCCGCGTCAATATCCTCGGCATTCCCCGCGCAAACCCGCGTTATAGTTTCCTCATTCGCAGGATTGATAACGGCAAAGGTCTCCTTCGATAGGGGTGCGCGCCATTGCCCACCTATATAGTGTTTATCATTCATTGTTTATACCCTTTATCCAACACACCACCGAACCTGACCAACTTGTCTCTTTGGGCTTGCAATAAAACATAAACCGAAGCATTATTCAAGTATTGCCGAGTTATTGTTCGGTTACCAGCCCGATAAACCACAGCTAGTGCCAGCTGAGGCTTATGCGGATCACGTAGCGTACAGAGGGAGCGAACAGTAGGCAGGCGGCGTCAGTTGTGTGACTCTCGAGCCGTTTATCCTACCAACGACCGTTATCATGACGAAAACCAACATCCTGGACGGGCGCGGCAAAAGCCCTACCGGGGCCAGGCGCAAACCGCTGCAAGCCAGGGCCCGGAAACGTCACGGACAGATACTGGACACCACCGCCGAGCTGTTAGAAAAGGTTGGCGTCGATGATCTGACCACAGTATTAATAGCGAAAACGCTTAACATTTCCGTTGGCTCGCTGTATCACTATTTTCCCAACAAGATCGCTATATTGTATGCCCTTGCACAACGCTGGCTCGATGAGATTACGCTGGCGCTGGATGATATCGACGCCACATTGGTGGACAAGGAGGATTTAACTCACTTTACCCATCACTGCACTGAGCGCTTACTTGAGGTGTACCGGTGCCAACGAGGTATCCTGCACCTGGTACAGGCGATGTTTTCTATTCCTGAACTCAGGGAACTGGATGAAGAGCACGATGATTTTATGATCGACCGCTTTGGCAAAATGTTTATTCGCCTGGGCTTTGACCTGGACAGCAAAGAACTAAAGCGTATTGCCCGAATTTATCTGGAGCTGATCCATGCTCTATCCATGGAAATTGTGGAGCAAAAAGGGACACAAGCAAGCAAGACCACTGACGACCTGAATTCCATGGCTTACGCGCTGCTGGCGAAATACAATACAGCTTGAATGTTGGCCGAATGAATTCGAGCCTACAATTCGCTCTCGCATCTCAACCGGGCGCCAACAATTAGCCCGCCCTACCGTGGCCATTCCCCTCTGTAGGGTCGAATTTATTCGACTACCCTGGCGACTCCCTTCTGTAGGGTCGAATTTATTCGGCCAATGACCGCTCCCGGCAATTCCACTGGCGACCCATAGGGTATATGCTGCCAGCACATCAATCCTGCCCTTCAAATATCCATACAGCAAGGAAGCCCCTGCATGCCCCGGATACTGCCCCTCGCCAGCCTGATAGCGTTACTCGCCACCACACTGACCGCCTGCGACAAACAAATCACAGTCGTAATATCCCAACCCGAAACGCCGGCAGCAGTGACCGATGAGGCCCCTGTTATAGCTGTGGTGGAAGAAGCCCCGGTAGCGGCGCCACCGGTTGCACAAGTGAACGCTGAGCGCCTGATCGCGGCAGACAAGGAACCGGGCAACTGGATGTCATACGGCCGCACTTACAGCGAGCAACGCTACAGCCCGCTACAGCAGATTACTGCCGACAACGTGGCGGACCTCGGCCTGGACTGGTCTTTCGAGCTCGAAACCGAGCGCGGCATCGAGGCCACGTCTATCGTTGTGGATGGCATCATGTATATGTCTTCCTCCTGGAGCGTCGTGCACGCCATGGATGCCCGCACCGGAGATCACCTGTGGACGTTTGACCCTATGGTGCCCAAGGAAAAGGCCAAACACACCTGCTGTGACGTGGTAAACCGCGGTGTCGCCGTGTGGGAAGGCCAGGTATTCTTCGGCGCGCTGGACGGCCGCCTGTTTGCGCTGGATGCAGCCACTGGCAACGTTAACTGGGAAGTTGCCACATTCGACCCGAAACTGTCCCACACCATTACCGGCGCCCCCCGGGTGGTCAAAGACAAGGTCCTGATCGGGAATGGCGGCGCGGAGTTTGGCGTGCGTGGCTTTATCAGTGCCTACAATGTCAGCGATGGCTCACTGGCCTGGCGCTTCTATACCGTACCGGGCAACCCCGAGCTCGGTTTTGAAAGTGATGCCTTGAAAATGGCGG
>JADFVW010000280.1 GCA_015222725.1 Pseudomonadota bacterium | reverse complement strand
GACAAGCTTTATATGGACCTGTTTATCAACCGACAGGTCGGCCCGGAATGATTCAGGAATTGGCGCGGGTTTTATCGTCTCTTGCGCACCGACACCCTCGGCATAACACCAGACCCGGGTTTGTGTTGCGGTGCATAGTACATCTTCTCCACTGAGAAAACGGTAACTGAGTTCAAATGAAGTTTTACCCCACCGGCTGATGCTGGTTACCAGTGTGATTGTATCGCCGACCTTTGCCGGCTTTTGGAAGTTTGCCTGGGTGGTCAATAGCGGCACGCCGAGAAACTGCGGGTCTTCGTCGGTCATTTTCACGATCGGGTAATCAGCGGAGGTGAATAGCTGGTACATGCCTGATTCCATCCAAACAAAGAAATTGGGGTTGAAGACGATCCTGGCCGGATCGCAGTGCCCCCATTCGACAAGTATTTCCAGATGAACTTCAAACATGCCTTGGTTTATCTCCAGGGTGGTCATTGTGGTTGGCTTTAAGTTTCCCATGCCGGAGTGGTCGCAACAAGTCCATATTTCATCAGCCAGCCAATGACCAGGGCCAATTGACGCCTGTTCATGTTCACCAGCGACGGCAGGTATTCTTGCAACTCATGCGCGAGCGCCGTGGTCGTTCCAGCGGGCCCTCCACCGAGGACAATGACATCAATTGACTGTCTGTTCATCGATCAGAGTATACCAAACACTTTCGTTTAAAAGGGGGTACGTGAAGTTGGATGCGGTGGTAATCAATACCGGCCAGGATTTTCAGGTCAGGCTTGCCCCAGCCAGCCCAGTATCAAATTATTAATTTCGTCAGGCTTTTCCTGGTGGGCGAAGTGCCCCGCATTCTTTATTCGTTCCACCTTCACGCCCTTTGGAAAATCTTCCTCAAGCAGTACGTGATCGTATAGACGGGTATCAATACAGCCGTCATCTTCGCCGGTGATGGCGAGGGTGCGCACGGGGATCGCACCACGATCCGCATTGATGCCGGCCTTCTTGCCGCCCAGCATAATGCTGAAGGAGGCATTCTGGCGATAGTAAGCCAGCATGGCCTTTTTTACACCGGGCGCGGAAAAGGTCTGGCGTAGACTGTTCCATTCCTCTGCGGGCATAACGTAACCGGGCGACCAATCGCGCCACAAACGTTTAACCAGGGCCCAGTCATTGTATTCAACGGCCATATCGGCAATGACGCGCAGTTGAAAGAACAGCATGTACCAGGATTTACGGCGTTGTTCAGGTACTTCCTGCATGCCGATATCCATCCGGCCTCCGGGTACCGCAATCGTCGTTAAGGAGTGAAATCGCTGCGGCGCCAGGTTGCAGGCGACATAACTTATCGCGGCCCCCCAGTCATGGCCAATCAGGTGAACCTTTTCTTCTCCCAGATAATCAATCCAGCCGACAACGTCTCCAGCCATCGCCTCGAGTGAGTAATCATTATCAGTGGGCTGGGCGGAGGGTTCATAGCCCCTCATGGTGGGTGCTATGGCGCGATAGCCCGCTTTTGCCAAAGTGGGCAGTTGCAATCGAAATGAGCCTGCGTTGTCCGGGAAGCCGTGAAGGCACAGGACCACCGGCCCCTCTCCACAGGCGAATCCGTTGAACGTCAAGCCCGATGATTTCAGCTGGATCGGTTCAATCTCTGGATTGAGGGCAGAATGGTGCTCTGTCGGAGTCATGACCTATTCAACGGGTGGTTCATTGTGGGCTTAGGCTTCGCGTTCATCCAGGGCTTGCTCAGAAAACTCTCTGGAATGGCGATTATGTGACTTTGGTATTTTTAAATTCTTCGGGTTGTACCAGGGCAAATAAGTTCGAAGGACTCTGCCATACCACGCACATTTAATCATCAGCTCTTGAACGAATGTCACTCTCTGCCCCTGGGGCTGGGGGTCGTTATCTTTTATCAATTTGGCAAAGCGGTCGACATACCTAAAAAAGTGCCATTGAGCATAAATGCCGACAAATAGGCGATAAAAGTAGTCACCATACAGGTGATCATATACATCAAATGTAACAGTTCTGTGCTCCAGTTCTTCGGTGAGGTGCCAGGCAAATAGCCGTTGAAATTCCGTTGGATTTTCTATGTCAAACACGCCATTGTGAAGATAGGTCAGCGCCATGGCGGAGGTTGCAGCCTCAAATCCTTCTGCATATGCCAGGTTGAACTTGAGAGGTTTGGTGGCTAGAAAGCGTTTGTAATCCGCGGCCATCTGCTCTTCGATTTCCTGTAAACCGGAATTCTTGGGGGATATCTCGCGGATCATGTCATTGAGCTTGGCGTGTTGCTTATAATGTTGTGCTTCCTGCCCGCAAAATTGTTTTGCGTCTTGTGCCAGTTTTTCGTCGCTTATGTCCTTGATCGCCACGCGCATTGCCCGAATAAGGTAGGGCTCCAGGTGGGGGAATGTCATGGATATACCATACTCCACGTAATTCCTTAAATGATCTTTTTTGACTTCGTCGGCGTCAATCCCAAATTGCATAGTGCGAATAGGCATGCTGTGCATAGTTTTCTTCCCCCGTTTACATTAGGTTTAGGTAAGACGCCGCTTTAACAGAAAAACTCGCCACGTTACCTACCAGGTTTCGACCAATCTTCTCAACTGTAGGGCATAGGATATCGTTGGGGCTTTGTTGATTCTGCCATCTGGATTGCATTCTCAATGGCAGTGTATTAATACTGTTCCACTAGAAGCTTGAGTCCATCGATATTGCGCAGGGCAATCTGCCCATAGCTGATTTCGATCAGGCCTTTGGCTTCCCACTGTTTGAGTATTTTACTCACCGCCTGTCTGCTGGCCCCCATCATATGGGCCATGTCCTGGTGGGTGAGCTTTAAGTCTTGCTGGGCGTCGTCCAGTGAGAGATTGCCATATTGAGTCGCAATTAATAGAAGACGGCTGGCCATAAGGGATGGCAGACTCAGGAGGGCCGCATCTGTTGATAGGGAATACCCCATGCGGATGCGCTGGCAGAGGAAACTGATTAATTCCTTCCCTATCTCGGGATACCTGGTTTGCAGCTCTCTCAGATCTTTCTGTTGTAGTACGGCAAGCTGGGTGGCACCGTGGGAGATGGCGTCGTGTGGCCTTACGTCATCGTCCAGTGCGCTGGTTTCCCCAAAGGATTCTCCTGCCTGGAAGCTGACAGCGAGCCACTCCTTGCCTTCCCAGGAATTCACGAGCATTCGCACTTCACCACTGAGGATTAGATAGATTTCGGTTGAGCTTTCGCCACGGCGGTAGATGAATTGGCCGTCGACGAGGCTCAGTCTGGACATGCGTGACTTTACTGCTGCACTGATCTCGTGGGGGAGGCTTTCAATCCAGTTTTTAACATGCATTCGATTGTCTTCGTAATTGTCAGGTGCATTGTCAACCAGATGGCATTCTTCTACATGCGACTGCTTTACACTGCCAAGCACAATACCCAGGCAACAGCTTAGCAAACTTGAGTGCCATAGTTAATACGTCCACATCGGAGATAGGAAGCGCAATGAATCAAGAATTGTCCGTGGTTACGCTGAACGATAAATACGAAATTGATCAGGGCAGGGTGCTGATTAGTGGCACCCAGGCCCTGTTACGCCTGCCGCTGATACAGCGCGAGGTGGACCAGCTCGCCGGGCTCAATACCGCCGGTTACATCAGTGGCTACCGCGGTTCGCCGCTGGGCAATTACGACCTGGCGCTGGCGCGTGAGAAGACCCGTCTGGAGGAGGCGAAAATTACCTTTCAACCGGGTATCAATGAAGAGGCGGCCGCTACCAGCGTGTGGGGTACCCAGCAGATAGATGCGGTGCCCGATCCCGCATTTGACGGAGTTTTTGCAATTTGGTACGGCAAGGGGCCCGGCGTAGACCGGGCCGGTGATGCCCTCAAGCACGGCAACTACGCCGGCAGCCATGCCAATGGTGGAGTACTGGTTGTCTACGGCGATGATCACCCCGGTAAGTCCTCGTCTATCGCTCATCAGAGCGAGCAGGCGCTGGCTGCCAACCAGATTCCCTCGCTGTATCCCTCAAACGTTCAGGAGATTCTCGAATATGGGCTTATGGGCTGGGCACTATCGCGCTACAGCGGCTCGTGGGTGGGTATTAAAACGGTCAATGAGACCGTTGAGCAGACGGCTACGGTGGACATTGACGCATCGGGTCTGACAATTGAGCGGCCTTCACGTGATGATATGGGTGGGGGGGCTAACTACCAGACGGCCATAATCCCACCTCAAATGATTGAAATGACCGTAAAAAGGCAACGACTGCCGCTGGTGCACCGCTTTGTTCGGGCCAACAACATAGATCGTAATATTTTCGACAGCGCTACTTTCGACAGCAAAGAGCCCGGCCTGGGTATCGTCACGGCCGGCAAAAGCTATCAGGATGTATTACAG
>JADFVW010000036.1 GCA_015222725.1 Pseudomonadota bacterium | reverse complement strand
TTTGGTTAGCAAGCTACTTATTCTCTGGACATCGGATAAGGGCGTGACCAGGTTGTCCAGGTAGCGGTAGTCTGCATTGCCAATGACCAGGGCGTAGTAACGGCCAAAGCGTTTATTGGCCAGGGGTTCTGCCCTAGCTGTAGCCTTGGTTTCGGTCTCGATCTTGGCTACTTCTTCGATTACGATATCCTGGACGGCCACTTGTCCTCTTTCCGGCACAGCTGCGGCATCTACCGCAGCATCTACTCTAGCCTGGGTCGAGGCCTCCACATCTGCCACGCGCTGCAGGTTTTCTTGTGCCTGTGTCAGCAAGGCGCGCTCTGCGTCCGAGCGGTACATGATGTCCTTGTCTGACATGCCCCATGCCTGCCGGTACCAGTTGAGGGCGGTAAGTTTATTTTTCTCTACGCCGAGGCCGGCTTCGTACATGGTGCCCAGATTGAACTGCGCGGTCTTGTTTCCCTGTTTGGCCGCCTGCTTGTACCAGTGCAGTGCCACTTCATAATTGGGCTCACCTCCCAGTCCGCGTTCAAAAATTTCACCAACGGAATTTTGCGCTTCGGCGTCACCTTTTTCGGCGGCGGGAAGCCATACTTTCAGCGCTGTTTTATAATCGGCCCGGTCATAGGCCACGTACTCACCACCGCGAATCCGACAGTCCTGCGTGGTAGTGCGAACCGGGCGTCGGGGTGTGAGGTAAGTGGTGTTGCCCAGTTGCCGAACCTGGCCCGGCAACAGGCAGTCAACGATGTAGAGGTCTTTTACGCTGGCCCCCTCCGGAATTGCTGTCGAGCCACCTTGCCCTGCACAACCGTAGAGTGCGGCGCACAACAGCATGCCCCAGCCGGCTTTAACTACACGGTAATTTCTTTGAGACAGTAGCGACACTTGAGTATTAACCGTTATAATTTTTATCATGACTTATCCAGTTAACATAGACCTGATGTGAAGATAGTGCATAGAAGAACTTTTTACAACGTTGGCCTGACACTGATTATAGCTTTTGTGACGGGGTGCGCAGGGCACAGTAAACTGGATGATTTGCTGCGCCAACAGCAGCTGCACCGGGCCAGTATAAGCACAGCGCAGTTTGAGCTGATGACAGTGGCGCCTGCCATTTCAGAGCAAGCGGCCACGCTGCATATATACCTGGGCGGGGACGGGCGCCCCTGGGTAGCCAACCAGCCTTCAGCAGACCCCACAGGTCGGCAGCCGGTTGCTATTGCCATGATGGCACAGGACCCCACGCCAGCTATTTACCTGGGCAGGCCCTGCTATTACCTCGACAAGATGCCTGAAAACTGCCAATCAGTCCTTTGGACATCGGGGCGATATTCGGAGCTGGTTATTGCAACGATGACCGAAGGCGTGGAGCGTGTCATCGCCGCCTATGGTAAGCCAAAGGTGACGTTGATTGGTTATAGCGGTGGCGGCGTTATTGCATTGCTGCTTGCACAGCGCCTATCACCCCCGCCCAGGGTAATAACGGTTGCGTCAAACCTTGATATTGAGGGATGGATTACATTTCACAAGTTGCAGCCTTTGTACGGCTCAATAAACCCACTGGATGTCATCCCCGACCAGGCCGGCGATAGCCACCTTATTGGCAGCCGTGATCAAGTGGTGCCAGTACAGAGTATCTCGCGTTATATTGAGGCGCACCCACAGGCCAGCTACCACTACTTTGATGGCTTCGATCACAAATGCTGCTGGGTTGAGAACTGGCGGGATATTCTGTTGACCCTCCACATGCCGTGAAAGCTTGAAACCAGAACTGCCGCGGAACTACAGCCCCAGCGCCTGCGCGAGGCGGTCGTGCACCTGGTTTAGTTCCTCATGGTTAGCCAGGTATTCATTGTCGGCGTATGCTTCGATCATCTGCAGGAGGTACTTCCGCTGGCGCGTAGATTCCAGGTCCTTCTCCATGGATATTAATTGTTGGGCCAGCGCTTCCAGGCCCAGCTCCGCATCGGCGTTCCTGGGGTGTAGGTCATAGGCGGCTATGTAGTACCGTGAGGCGCCATCCCAGTCCTGGATTTCTGCCGACTTGCTCCCCATGTCCAGATTTTTCTGGAATTCCTGCTGTACCGCCACCGGTAACTCCTCGAAGGGGATGATCGGGCCATCGGGAATGCTCACCCGGTAGGCGAGAAAACCGGATATGGCCACCAGCATAACAATGGCGACCAGGAATAATCGATTACGATTTTTTGTACCGGAAAACTGTCGCAAAAACAGATCGGCTGAAGCCGTTCTGTCTTCGCGTTTCAGCTGTAATGCCTGGGCAATGGCTTTCCACTGGTAACGCTTGATGCTATTGATACGTTGGGGTTCCAGGCCCTCCTCAAAGGCCTCCTCAGCGGTTTTTCCCCCGAACGGATGGGTGCCACTGAACAGCTGGTAGGCGATTATACCCAACGCATAAATGTCGTCGGCGGGGTGGGGGTCGGTGTTGCCGCGTAACATCTCCAGTGATGCATAGCGCCGGGTTAGTGCACCCAGTTCGCCTGCGTCATAGCTGTCTTTCTCTACGGCAGAACCCATGATTCTGGCGATGCCAAAATCCAGTATTTTTACCCTGCCATCGACGGTGACAATTACATTATCGGGTTTGAAGTCGGAGTGGACCACGCCGAAATCGTGCGCGTAGGCCAGGCCACTGGCCATGCCCTCAATGAGGGAGCGTATGCTCGGTTCGCAACCCTCTTTGAAGTTTATGTTGGTCCAGGACGACAGTGCGGCACCATTGAGCAGCTCCATGGTCATATAGACCCTGTCGCCGTCTCTATCGAAGTCGTATACCGTCAGAATGTTGGGGTGGGCCAACTGCTGTGATTTTTTAGCCTCTCGCTGCAGGCTGATTAACGCCCGCGGGTGCTTGCTGAACTCTTCCCCCAGAAATTTAATGGCAATATAGGGGTTGTCGTCTTCAGCCTCCTCTTTGCGCAGGTCGCGGGCCCGGAATACCTGGCCCATGCCGCCCTTTCCGAGGCGATCTTCGATGACGAACCGGTCCCGAACAATGGAGGGAATACCTTCATTGTCGTCCGGAGGCTGGGCTACGCCAGGGGCAGGGTGTGGTGTGGTTGCAGACGGGGCAATTACAGTTTTGTTTGCGTCTACAAGCAGGGTCTCGTCTACGTCCACAAGCACCGTTGTTTCCGCATCGGCAACTACTGTCGCGCCCGCATCGGCAACCACAGTAGCCTCCGGGTTTACAACTTCAGTAAGCTCAGCATCGACAACTACCGTCACCTCTGCATCCGCAATCACTGTAAGGTCTGGCGAGGCCAGCTCCGTGGCAGTGTCCTTATTTTTAATTTTCCTCACCATTCTTAAAGACTGTGGCCTGGGTCATGGACGAGTGTTTTCCCCGCGCCGGGTCGTAACTCTCGCTTACCCGAAACTCTATTTCCTGAAACTGCAGTGTGTCGCCGTGGCACAGAATATGCCTACCCTTTACGCGCTGCCCGTTCACCCGGGTGCCGTTAGCCGAGCCCAGATCTTCAATGGTGAGCGTATTGCCATCTATCGCTAACCTGGCATGGCGCCTGGACATTTGCGGGCTCATAACCGCCAGGTCACAATCCAGGGAGCGCCCCAACAATATCGACTCCGTAATGGCGTAGGTAAAACCCGCGAGGGGGCCGTTTTCGGCTGTTACCACCCAGCTATAGTCCTGCGGATTACGTTTATTCCTCGACTTGGCCGACTGCCTGGGCCGCCTGTCATCGACGGTCGGGATGTTTGACAGTATGCGGCGCTCGTGGAATGGCGTTGTTCTTACGATGCCCTCGCGGGTAACCTGGAAAAACCAGGACAGCACCACGGTGACCGGCAAGCCTGCCAAAGCGAAATATAGAAATATGCGAGAAAAAGTGTCCCTGTCAATACCCAGAGTAGGAGTGAGAATGTCCCCCACCTGTATGAGCCCCCAACAGACAAGCACATACAATACCGTAGTGCCTATCATTCTCCGGCGTTTGATCTCACGTAATATTGAAGTCACTCATATTCCTCTGAAAATGAAGTGCTTGTGCAATGGTACTACGAGCTTGTTAGAGATAGTATCCTCGCTTGACCTCCTGCGCAATGTTCTACGCGCTGTCCCTTTATCCCTCCCGGTTTTTAGAGTGAGGCTTATTCCAAGAGAGCTTTATCGACAAGGCTTGCGAGAAACTCAGTGAGCGGCTCGATATTCTGATGAACACTCGCTTGCTCCAGGGCTTGCATGTATTCATCGCGGTGTTCGACCGGAATAACTGTCCAGGGG
>JADFVW010000279.1 GCA_015222725.1 Pseudomonadota bacterium | reverse complement strand
GGTAGCTGCTTCCGGGTGTTTTTTGCCTTACAAAGGCATGCTTTATCCTAACTGAGCAAGACAAAAAACACCCGGGAGCAGCGGAACATACCACTGATTTTGGGGAATCAATCTCAGATAACAATACTCTGCCCCCGCGCCGGGATCTCCACTTTCAGCTGAGTGTCTTGCCACAGGCGATCAGCCAGAGCGTCCTGTGCCCGGGGTTCGCCGTGTACCAGCAGGGTTCTTGGCGGTGGGTCGAAAGCGCTTATCCATTCCACCAATTCACTCTGGCCCGCATGAGCGGAGAGGCCGCCAAGGGTCTCAATCGTGGCTTTTACCACGTACTCCTCACCGAACAACTTTATGGTTTTAGCCCCGTCTACCAGCCTGCGTCCCAGCGTACCCCGCGCCTGAAAGCCGGTGAAGATGAGGGTATTGCGGTCGTCCCAGATGCGCTGTTTGAAGTGGTGGCGTATACGACCTCCCGTACACATGCCGCTGCCGGCGATAATAATGGCGCCGCCCTTGATGCGATTGATCGCCATGGATTGTTCGGTAGTCTCAGTCAAATTGAGGGTGGGCAGGAACTTTTCCAGGGACGCTTTGTGGACTTCACTGAGGCAGCGCACATCATCGCCATCAAAACTGCCCAACCAGCGGTCGTAAACCCGGGTGACGGCAATGGCCATGGGGCTGTCCAGAAAGATCTCCCAGTTGTCCAGTTCGCCCTGGTGATGCAGGCAGCCCAGGTGGAACAGGATATCCTGGGTACGCCCCACCGCGAAAGAGGGGACCATCACGCTGCCGCCGCGGCGCCAGGTCTCCCGCAATATCTCGCGCAGCTGCGCCATCGAGTCCTGCTCGCCCCGGTGCTCCCGGTCGCCGTAAGTGCTTTCGCACAACAGTACATCGGCCTTGTGCAACACAGTCGGTGTATTCATCAGCACCGAATCACGTTTGCCCAGGTCGCCGGAAAATACCAGGGTCTTTTCCTCTCCCTGCTCTGTGATTGTCAACTCGACGATAGATGAGCCTAGAATATGCCCCGCATCGTGGAAGCACACAACAACACTCTCCCCCAGCGGCACCAGTTCGCCATAAGCGTGCCCTTCACACACCCTAAGCAAACCCTGCACATCATCCAGGTCAAATACGGGTTCAAGAATGGGTCGCCCGCGGCGGGAATTGCGCATATTTGTTCGCTCCAGGTCGCGCAAATACAGCCCCACAGAGTCATTGAGCATGATGTCCAGTAACTCCGCCGTGGCGCGGGTGCAAATCACCGGGCCGGCAAACCCCTCGTGGTACAGCTTGGGCAACAGGCCTGAGTGATCCAGGTGCGCATGTGACAGGATGACCGCATCGATATCCGCCGGATCAAACCTGAACGCCTCATCCTGAATCCGTTTTACCGCATCACCGCCCTGGTGCATGCCACAGTCCAGTAAAACGCGGCCGCCACCCCGGGTTTCCAGGAGGTGGCATGAACCGGTGACTTCCTGGGCGGCACCATGAAAAGTGATTGTCGCCATAAGACTCTGTACCTCAACAGTTCGACCGATTTATCGGTGGGTTGATAATCATCAAAGCTGGTCCATTACCCAGCCCCGCGGACCTGCAACTAATTTACTCCGACGGAGGTCTGACTCGTTCTTCCAACCAACCAGTACGCAATCCCCAAGGCCAGAACGACAGCCGCGATAGCAAAGACGTAAATGGAAGTCGTGTTTTGCAGATCGAGGACAATGACCTTCCGGGCGATCGCCATAAGCGCTGTACCAATCACCAGTTTGATTGGCAATGTGTTGGAACCCAGGTACAACCTGATATTGATAAAAATTTCGATGGCGATCAACACCACCATAAAGGCGCCGAATATCTTGAAAATATCACCGACACTCAACAGGAAAATGGGGGGCGCACTCAGCCTGGCATAGAGCACATAGCACACATCCGCCACGCCCAATATGATCACCAGCACCATCAATACGGCCAAAAATTTGACGCAGATTCTTATGACACCATGCAGCGACCTGATGAGTGGATCGTGGTGTTCAGTGGAAAGTTCCTCGTGGATCTTCCCGCCGCTGCTCTCGTGCTGACTCATAGCCTGACCCCGAATCTGCCAATAGTATTGTTGCCAAAACATAGAAAATACTGTTATTTGACGGTGCTAGCAAGGTAAATCCAAAAGCAAAAGGGTCAGACTCGATTGATCCGAGTGATCAATCGAGTCTGACCCTTTTGGTTTTTTAATCGTCTACCAGGTGTTGATAATGCTCGGCAATAAAGCCGCGATATTGCATAAACCGTATCCGCCGAGCTTTTTCTTTCAGCTCTACCGGGCCGGGCTCGCCAAACTTTTTGTGGAATGCGGAGCTTGCCAGCGCAAACCAGTCCAACTCCGCATGCTGGAAAGCACTGGCTACTTCGCTATCAGAAAGCCCTCTCTCGCGCATTTCCTGGCGCACCCGCAACGGACCATAACCCCGACCTGCGCGCTCCCGGGCATAGCTCTGGGCATAGCGTTCATCACTCTGCAGATTTTCATTGGCCAGGCGCTGTAATTCTGTCGTCAGTAGCTGCTCGTCAGGGAAACGGCGGCGCAATTTGCGCAGTAGCTCCCAGCGGGAATGTTCACGGCGTGCCAGCAAGTTCATTGCCGCCAGACGGATGTCAGCAGGGTCGATGGCAGGAGGCGCAGCAGCATCCTCACTGTCATCCCGGCGGTGTAGGCCAGGTTCAGTCACGGATAAAAAAGGCGCCGGGTGCGAGGGTGGGATAAGTGGGTACCCGGCGCCTGAGGGGAAAGTTCATTCTATTCGACAATGACCTCGGCCGTATCGGCCTTCTCTTCCTCGGCCGGCTTATCCGCGCTGAGCATCTGCTCGCGAATCCGGGTTTCAATTTCATTGGCAACGGCCGGGTTATCCTCCAGGAACTTGGAGGCGTTGGCCTTGCCCTGGCCGATTTTGTCTCCTTTGTAGGAGTACCAGGCACCGGCCTTGTCGACCAGGTTTAGCTTCACACCCCAGTCGATGACCTCGCCCATGTGATAAATGCCCTTGCCGTACATGATCTGAAATTCGGCCTGTTTGAAGGG
>JADFVW010000278.1 GCA_015222725.1 Pseudomonadota bacterium | reverse complement strand
CTGCTGCCGATATTTGAAGATAAAAGGTATATCCGGGTAAATGGAAAGCCCCTGTTCCTGGTGTATCGCACCGAAAACATTCCCGATCCCGCCCGCACGGCAGAAATATGGCGTGAAGAAGCACGCAGGGCTGGAATCGGCGAGTTGTATCTTTGCCGGGTCGAGAGCATTGGCAAGTGCGATCCGCAAGCTATCAACTTTGACGCTGCCCTGGAGTTTGCACCGGACTGGTGGAACAAGGGCCCTCAGTTGAAGGCTGATTCAGAGCTGTTGGAACATGCCGGTGGCGGGGTTAAAGAGGTGTGCGACAACAACTTTGTGCATTCCTACCAGGCCCTCGCAGATACAATGATGGCCAAGGCAATACCGGCGTATAAGTGGTTCCGGTGCGTGACACCCAGCTGGGACAACTGGGCCCGGCGGACCAGGGGGGCGAACATATTTATCGATTCGACACCGGAAAAATACCAGTCCTGGCTTTCCCGTGCGATCAATAATTCCAATGCCCGCCTGCTGGGAGAGGAACGTATCGTTTTTATCAATGCCTGGAACGAATGGGCTGAAGGGAACCACCTGGAACCGGACCAGAAATTTGGTCACGGATACCTGGAGGCTACGCGGCAGGCCCTCGCTGAGAGTCAGCTTGAGGCAGATTCCCGCCGGGTAGGTGCATCAGATGATGTCAGGATAGGACAGCTGATGAGTCAGTTGGTCAACCACAAGCATCAGTTGAACGTGTTACAGGGCAGGGTAGTGCAGCGGGACCGGCAAATAGCGGACATGCTGGAGTCCACCAGTTGGCGGCTGACCACCCCTGTGCGTTGGGCGAAACAGCAGCTGATTCATTTGAAAAAGCTCTTTTTGAAATAAGTCCGGGGTAAATCCGTTATGCGCGCCATTGCTTTCTATTTGCCCCAGTTCCACCCCATACCCGAAAATGACCGCTGGTGGGGTGAGGGCTTCACCGAGTGGACCAATGTCAGGAAGACCAGGCCGCTCTACCATGGCCACCAACAGCCCAAAGTCCCCGGCAAGCTCGGCTACTATGACCTGCGCAATAGCGAGACCCGCAAAGCACAGGCAGCGCTGGCAAAGGCCAGTGGCATCAGTGGCTTTTGTTACTGGCACTACTGGTTCGCGGGGCAACGTCTGCTCGAGCGGCCATTTGCCGAAGTCCTAAAGTCCGGCGAGCCCGACTTTCCATTTTGCCTGGGCTGGGCCAACGAGAGCTGGTCTGGCGTGTGGCACGGTAATCCCGACAAGACCCTCATGGAGCAGACGTATCCCGGACCTGCGGATGAGGAAAGGCACTTCCGGCTGGTGGAAGAAGCCTTCAAGGATCCCAGGTACCTGACAATCGACGGCAAGCCGATTTTTTACGTATACAAGCCCCGGCAGATCCCGGAGTGCAAACGCTTCGTGGAACACTGGCAGAACCTGGCCATCAAGGCTGGATTGAACGGGGTGTATTTCATCGGCGAGGATGTATATATCGATGATGACCCGTGGGATTACAAAGCCCATGGCTTCGATGCCGTGGTGGCGAATAGTCCGGGTGTGGCATTTCTGAGGCTGGCAAAAAAGCGGTTTTATCCCCGTTACCTTCTGCCGAGAATGGTTCACAAGCTTTTACGGCATCCGGTGCGGTACAAATACAAGGATTTTATCGAGCATAATCAGGTGAGACCGGGCCACGACGACTTCTTTCCCTGTGTCCTCCCGAACTGGGACAACACGCCACGTGTGGGGCGTAAAGGCTTTGTTCTGGACAAGCCTTCACCGGCGTTGTTTAAACAACAGTTAAAACGGGCAATGCGGCAGCTGGAGCACCGCCCGCCTGACCAGCAGGTTATCTTCATCAAATCCTGGAATGAATGGGCCGAGGGCAATTACCTGGAGCCGGACTCTGTTAATGGAATAACGTACCTGGAGGTCTGTAAGGACGTGTTAAAAAAGTGATTCTGCAATAGCTCCCACCCAAAGCGCAGTTGAGAATGATTATTATTTATAGAAACAAACACTTGCATATTTAGCCTCGCTTAATGTTTCCTTAATGTAGCCGCTATATACTTGGGTAATAACGCTATTTTAGAATGTTAGAATTGCCGGAAGTAGGAGTCGGCAAAACGGCAAGGATGCTGAGCAGATTTACAAGTCTTGCTGGCGTTAACGCCAGTTAGTCCCGAAGGTCACTACGCAAAAAGAGACCAGGACATAACCTCAAAACTCGAAACTTATGTCCTCAGGGATGACTGGAGATTTTGTACATGCGTATTTTACCCGGAAACCATACCCACACCCGATTGCAATCACTTTATGTCCGCGCCCTTACAGGCCTGTTGCTGCTTTCACTCAGTGCAGGTGCAATTGCAGCGCCGACAGCCTATACCGATGAAGCGGAATTTCACAACGCACTGGCGTTGCTGGGTTATACGGCAACCCATGAAGGTTTCGAGGATGATGCCGCATGGGGCGGGGTGCGGAGTTTTATTACCACCGGGTTCGAAACGGCGCCCAGTATTTCCAACCTGGGCATGACCTGGACTTCAAACTTCCTGGCAGGAAATGTAACCACCGGCGAGGGGCCCGTGCGCTCGGGTATCTACGGTTTTTACTCTTATCTGCATGGTAGTTATGCCACTCCCGATCCGGGCTCTGACTGTTTTGTGCCGGGCGAGTGTGGTGACGGGTGGCGCGGTACGGCGGACAACGGTGTCTTTATCGCCATGGGCGGTTATATCGATACCAATACGCCATACGCCAAGCTGGGTATGTTTCTCGGCCGGTATCCCGATAACCCGGTAGATTTTGGTGAAACCTGTGATGCCGAAGGCAACAATTGCTTACCGGCCAGCGTGATTGGCACTGCACAGGAATTTTTTGGCGTGATTGATCCCGATGGATTCAGTTCTTTTGAATATCGCGAACTCGAAGGCAAGCTCGAAGGATTGGGCGGCGATCTCAAGTACATCTTTGCCGATGATTT
>JADFVW010000277.1 GCA_015222725.1 Pseudomonadota bacterium | reverse complement strand
GCTATGAGGGATATCATTGACCGACGCTAGCTACATGAATACGACCAATTGAAGGCTTGCTTCCGTCGATACTCAAAGTAGCTAGGCTCAGAGAAACAAAAATCAGCTGAATTTCTCGCGATTCTCCCGTTTCTTCTCCTCGCTCTTGCGCAACAGCACATACAGCGCCCCGGTACCGCCGTCTTGTGGCCGTGCGCTGTGAAAGGCCTGCACGGCGTCGAGTTCACGCAGCCAGTGGTTGGCACAGCCCTTTAGAATGGAACATTTACCCCGCTCGGTTGGCGTCTCACCTTTGCCGTGTATCAGCAACACCGTACGTAGACCCAATTGCTGGCAGTCCTCAATAAATCGAAACAGCTCCCTGCGCGCGATAGCGACTGTCATGCGATGTAGATCCAGTCTCGCCTCGGCGTCGTAACGACCCTGGCGCAGTTTTCGGAATACGCCGTTCTGTATTCCCGGGCGTTTGAATTCCAGCACATACCAGGGGTCCAGGGGCTCTATACCCTCTTCGGTCAAAATATTTCTGTCTCTGGCCGGCCCGGCCACCGCGGCGGCACGTCGCAGCTCTAAAGAAGAGTCCTTGCCGGACTCGTTTTTGCCGCTCAGCGCTACCCGAGTATCGCGCTTCAGCGGTTGGACATCAGACATTTCCTGGAAAAACATGTTGTCGTCTTCTGTCATATACTTACTACCTGTCACTATTTCGCTATTATAGCCGCAGGCATCACAATCTCACAGAGCTCATGAGTACCATAGCCCAAAACAGCAAACAGCAGTGCCCACTTTGCGGCGAGGCAAATATCTGCGCTATAAGCACGGGTAAAACTATAGAGGAATGCTGGTGTCACAGTGTCAGCATCAGCGATGCAAGGCTGAATGACATTCCGCAACCAGACAAATTCCAGCGCTGCCTGTGTCGGGCCTGTGCGGAAAAAACAGGGGAACTGAACCTTGGACGGTAACTTAGCGCACGGCGCACAATACCTGCTACGCGGCGCCAAAATGCTGAATCACAAATCTCTGCGATTATTTGTGATCATTCCCCTGTTGGTAAACATACTTATTTTCGGCTCCCTGATTGGCCTCACCATCAGCTACCTGAGCGAGCTGATGAGTGGCTGGATGGGGATGATTCCCCAGTGGCTGGGATTTATTGAGTGGATACTGTGGCCCTTGATCGGCCTTACGCTCAGCCTCATCACGGGGTACATCTTCACCGCCGTGGCTCTGCTTATCGCCTCCCCGTTCAACGCGCTACTCGCGGAAAAAGCTGAGGAGCTGATAACCGGCAGGCCGGTCGATTCACTGGAGGGGCTGGGCGCAGCACTGCTGGCTATCCCACGGGGCATCATGCGGGAACTGCTAAAGATTTTGTATTACATCCCGATGTTTTTACTGGTCCTGATTCTGACCTTTATACCGGGCCTGAACGCGATTGCGCCCTTCTTGTGGCTGCTGCTAGGGGCCTGGATGATGAGCATCCAGTTTCTGGATTACCCCATGGACAACCACCAGCTGAGCTTTGCCGATGTAAAAGAAGCCGCCCGTTTCCGCCGCTTGAGCAGCCTGGGCTTAGGGGGAAGCGTGGCCCTGTGCGCGGGCATTCCGGTGGTAAACTTCTTTGTTATCCCCGCGGCAGTGGTCGGCGCCACCCTTATGTGGTGCGAAGAACTCGCCGAGTAAACGTGGGCTGCAGGGGCCAGCTGTACGCGCTACTGCAACAACTCTTCCGGCGGGTAGGTACACTCCAGCTTATTCCCCAGTAGCTTCTCGATATCCGGCAGTAAAAAGGCCTCGTCCTCGCAGGCAAAGCTGATAGACGTACCTGTTGCACCGGCTCTGCCAGTGCGGCCAATACGGTGTACGTAGTCCTCCGGGTCTTCCGGCAGGTTGTAGTTCACCACATGACTGACCCCGTCCACATGAATACCCCGACCGGCTACATCAGTGGCCACCAACACCTTGATATCACCGTTTTTGAACTGCTCCAGTGTGCGGGTGCGCTTGTTTTGTGGAATTTCTCCCGACAGCATGCCACAGGACACCCCGGCCTTGCGCAGCTTTTCGTGCAGGCGGCGCACCTGGTCGCGCCGGTTGGCAAAGACAATCACGCTATCGGAGTATTCGCTGCGCAGCAGGTTTTTCAATATTCGGAAGCGCTGCTCGCTGCTTACCAGAAACACCTTCTGATCCACGCTGTCGGTAGCCACGTGCTCGGGCTCTATTTCGATCGACACAGGCTCATAGGTCCACTGCTCGGAAAGGTTGATAATGTCCTGGGTAAAGGTTGCGGAAAACAGCAGAGTCTGGCGATTCTCCCTGCGGGGCGTGGCCCTGACAATGCGCTTCACCTGGGGAATAAACCCCATATCCAGCATCCTGTCTCCCTCGTCAAGCACCAACACTTCAATATGGTCCAGGAACAGATCCCGTCTGCCCATAAAATCGAGTAAGCGGCCAGGTGTTGCAACGACCAGATCTACCACATCGTTATGCAGGCGATTCAGTTGCTTCTGGTAGTCCATGCCGCCTATGAGCGTAACCACTTGTAAATTTGTGTGTTTGGCAAGGTCTACCGCATCCGCCGCTATTTGCATTACCAGTTCGCGTGTGGGCGCAATAACCAGCGCCCTGGGCTCCCCCACAAAGCGTTCGCCCTCCATGGGATGACACAGCATGTCATTGAAAATAGTGATCAGAAACGCAGCTGTCTTGCCGGTGCCGGTTTGCGCCTTGCCGATAGCATCGTGGCCCTGCAAGGTGTGTGGTAAACAGGCCGCCTGAATGGGCGAACAATAATGAAACCCCAGATCGGCGATGGCATGCATTAACTCATCGCGCAGGCCTATATCGTGAAACCGGGTTTCACCCTCTTTGGGTTCAACCTGAAAGTCATCTATGGACCAGGAAGCGGCCGGTGATTTTGGCTTATTTTCCTGGCGACGCGGCCCGCCCTTGCCCTCGGACGGCTTGTCCCCTTTGTGCCCAAGCATGCTCTTGATCAAAATTGTATCCTGTGACTAGTCAAAAAACGCGATAGTCTACCATTTTGACTAGAAGAATACTCACTTACTTGGGGGATAAACCTTTGCCATAAAGTAATCCAGGCTGACATAGCGGCCACCGCCGGTAAACAGTAAACCCAGGAGCATCAAAAAGTAGGTGACACCAAATTCAATGCCGTTATTGAGAATAACAAAACTGCCCTTTTCTGTGAGCCAGGCATAGTTTCCATGCTCCTGCAGCAACTCCCTGGCTGCACCTAGCCGAACGGCGACATCCTCGGCGCCCGAGTCGGCAATTGCCGGCCAACCATTACCCCAGTGCACAGTAAAAATGGCAACCACCATGGCGACCATCAGGGGGATGGATATCCAACGGGTAGCGAGACCCACCAAAAGTAAAACAGCACCAGCCGCTTCGGTATAGGCTGCCATATGTGCCAGCAGGGAAGGAAACGGCAGGCCCAGCCCCCAGTCGGGATTGCCAAACCACTCGATAGTACTCTCCATGCCCGCTATCTTCTGCGACCCTGCCATCCAGAACACCGGGAATAGATAAAGCCGCATGGCCAATGGGGCCAAGCCGTCCAAGGTCTGCAGGCGTGAAAAAATCGCCTGATGAAGTGTGTAATAACACTGAGCGAGCGCGTTCATATATTCAATCCCTGTTATGCTTGTGTTGTGGCTTTCGACAACAGTGGGGTCCAAAAGGTTTCATCAACGATAAGCTGAACTGAAAAATTCACAAAAACGTAGCATACATCCCGGCGATCAATGTCCCAGTCACCACAAAATAACCACAAAAACACGTCTAGAAAAAGGCTAAGGGCCTATTCGATGGAGGCGCGAGCGCTGTGGACGCTCACCTGGCCCATGCTGATCGCACAGCTGGCTCAGATGGGCACGGGCGTGGTCGACACCATCATGGCTGGCCGTTACAGCGTGGTCGACCTCGCGGCCGTCGCCATCGGCTATAATGTGTGGCTACCCGTGTACTTATTTATCCTGGGAATGATGTTGGCGACAACGGCTATTGTCGCCCAGGACTTCGGCGCGGGACGTATTGAACGCATCAAGGAGTTACTGCCACAATCGCTGTGGCTGGCTCTTATCCTGGGGTTGATAGCCGGGCCCATCTGCTTTTTTTCTGATCCTTTACTGTCCATTCTCAAGCTGGATGAACAAACCCACATGAAGAGCCTGGCCTACTTGCAGGCAACTGCTTTTGGCATGCCTGCAGCGGCGCTGTTTCAATCCCTGCGCTGCCATACCCAGGGGCTGGGTATCATGCGACCCTTTGCCATCGCCAGCGTCATTGGGTTTTTTGCCAATATTCCGCTGAACTACGCCCTGATCTACGGTGTCTGGGGTGCCCCGGAACTGGGGGCAGAGGGTTGCGGTTGGGCAACGGCGGCGTCGATGTGGTTGGGACCAATCCTGATTGCCTTTTATATGGCCCGGGCTGACAAGCTGAAACCCTATCTGCCCCCTTTGCAGTACATCCGTCCGCAGCTTGCCCGTCTACGGGAAATCATCAGGCTGGGGCTTCCCATCGGCCTGACCTACTTTTTGGAAGTGGCTGTCTTCTCGATTATCGGCCTGTTTATCGCCACCCTGGGAAACATCGCTATGGCATCCCACCAGATAGCCCTCAATGTCTGGGACGTTATCTATATGCCCCTGATAAGCATAGGTGCTGCGATGGCAACTCGTATCGGCCATGCCATTGGCGCCGGTGACAGGGAGGCCGTGACGCTCTCGGTGCGATGTGGCACAGCCATCACCATTGTATCGGGCATTGTAATCATGCTGTTGCTGCTGGCCAGCCCCGGCTCCATCGTACGCGCCTACACAGAAGACGCATCCATTTTTGCCATGGCGGTCGTGCTGGTGCGCCTCGCTGCATTCTTTATGGTGCTGGACGCTGTACAGGTAGCCGCATCCTCAACGCTTCGAGCGTACAAGGAAACACGCTTCCCCTTTTTGGTCATGGTGATCTCTTACTGGCTGATCGCCCTGCCCCTGGGCTACTGGCTGGGCATTGTCCGCGCCCAGAGCCCCACCGAGGGCACGGTTGGATTCTGGTACGCGATGATCGCGGGAATAGCCGTCGCCTCTGTATTAGTAGTGTGGCGCCAGCGCCAGCTGCTTCGCGCAACGTCAAGCAAACACTAGGCATGTAAATGGCCACAGTCGGGACAATTCTCACGCGGTGGCAAAGTGAGTTTGCGACAATCCATGGTTTTCAGATCGAGCAGCAATAAGCTGCCACACAGGGGCTCGCCATAACCCGACAGCACCTTCACCGCCTCCATCGCCAGCAGCGAGCCAAACACGCCTACCACCGGCGCCAACACGCCACTCTGGCTGCAGCTCAGTGCGGTATCGGAACTGTCATCCGGGTACAGGCAGCGGTAACAGGGGCCACCGCGCACCGGATCAAAGACACTGAGCTGCCCTTCCCCCCGCACTGCGGCGGCGGAGACTAATGGCACAGCGGCATCGATGCAGGCACGGTTAAGGGCAAACCGTATCGGGTAGTTATCACTGGCATCCACCACCAGGTCGACGCGCGCCAGCAAACTCGGCAAATCGCTCGCCTGTAGGTATTTGTCCAGCACTTCTACCTGCACTTCGTGGTTGAGAGCCTTCACCGAGTGGGCGGCGGAGTGCGCTTTATTGCTGCCGACATCCGATTCGGCGTGTGCTATCTGACGCTGTAAATTACTCAGCTCCACCGCGTCACCGTCGGCCAGCAGCAGGCACCCCACGCCGGCAGCGCCAAGATACAGCGCCGCCGGGCTGCCCAGGCCACCCAGGCCCACAATCAGTACCCTGGCGGCCTGCAATTTTTCCTGCCCTGCGATATCGAAATCCGACATTAACAGCTGCCGGCTGTAGCGCTGTAATTGCCCGTCGTTAAACATGCCATTGCCCCCCGCTAATTCTTTCCAGACCGGCCAGATCCCGGCTGGTTTCAATGTGCGAAAAACCCCGTTCAGCTAACAGGGCGCGCACTTTTTCGCCCTGGTCGTGGCCGTGCTCAAGCAACAACCAGCCTTTCGGATGAAGGTGATCAGGGGCGCCGCGTACCAGCTCCATGAGATCGGACATGCCCTGCTGCCGGGCCATTAAGGCCTTTTGGGGCTCAAACCTGAGGTCACCGGTGGACAGGTGGACATCGCCCTCTTCGACGTAGGGTGGATTGCTAACAAGCAGGTGAAATCGCCGCCCCGCCATTTCCCCAAACCAGTCGGAGTGACAAAACTGGACCCTGCCAAGACCGGCCTCAGCCGCATTCGTCCGCGCCACCTCAAGGGCCTCGGGGCTGGCATCTACCGCGCTCATCTGCCAGTTGGGACGCTCGCTGGCCAGCGCCAGCGCAATGGCGCCGCTGCCGGTACCGAGATCGAGAACATCCGCCTCCGCTGGCAGCGACAGGGCCAATGCCCATTCCACCAGGGTTTCTGTCTCGGGACGGGGAATCAGTGTGTGTTCATTGACACGAAGGTTCAGGGACCAGAACTCGCGGCGGCCCGTGAGGTGGGCGACCGGCCTACCCTGCGTGCGCTGCGCCAATAACGCATCAAAGGCTTCAACCCGGGGGGCGTCTACGTCTGATTCCGGCCAGGTGTACAGCCAGGTACGCGGCTTATCCAGGGCATGACAGAGGAGAATTTCGGTGTCGCGCCTGGCACTCTCCCCGGGCAAGTTGGAACCCCGACGCAGCAAGTCGGCCACTGTCGGCATTAACTGTCCGCCAGCGCTGCCAATTGGTCTGCCTGGTACTCTCTGCGCAGCGGGTCAACCACCGCGCCAAGATCGCCCTCCATAACCTCGGCCAACTTGTACAGCGTCAGGTTGATGCGATGATCGGTGATGCGGCCCTGGGGGAAATTATAAGTGCGAATACGGTCTGAGCGGTCTCCCGTACCTACCAGGTTGCGTCTTTCCTCGGCCTGTTCAGCCGCCTGTTTGTCCTGCACGCTGCTCAGTATCTTTGCCTGTAACAGGGACATCGCCCTGGCCCGGTTCTTATGCTGGGAGCGCTCGTCCTGGCACTCCACCACAATACCCGTTGGCAGGTGAGTGAGGCGCACCGCAGAGTCGGTTTTATTGACGTGCTGGCCACCGGCACCCGAGGCGCGATAGGTATCGACCCGCAGATCACCCTTGTTTATCTCGGCAACTTTCACATCCTCTGCTTCCGCCATGATGGCGACGGTACAGGCCGAGGTGTGGATACGCCCCTGGGACTCAGTTTCCGGTACCCGCTGTACGCGGTGGGCACCCGATTCAAACTTCAAGTGGGCATAGACATCGCGCCCCTCAATGCGAGTGATAATCTCCTTGTAACCCCCGTGCTCACCCTGGCGCTCGGACATCACCTCCAGTTTCCAGCCCTGCTTCTCGCCGTAGCGTGAGTACATGCGAAAGAGATCGCCCGAGAAAATGGCCGCCTCGTCGCCGCCGGTACCGGCGCGAATTTCCAGAAATACGTTGTGTGAATCGCGGTCGTCTTTGGGCAATAACAGGGTCTGCAACTCGGTTTCCAGCTCTTCCCGACGCGCCTTGCCAGCCTCCGCTTCTTCCCTCGCCATCTCGCGCAGTTCCGGATCGCTGTCCTGCAGTATCAGCTCCGCCTCTGCGATGTCTTCGACCACGGCGGTATAGCTTTCAAAGCAGCGAACCACCGTCTCAAGTTCGGAATATTCCCGGGACAGCTCACGAAACCGGTTCTGGTTGGCGATAGTTTCCGCATCACCTAACAGTGCCGCCACTTCTTCGTGCCGTTCAGCCAGAGTCTCCAGCTTACTCAGTATAGATTCTTTCATTGCAGGGTTTGTTCCGATGGGTCTGTGGGCACAGTGGAAAAGGTGGGGCGATCGCTATCGGCTACCTCGGTTTGAGCCTCGGGTGTGGCGGGCAGACCCAGTAATTTTCTCGCATTAAGCATTAAGTCTTCTCGCCCGGCAGCACTTATTTTCTTCAGGCCGGTACTGGGCGCATGCACAAGTTTTTGCGTTAGCCCCCGGGCCAACTGGGCCAGCACCTGGGCCGGATCGTCCCCGCGTGACAACTGGCGCAGCGAGCGCTGTAATTCCCGGTCTCTGTGCTGTTCGGCCAGCAGGCGATACTCCTTGACCGTATCCACCGCTGCCAGGCTGCGTTCCGCCTCCCGGTATGCCAGCACGGCGTCCGCGATAATCACGTCTGCCTTGCGCGCCTCAGATTGCCGACCACGCAAATTCTGGTCCACGATGTCGCGTAAATCATCCACGCTGTACAGGTAAACATCGCGCAAATCCCCGACCTGCGGTTCGATATCACGGGGCACGGCGATATCAACCATCAGCATGGGGCGGTGCTTGCGCAGCTTGAGCGCGTTCTCTACCGCACCTTTGCCAAGAATGGGCAACTGGCTGGCGGTAGAAGTAATAACGATATCTGCAAACTCCAGTTGTTCGGGAATTTCGGACAGTAAAACGGCCTCGGCAGAAAACTTTTGCGCCAGCTCCCGGGCCCGGCCAAGCGTGCGATTGGCAATGACAATTTTGCTAACGCCGGCTTCAATCAGGTGCCGGGCCACCAGCTCTATGGTTTCCCCCGCGCCGACTAACAGGGCGCTACTGCTGTTGAGGTCAGAAAAGATATGGCCGGCCAGGTCTACTGCGGCGAAGGCCACCGAAACCGGGTTTTCGCCGATAGCCGTATCGGTGCGCACCCGCTTGGCGGTAGAAAATACCCGGGGGAAGACGCGCCCCAATTCGCTGCCCACTGTCCCGGATTCGCCGGCAACCGCGTAGGCCGATTTCATTTGCCCCAGTATCTGTGGTTCACCCAGAACCATGGAATCCAGCCCGCTGGCGACCTGCATAATATGCGCCAAGGCATCGTCCGCCTCGAAATGGTAGGCCGATTGATGCAAATCATCGGCCGACAGGTGATGATAATTGGCCATCCAGCTAATCAGCTGGCGGGATTTATCGACCAGGGCAAACTCGTCGGACGCGATGGCGTATATTTCGGTGCGATTACAGGTGGAAAGGATAACCACTTCGTCCAGTTTCGCGTCCACGCAGGCGTCGTTCAGCGCCTCACTGACCTGCTCCGGGGCAAAGGCAACACGCTCCCGCACCTCAACGGCGGCGGAATTGTGATTGATACCTAGGGCGATCAGTTTCATTGAGCTCTCTTTGGTGGTGCAGGTGGAGATGCGCTCCGGTCAGGCGGCCAGAAAACAGGCGCGCACACTAACACATCGACGAAATTGTCCGTAATTCTAACAAGTTACGCTCAAAATTGCAGAGATTGGGAGAAGTTGGCACAAACAGCTGCGTCCGCCCTGCCCGCCGCCACCTACAGGTTTGTGGGTTTCGCGGCCAAGCTGTGTCATTATGGGGCGTTTTAGACAGGAAATATACGTGTCACTATGCTTCGCCCCGTCACCATAGCCATTGCGCTCTCACTGACCGCAGCGTGCAGCACTCTCGCCCCCGAGCCAGTTGTTGAACACGCTGTCGAGGCACCTTTGGCAGAGCCCGAACCAGGAATGGAGCGCCCCATTCCCGCCGACAGCGTCTACCCCCTGTTAGTAGCTGAGTTCGCCCTGCGTCGCCGCGCATACGATGTGGCTCTGAATAATTACCTGGAACAATCTGAAATACTGCGGGAACCCGCTGTCAGTGCACATGCTACACACCTCGCTCAATTCATGCAGCGCGAGGACGAGGCCTTGCGTGCCGTGCGACTGTGGTTGGAACTGGAACCCGACAATGTAGAGGCCAACAATACCATCGCCACCTTGCTCGCCCGCAAAGGAAAGACACTGGAGGCAGTCCCCCACCTGGCAATCGTGGCCCGCAGCGGCAAATCGGTTCACTTCCCCATCTTGCTGACTAATTTTGACAAATTGCCCCCCGGCGAACAGGCGAAGCTGGTAGCCGGCATCAACGAACTGGCTCTGGAGTTTCCCGATGAAACGGGCATTCCACTCAGCCAGGCCATTATCCACAATGAATTCAAACAAAACGACCAGGCCCTGGAGAAGCTCGACAAGGTATTCGAGCAGAAACCCTATCACCCACAGGCCTTGGTGCTGGAGGCAAGGATACTGATGGAGCGCAAGGCCAAAAACCCCCTGAGCCGGATCGAGGATGCCCTGGAAGCCGAGCCCGAAAACAGCAAACTGCGCCTGCAATATGCGCAGTTGCTAACCCGCAGCAGCATGGCCACCGCGCGACAGCAATTTGAAATTCTGGCGGCCCAGTCACCCGGAAACGGCGATATTCTCTTCTCACTGGCCCTGATTAACCGGGAGACCGGCAACACCACAGAAGCCAAAGCCTACCTGGAACAAATGGTGGAACAAGACCTCAGGGCGGGCGAGGCCCACTATTACCTCGGACGCATACTGGAAGACGAGGGCGAGCTGAAAGCGGCCGTGTCACACTATATGCAGGTTGAGGACGGTCGTGATTTTCTCAGCGCCAACAGCCGCATTGGCACGATATTGCTGGCCACCCAACAAGGCGACAAAAATCACGCCTACCTGAACGATTTACGGCGCAAATACCCCGAGCGGAAAGAGCAGCTTTACGGCCTGGAAGTCGAAATGCTGACTCGCACCGATGATCTGGATGGTGCCATGAATGTGCTCAATGCAGCACTGCGTGACATGCCAGAGTCAACCACCCTGCGCTACACACGGTCCATGCTGGGTGAGCAGCAGAACGACCTGGCCCTGATGGAGCGGGATCTACGAGAAATTATTCAGCAGGAGCCCGATAATGCCACAGCCCTCAACGCTCTGGGCTATACGCTGGCCAACCGGACCGAACGCTACGCAGAAGCTTACACCCTCATCTCACGGGCACTTAGCCTGCAGCCCGAAGAGCCGGCGATACTCGACAGCATGGGCTGGGTTCTCTTTCGACAGGGGAAGTATGCCAAAGCTGTGGAGTATCTCAGCCGCGCCTACGCCAAATTTCCCGATCCGGAAGTCGCTGCCCACCTGGGTGAAGTGTTGTGGGTTTCCGGTGACACCAGCACCGCCAAGGCGGTACTACAGGGCGCAGCAGCGAGAGACCCCGACCACGAGGTACTGGTGAAGACCATGGAACGCCTCGGGATACAACAACCCGCGCTGGCACGACCGTAGATGCGATGGGCTTTTCGCGCTGGGCCTTTGTGTTTTTGGCTGATACTGGCCAGTTGTGCCGAGCTACCGAAACAGGCTGAAGCCGAGATGGATTGGCGCGATAGATCAGCACAACTCGCCACGCTAAGCCAATGGAGCGCCAGCGGAAAGCTCGCCATAAGGACCGAGAGCCAGTCCGAATCTGCAAACCTGAAGTGGACCCAGGCAAATAACATAAGTCGAATACACCTGAGCGGCCCCATGGGCGTAGGTGCGACCGCCATCGAGAGCGACCGGCAGCAGCTGCAGATCAGCCGCAACGGGGAGACACGGCGCTATGACATCGCTACGGCAGGTGCCGACATGGGCTGGGATTTACCCCTGCAGGCACTCCCCTACTGGATCTTGGGTCTGCCCTCGCCACAAGACCCGATACAGGATGAACTCATCGAAAATGGCCTGTTACGCCAGGTAAAACAATTGGGGTGGACCGTCACCTACGAGAGTTACGGCCATTTTGATCAATACACCCTGCCCACTCGCATGAAGATAGAGCGCGGCGACACCCGGGCCAGGCTGATCATTCGCAACTGGACAGATTTTTCCAGCTGATGCCCCATCACACCACACTGAGCTGCCTGTCACCTGCCAAACTGAACCTGTTTTTGCACATTACCGGGCGCAGGCCGGACGGCTATCACTGCCTGCAAACTGCCTTTCAACTGCTGGATTGGGGCGATGCCATGCAGTTCACCGCCAATAGCAGTGGTGATATCACGCTGTCCGGGTGCGATCTTGGTATTCCCGACGAAGAAAATCTCATTGTCCGGGCCGCCCGCCTGCTACAGGGCCTGTACCCGGAAAAATCGCCCGGAGCCGCTATCATCATCGACAAGACCATACCGGCGGGGGGAGGACTGGGGGGTGGCAGTTCGAATGCTGCAACTACCCTGTTGGCCCTGAACCACCTGTGGGGCCTACGTATTGACACAAAGCAGCTGCAATCTATGGGGGCTGAACTAGGTGCCGATGTGCCCGTTTTTGTCGCCGGCTACAGCGCCTGGGCAGAGGGAATTGGTGAAATTTTGACCCCTCTGGCACTCCCAAAGTATTGGTATTTAATTATTCAACCCGCCTGTCATGTGAGTACTGCCAAAATATTTTCCTGTGAGCAATTGACACGGAACACCTCTCCCATCACACTAGCGGCCTTTTTTAGGGGGGACTCCCGAAACGATTGCCAGCCAATTGTTAGAAGCCTGTACCAAGAGGTAGATAACGCATTGAAATGGCTGGGTAAATTCGGTGAGGCCAAGTTAACCGGAACTGGTGCATGTGTATTCGCCAGTTTCGAGACCAAAGAGGCAGTAGACGCTGTTAAGCGGCAACTGCCCAAAAGTTGGACAGGATTTGTTGCCCGGGGCATAAATAAATCCCCTGTCCTGGAATCTTTGGTCTGAATAAACAGTTTTATTGGGGTGTCGCCAAGCGGCAAGGCACTGGGTTTTGATCCCAGCATTCGTAGGTTCGAATCCTGCCACCCCAGCCATTTTTTAGGACGCCAGAGGGAAACTCGCTGTGTCATCAAAGATGATGGTTTTTACAGGTAACGCCAACCCCGCGCTGGCCCGGAAGGTCGCCAGCAGGCTGTATATATCCCTGGGCAATGCCGATGTTGGCAAATTTAGCGATGGCGAGATTGCCGTTGAGTTGAAAGAGAATGTGCGCGGCAAGGATGTATTCATCCTGCAGTCCACCTGCGCTCCAACCAACGACAACCTGATGGAATTAATCGTGATGATCGACGCCCTGCGCCGCTCATCAGCTGCGCGGATAACCGCAGTGGTGCCGTACTTTGGCTATGCCAGGCAGGATCGCAGAGTGCGCTCTGCCCGTGTCCCGATCACCTCCAAGGTGGTCGCCGACATGATGGTTAACGCCGGTGTTGACCGGGTATTAACGGTTGACTTGCACGCCGAGCAGATTCAGGGATTTTTTGGCTGTCCGGTAGACAACGTCTACGGTTCACCCATCCTGATCAGCGATATTGTCAGCTGTAAGTACGAGAATTTGATTGTTGTGTCGCCCGACATCGGCGGCGTGGTACGAGCAAGGGCTGTCGCCAAGCAGCTGGACGACGCCGACCTGGCCATTATCGACAAACGTCGCCCACAGGCCAATGAAGCACAGGTAATGAACGTGATTGGTGAAGTTGATGGGCGTACCTGCTTGCTGGTAGATGACATGGTCGATACAGCGGGCACTTTGTGTAAGGCAGCCGACGCATTGAAAGAGCGCGGCGCATCCAAAGTGGTTGCCTACTGTACCCACCCGGTACTGTCTGGCAATGCGCTGGAAAATATTAAAAACTCCCAGCTGGATGAGCTGGTAGTGACAGACACGATTCCTCTCAGTGCGGAGGCGAAGGCTATGGACAAGATTCGCGAACTCACTATTGCCGACCTGCTCGCAGAATCCATGCGCCGGGTAAGCAACGAGGAATCTATTAGCGCGATGTTCAATTAAGAATATCGTTTACTGCAACGCATTACCGCGCCGGTCGCAAGCACGGTAATGTCTTATCAAAGGAGTCACGACTATGTCTGACCAATTTGAATTACAAGCCGAAGTACGCGAGGACATGGGGAAAGGTTCGAGCCGCCGCCTGCGTCGTCTCGCCGACCATGTTCCCGCCATTATTTATGGTGGTAGCAAAGATCCACAGCCCCTCACCCTGATCCGTAAGGATCTGGAAAAGGCTCTGGAAAATGAAGCGTTTTACTCCCACGTATTGTCTATCAAGGTAGGCAAAACAAAAGAGAAAGCCATTCTCAAAGACCTGCAACGTCACCCCGCAAAAGATTCGGTTATGCACGCCGACTTTATGCGTGTTGATGACAAAGTGGCTATCAAGCTACACGTACCTATCCACTTCCTGAATGAAGAGACTTCTATCGGTGTTAAAACCGAGGGCGGAATTGTTCAGCACCAGAACACGGATATTGAAATTCTGTGTCTGCCGGGTGATATCCCCGAGTACATTGAAGTGGACATGGCCGAAGTTGTAACAGGCCAAATTATTCACTTGTCAGATGTGACCCTGCCCGAAGGCGTTACCTCAGTTGCCCTGGCACTGGGTGAAGACCACGACCTTGCTATCGCTTCCATCATTGCTCCCAAAGGCGTGAGCGAAGAAGAGGAAGAGGAAGCGGCGGCAGCGGCAGCAGCAGCTGAAGGCGGTGCAGAGGAAGGTTCTGAAGAAGAAGGCGACAGCGAGGAGTAATTCCTCGCTGTGAGCGGCACCCGCGTTGACAGCACAGATAAAACTGATTGTTGGATTGGGCAACCCCGGTAGCGAATACCGGGGTACTCGCCACAACGCGGGCGCCGATTTTTTGATTGAACTGGCACATCAATGCGGTACCACACTGCAGCCAGAATCCAAATTTTTTGGTCTCGCCGGACGCGTTACCTACGCCGGGCACGACCTGCGACTCCTTATTCCCACCACGTTTATGAACCGCAGTGGCCAGGCCGTATCGGCGATTTCCCGTTTTTATAAAATCAATCCCGAGGAAATTCTGGTGGCACACGATGAACTGGACATACCTGCGGGCACGGCCAAGTTCAAGCGCGGCGGTGGCCATGGAGGGCACAATGGCCTCAGGGATATCGTACCCGCACTGGGAAACAACAAGAATTTTTACCGCCTGCGTATCGGTATCGGTCACCCTGGCCACGCTTCGAAAGTGACGAGCTACGTTCTTGGAGCCCCGTCCCAGGTTGATCGAACACGCATAAATGCGAGTATAGACGAGGCTATCGCCGCCCTGCCCCTGTTACTGGGTGGAGAGGAGGGGAAAGCGATGTCTCAATTACACAGCTTTAGTGCCGCCTGAGCCAGGCAGCATGAACCAGATAGTCAAAGGAACTTAACATGGGTTTTAAATGCGGTATTGTCGGTCTTCCCAACGTTGGAAAATCTACTTTGTTCAATGCGCTCACCAGAGCCGGTATCGATGCCGAGAACTTTCCCTTCTGCACCATTGAACCCAACGCAGGCGTGGTACCAGTACCCGACCCCCGCCAGAACCTGATCTCCGAAATCGTCAAGCCGGAAAGAGAAGTGGCAACCACCATGGAGTTCGTCGACATTGCCGGACTGGTTGCCGGTGCCTCCAAGGGCGAAGGCCTGGGCAACCAGTTTCTGGCCAATATTCGCGAAACCGACGCCATAGCCCATGTGGTGCGCTGCTTCGAAGACGACAATGTTATTCACGTATCCAATAAAATTGACCCCAGATCGGATATTGAAATCATCAACACCGAGCTGGCCCTGTCCGATCTTGAAAGCTGTGAAAAGCAACTACAGAAGGTCGTGCGCACAGCCAAGGGCGGCGATAAAGAATCCATTGCCATGAAAGTCCTGCTGGAGGACAAACTACTACCCCACCTCAATGAAGCGCGAGCTGTACGCTCCTTAAAACTGGACGACAACGAAAGTGCCCTGATAAAAACACTGCATTTACTGACAGTGAAGCCCACCATGTACATCGCCAATGTGGATGAAGACGGCTTTGAGAACAACCCCTTCGTGGATATCGTCAACGATATCGCAAAAGATGAAGATGCCGTTGTCGTTATCATCTGTAATAAGCTGGAATCAGAAATTGCCGAGCTCGACGACGAGGAACGGCTTGAGTTCCTGGATGACATGGGCATGGAAGAGCCCGGCCTGGATCGCGTCATTCGCGGTGGTTACGAGCTACTGAACCTGCAAACCTATTTCACCGCCGGGGTGAAGGAAGTGCGCGCATGGACTGTTAAAGTGGGGGCCACTGCGCCCGAGGCCGCCGCGGTCATTCACACCGACTTCCAGAAGGGCTTTATTCGAGCAGAGATAATTGGCTACCAGGATTTTATTGATAACAAGGGTGAGCAAGGTGCCAAGGAGGCCGGTCGCTGGCGCCTGGAAGGCAAGGACTATATTGTGCAGGATGGTGACGTTATTCACTTCCGATTTAACGTATAAGACAACAGTTCTAGAACACCTGTTGGTAGCTCACAACGAAAACATCGAAGTCCTCACCTGAGTCATTAATTGAGCCCTTGGTGTAACCCAGTTTGATCACGTGGCCGGTGGCAAAGGGAAACACCAGGGTGCCACCAATTTTTGAATCGCGCTGTAAATCATCAAGGCGTCGCCCACCAATTGTACTGCGCCCGCCCTCGTAATAATTTACATCCAGTGAAGCCCACAAACCCGGCCTGAACCTGTGGATCAAGTGCCCCTGTATTGTCACCACCGGGTCTTGCTCTTTGGTCAGCCCGAGAAAATCGTCGTTGTCTTCGAAAAACCAGGTACCCAGAGACGTTTCCAGCACCCACTGGGGCCCCAGGACAGCAATATAGCCCAACTCTGCTTTCACTGCCCACCGATTGGCACCCACGCTTATCAGGCGACTGGAGTCGTACTTACCGGTGGGGGCCACCACCTTTAAACTGGCCCCCAGGATGTGGCGAAAATCTCCACGCTTCTGGCCAAACTCCTGTCGCGTCATGGCGGGCGCACCCAGGATATTGACCGATATAGTAGCGGCCAGGTCTCCCATACCGCTGTATTGCCGTTCCAGGTTTAGCTCCCCGTCCCGAGTACCCACCGTCGTTCCATCAACGTAGGGCGCCTCAACAGTAAGGTTTGCCGTTCTATTCCACAGGTTCAGGGTATGCCGGTAGCCAAGATGAATGGCGTCAATGCTGGAGTCGACACCGGTAATGGGCAGGGATCGGTCGGGAATAACATCGCCAGACGAGTGGGAATAGCCCACTGTTGCCACCCTGGTTCCCACAGGGGAAGGCCAGTAGGCTCGTGGAGAGAGATCCTGCGCGCTGGCGGCGAGAGAGTGCGATAGCAGGGTTAAAATCAGTAATTTACAGGAATTGAAGCTCATTGAACCCATTATGCAAGCCGTAGTAAAACCTTACAATGGAAAAATATCATGGACCCCGATAAATGCTTGAAAATTCTGGTGGTTGCGAGGCTCTAACGTCTTGACTTGCCGCGGTAAAATCGGGAAAATGCGCGCCTTCTCAGGGACAGCACGTCCCGCACTGTAGTGGCTATGTAGCTCAGCTGGTTAGAGCACAGCATTCATAATGCTGGGGTCGGTGGTTCAAGTCCACCCATAGCTACCATTTTTTTCAAAAATTATCTGCTTAAGTAAAGCCCCCTCAGCAATCTGATATGCTGAAATTTAGTACTACCGTGGTGCTTAATCTACTAGCAGACCAACCTTGATCAGCCAACATCAATAACCATGAATTCAATAGCACTCAAAGCTATTCTCATCCTTCGTAAGAAGCTCAATCAGCCTTGGGTGAACGTAAAGTCTCTCCCTGCCCACCCGTAGTTCCATCAGCACACCGATGCTCGCCAGTTTCTTAAGATACTCGGACGCTGTTTGCCGCTGGGCAACATTAGCCTCTACCAGATTACTAATTCGGCAGTAAGGTTGTTCAAAAATCGTATCAATAAGTTCGCGACTATAAATCTTGGGAAGCTGCTCACGAATATACTCGGCAGTGTAATCTGCCAGATCGCGGATACTGATAATCTTCTGTGTTGTCCATTGCGCTGTGCTCTCAACCGCTTCCAGCATGTATATAAGCCAGGGCTCCCAGGCCTGCTCACGGGTGACCGTCAGCAGCTTGCTATAGTCTGTCTCTTATACACATCTGACGCTGCCGACGAAAGTCGGATC
>JADFVW010000276.1 GCA_015222725.1 Pseudomonadota bacterium | reverse complement strand
GTATTGACCAGATGCATCTTTGATACGAATTTCCCTGACGCCTTTACCAACCGTTTTCATAGGCTTCCATTCATCCGGATTTTCTCCCCGCTGAACCTTATCTATCTGAAAACCTGCATCCTGTCGGGCATCTGACGGGAAAGCCCTGATTCGCGCCAAAGAGTCACCCATGAATATTGTTTTCTTCATTTATGGGCTATATTAAATTTTGTATATTATACATGTTTTGATATGTTCCGTTTGTTCAGCTTTTTTCGAATCTACATTGATCAGGCGCTAAGTATCAGCGGAAACTCAGAAAAGAGATGTACCGTACCGGAGACCCGGCATAAAAGTTTAAGCTGGCCTTTACCTAATAAATATGGCTATTTGCGCCATTTCTTGTAGGGTATTTGATTACGTTTGGGTGTCTTGGCTTTTCACCGTACGGCTATGCGCGAAAAAATGATCGAAATGGAAGCCGCTGGCGAGATAGCCAGAACTCCATAGGCAGCCTCCACGAACGAAGGAGAAAAATAATGACCCGATTGGCAACTGCGCTTCTATTCGCCTTGCTCTTTTCTGCGCCCGTTGGAGCGGCACCAGTTGAAATTCAGTTCAGCAGCAGTGACGGCATCACGGTATTCGGCGACCTGTACACAAGCGCTGACGGAAAATCTGCGCCTGTCGTTCTGCTATTCCACCAGGCCCGCGGCGACGCGCGCGGCGAGTACAGCGGTATCGCTAATCGCTTGCTGAAGGCGGGCTATAACATTCTCGCCATAGATCAACGCTCAGGCGGCGACCGATTCGGCGGCGTGAACCGCACGATCGCAGGGCTGGATAAAACGGACTACGCTTATTGCGAGGTCTATCCGGATCTCGAAGCCGCATTGGCTTATGCACGGGAGTCCGGTTTCTCGGGCCCGCTCGCCGTATGGGGTAGCAGTTATTCTGCTGCGCTCGTCTTCCAGTTGGGCGCAAAACACGAGACCGAGGTTGCGGCGATACTGGGTTTTTCGCCAGCCTCCGGCGGACCACTTGCCGGATGCGCACCGCAACAATACCTCGCCAAGCTATCGATACCCGCGCTGGCGTTGCGACCGCAAGGCGAATTCGAGATAGAGTCGGTACAAGCTCAGATGAAAGAGTTTGAGCACTTCGGGGTGCAAACTTACGTCGCTGATCCGGGTGTTCATGGCTCGTCGATGCTCAACGCTGAACGCGTGGGCGCGTCGACCGAAGCGACCTGGCAGGTCGTACTGGAGTTTCTGGCCAGGACGCTGACTAGCGAATAAAGGACCTTTTAGCCGTGTTCCACATGCCATTTCTGCAGTAGCTCGGCTTCGAGTTCCGAGTAAAAGGGGCCGGATACATTTAAATTGAAGACGTGACAGATGCGGTGTTCGCATGGAAGATGTAATTCTGCTCCGGGGTCTGGGTGTAACCATTTCCCTGTTGGCAGTTTTTCTGGTATGAATGAATTGGCCGAGACAATTTGATCCGGAGTTTTTATGAATCCTTTGGCAGCGGCACACATCATGTTTATTGGCCTATGGGGTGGGTTGGTGCTCGTTGAGATAGCATTTGAAGTTCAGATGTTTCGTGGAAGAATGGACGAAAAGGCTGTTGCGGCCCTGCACAGAATAACTGACAGGTTGCTTGAGTTGCCCATACTCTTTGCCGTGCTGGTGACTGGCTGGATGCTGTGGAAACAGACGGGTTTTGATCACGAATTATTGCCAAAAGTGATGTTTGGCCTTGGTGCCGTGGTTGCCAACGCTGTTTGTTATGTAGTTGTTGAGATGCGCGCGTCAGAGGCCCTGCGTGCGGCAAATTCAAAAGAGGTCAGCATCAGAATACGACGATTGTCAATCGTTTTGGCCAGTACAATTGCCCCTGGTCTTCTTTCAGGTGGTATAGCATTGTTTCTGGGCGGGCAACTAATTGGGTGGTGGTAAAGGTGGTAAAGGTGGAGTAAAAAGGGCCGGATACATTTAAATTGCGGAGAACATCATGACACTTTGCCCAGTCGCACTCGCTGTTGGTTGCAAGAAATGCCCCGTTTTTTCAGTTTGCCTGGTCAAAGGGCAGATCGGTGACTACAAACCGCCTAAAGAGCCGGCTCCCAAAAAAGATAAGGAATGAAAGTAGGACAAAAATTATATGAAACTCGATACGAAAGCATTTGCACTGGCCTGTAGCATTTTGTGAGGTTCCGCAGTATTCCTTGTGACATGGTGGGTAATCATCCTCGATGGCGCAAGTGGCGATCCTACTTGGCTCGGCCAGGTTTATCGCGGCTATAGCATCAGTGCTGTTGGCAGCTTTGTAGGCCTGGGCTGGGGACTTGTGGACGGCCTGATTGGTGGTGCAGTCCTTGCTTGGCTGTACAACAGGTTTGCTAAAGCCGCCTAATAAAGCAGTTATTGTCTCAAGGGGTCAGAGCCTTTTTTTGGGTAAAAGGGTTCTGACTGCGTGTTTGTCCGGTTTAGTTCCATTACCACCGTGCAGGTGCCTTTCATGGCTTTTTTGGGGAATGTCCCGATGAAATTTGGAATTGACCGTCTACTGGAAGAACCTGGGTTGCGTAAGCCACTGCAGGGTTGCCGGGTTGCGCTGTTGGCCCATCCTGCTTCGGTTACCCGCACCCTGGTTCACTCCATGGATGCGCTGGCCGAGTTGGATGATATCGAGCTGGTCGCTGCTTTTGGACCACAGCACGGTTTGCGGGGTGATAAACAGGACAATATGGTGGAGTCGGAAGACTTCCGCGATCCGGTTCACGGGATTCCTGTCTTCAGTCTTTATGGCGAGGTACGGCGTCCGACCCGGGAGATGATGGAGCAATTCGATATTTTGCTGGTGGACCTGCAGGACCTCGGTTGCCGTATTTACACTTTTATCACGACGCTGAGATATCTGCTGGAAGCAGCGGCCAAGTATAAAAAGCGGATGATGGTGCTGGACAGGCCCAATCCTGCCGGTCGTCCCGTGGAAGGGTTGATATTGCGCCCCGGCTGGGAGAGTTTTGTCGGAGCGGGCCCAATGCCGATGCGTCATGGGTTAACAATGGGTGAGATGGGCCACTGGTTTATCCATACCCTGGAATTGGACGTGGATTACGACGTGGTCACCATGGATGGTTGGCAGCCCGATGCTGCCCCTGGCTATGGTTGGCCGTTGTATGAGCGCAGCTGGATTAATCCCAGCCCCAATGCTGCGAATCTCTGGATGGCCCGTTGCTACGCTGGAACCGTGATGCTGGAAGGCACAACGCTGTCCGAAGGCCGGGGCACCACCCGTCCGTTGGAGCTATTCGGCGCTCCGGATATTGATACCCGTAAACTTCTCTCGGCCATGGCGCACATAGCGCCCCAGTGGATGGAAGGCTGCCGCTTGCGCGAATGCTGGTTTGAGCCGACTTTTCATAAACACGTGGGTCGGCTCTGTGCCGGGATACAAATTCATGTTGAGGATACCGCTTACGATCACCAGGCGTTTATGCCGTGGCGACTTGTAGCGCTGGCTTTCAAAGCGCTGCGCCGGATCAGACCCGACTATGAGCTGTGGCGTGATTTTCCTTATGAGTATGAACGTGATCAGCTGGCCATTGACCTGATCAACGGCAGTGATTTGCTGCGATGCTGGGTGGATGACGACAACGCCACGCCGGCAGATCTGGAAGTTCTCGCATATTCGGATGAGCAGTTGTGGCAGGGCGAGCGCTCTGCTGTGCTGGTTTATCCCGATTAGGCCAGCCGAAAAATTTTTACTCTGACCCCAAATGTCCCGCCCGCGGATCTGGAAGTGCTCGCATATTCGGATGAGCAGTTGTGGCAGGGCGAGCGCTCTGCTGTGCTGGTTTATCCCGATTAGTAAAAGGGGCCGGATACATTTAAATTTCTTTACTGATCTTCTTTGGTCTGCCCCTTTTTAGTTGTTTTTTCCCCGGCTATCAGCCTGTTGTTTGCCTTTGTTCCCACTGTTTGAGCCAGGTTTCTGTCTG
>JADFVW010000275.1 GCA_015222725.1 Pseudomonadota bacterium | reverse complement strand
GCCAATGACGACATCCGGGTACTCACCGGCCATTTCCATCTGCATCAGGGCCTCTTTGCCAATCACGGTCTGGTGTAACATCACGTGATTCAGGACGCTGCCCAGACTGTAATTAACATCATCATGCATGCGGGCGACTTCTACAGCTTCGGAAATCGCAATGCCAAGACTGCCGGATGAATCCGGGTGCTCTGCCAATATCTTGCGCCCCGCCTCGGTCTCCATACTGGGGCTGGCAATGACCTGACCACCGTAGGTTTCAATCATCGCCCGCCGGTAAGGTTTCTGGTCATAGCTGATTCTAACCATGAACACCTTGACGTCTATGCCCATGGCGGCCCCTGCCAGGGATAATGCTGTGCCCCACTGGCCCGCACCGGTTTCTGTCACCAGGTGTTTTATTCCCGCCTCCCGGTTGTAATACGCCTGCGCAATGGCGGTGTTGAGCTTGTGTGAACCCACCGGGCTGCAGCCCTCGTATTTGTAGTAAATATGCGCCGGTGTATCAAGGGCTTTCTCCAGTTGATAAGCCCGGTGCAGCGGCGAGGGGCGCCACTGGCGATAATACTGTTGTACTTCCTCTGGAATCTCGATCTCCCGCTGGTCGCTAACCTCCTGCATAATCAGTTCCATAGGGAAAATAGCTGCCAGATCTTCTGGCCCTACAGGCTCACCCGTCTGGGGATTGAGGGAAGGAGCCATTGGCTCGGGTAGATCGCTCAGAATGTTATACCAGTGCGTGGGGATACGATCTTCATCGAGCATAAACTTAACTTGTTTCATAGAACAATACGCCTCAATCAAACCTGCCTGACAGGCCTGGCAATTAAAAAGGGAAGCTGGAGAAAAACGGCGCTAAGCCAGTTAGATTCCGCCCACGAATATTACCAGCCATAAGCCCTTAGCGCCATCTTGCCACCGGGGGAACAGCAGGGGTAACATACCCTGTCATCACTCCATCTATAGCAGATTTATTCGTATTGAGTAGCGGGCCACTGACATATGGAAAAGACATCAATCGATAACGCAGTGGCCCTACTCAACAATTGTAACGCCATGTCTATTGCCACCAGCAAAAACAATATTCCCTGGGCAGCCAGTGTGTTCTTTGTGGCTGATGATTCTTTCAAACTGTACTTTATTTCGGCCGAGAACAGCCGTCACAGCCAGAATATCATCGACAACTCAAGCGCTGCCGCCACGATTAACAAGGATCATAGCGATTGGCTCCACATTAGTGGCTTGCAGATTGAGGGAGTTGTATCCGTCTCGCCCGCGAAGGAGCGTGAGCGGATATTGATGTTGTACCTGAACAAGTTCCCCAACTTGTCCCAGTTGCGCGACAATCCGTCCAATGAGCAGGACAAGGTTATTCTGGATAGACTTATGGCCAGTAATTTTTACCAACTCAAGCCCCACAGAATCCGTTTGATAGATAACAGTATGGGTTTTGGCTTCAAAACAGAGATTAAGCTTCCCGAGTAGATGGAGATAAACACGCAACTACTGTTCTTCCACGGAGGCACACCAGGGCGCCTGTATTTACCCGACCTGGGCAGCCACCTCCTGTTCAGTTTTCACAAAGTGTTTGAGACCCCAGCCAAGCATGATGGCACCGAGCACAGCGCCCGACACACTTATGAGAGACATGGAGTAACCCACCAGTTTGTCATTCTGAAAAATGAAGTCAGTAGATAAGGCCACCAGGGTAGTTCCGCCCGTTATACCAAGAATATTCATCGACAGAAAAAACAGCGCGGTAACCTGTGCTCGCATCCGGTTGGGCGCCATGAGTTGCAGGGCAGTTGCGGATGTTGCCAGTGGGAAGCTGGCAAAAAACATGGCCACAGCCAACAGCGCCAGACTGCCACCAAAGCCCGTTACCTGTGAAAATAGTGCCGCCGGAATGACTACGCCCATGCTGCCTATCATGCCGGCCCGCATGGGTGCATCCCGGTAGCCCTTACGGGTCAGGCGGTCAGTGAGCCAACCACTGACAAGCACACCTGCGCTGTTACCGATTAACACGACCAGCCCCAGAGACAGGCCCACATCCCGCACGGACATGCCATATTTTCGTAAAAAATAGGCTGGCGCCCAGTTCATCAGCGCAAACAACGCCAGTGACATGAAGCCAAAGCCCAGATAATGCGCCGCAAAAGTAGCCTTGTGTTCGCCAATGTAGCGCAGCACATCGGAGAAGCTAAATGCCGAATTGTCGTTGGCCACGCCCTTGCGGTCAGGGTCTTTCACCGTGAAATAGAACAGGGCTGCCACCACCAATCCTGGTAAACCGACCATAAAAAATGTCATCTGCCAGGGCTTCACCAGCCCGATCACGGGAAAAGTCTGTGGCCCCCATTGCTCAACCAGCGCAATAGCGGCACCGCCAATAATAAAAGCAAGACCACCCCCAAGGAAAGACCCGCTGGAATAGACGCCCAGAGCCAGACCCAATTTTGATTTGGGAAAGGAATCGGTAATCATGGAATAGGCGGCGGGTGACAGCGCAGCCTCGCCCACACCGACAACCATGCGCGCCAGAAATAATTGGACAAAGTTCTTGGCGGTACCACAAGCGGCAGTGGCAAAGCTCCAGACAAAAATCCCCACCGATATAATGGCAGGGCGGGAACGACTGTCAGCCATGCGTGCGATTGGAATCCCCGCAACCGCGTACAGCATGGCAAATGCCAGGCCGTGCAGCAGGCTAAACTCGGTATCAGATATCTGCAGGTCGGCACGAATCGGCTCTATCAGCAGAGTGATAACCTGCCGGTCGATGAACGAAAAAATATAGGCCAGCATACACAGGGAAACGATATACCAGGGATAGGCCAGTGAAGCGTTCAAGTCCTGCTCATTGCTACTTATTGTTTGTTCCATGACTAATGACTCCGCAACGTTTCACTCATCAGGGTAAACGCCTCGGAGGCATCCCAGGGGTCCACATGCACTTCAATTATGAGTGGACCAGGGCCGGTGTGGCCCTCAGCCTGAGCCAGAGCCGCCTCCAGATCACCCTCTGTGTGCACCTCCAGACCAGTGCCGCCGAAGGCGGCTGGTAACTGGTGATAGCGCCAGTCGGCAATATCGTTAAAGGGGCCATCGTGAATCAACCGTTCGGCGGTGTAGCCCTTGTTGTTGACCACAAATACAATGGCGGGGCAATCATAGCGCGCCATACTGGACAATTCCTGGGCCGACATCTGAAATGAACCATCGCCCTCCAGGGCGAGCACCCGCTGCCCGGGTTCTGCGGCAAAGCAGGCACCGAAAGCGGCGCCGAAGCCCATGCCTATAGAGGCCCAATAGCAGGATGCCAGATAGGTGACACCTTCCGGCAGTTGCAATTGAGTGGCATTGATGGCGCAGCCGGCATCCGCTGCTACCACATCGCCCGAGCGAACAAAGTGGGCCATACGGTCGTAAAAGCGCTTATTGGTCATAAGCGCATCCGCGACCGGTTCATAGGGCAGGCTGACCTTGTGGGAGAACATTTGTTGTGGCGCGCAGGCGTCGGCCTCACCACTCGGTAATACTTCGAGCAAGCCGTCCACCAGGTCCGTCAGGGAAACATCACTGTAGGAGCCTGTGGAAGTTACCACTCGCTGGTCCAAGGCATTAACCACCTGTTTATCTGACAGCTTTGCGGTAAAACCGCCGAGATTGAAATCGGAAAGCACCACGCCGAGAAACAATACCGTGTCGGCAGCCTCCACATAGCTGATGACTTCTGCAAGACTTCCCGCCCCCTGGTAAGCGCCTATACATTGGGGGTGCTGCTCCAGAAAATCCGCCTTGCCGATAAACATGGATGCAGCGGCCAGGCCCGTTTTTTCCATTAGCTCCAGTACCTTGCCCTGCAGACCTTCCCTGTGCACCTCATGCCCGGGAATAATTACGGTGCGCTCACCCTTGCTTACCCGTACCAGGATGTCACTTACGGCTGCGGCCAGGGAAGCTTCATCGCACAGGGCGGGTGCACGCTGGAAAGCTGCCGGTTCATCACAGGGATAAACCTGCACATCACTGGGAATTTCCAGATAGACCGGCTTGTTCTGGGACAGACAGATACGCAGGGCCTCATCAATTTGCGCCGTGGCCTGCTGTGGGTCGTCCAGTACCGCTGCATAGGCGGTGATCTGGCCAAATATTTTTACCGACGCATCGTATTTTCCAGGGAGGGTGTGATGCAACACAGGCTGGCTGGCGTAAGCGCTGGTAGTGGGCCCTCCAGAAATCACCAGCAGGGGCACACTCTCGGCATAAGCACCTGCCACTGCATTAACTATACTGAACGCACCGGGACCGTAGGTGACCGCCGCTGCGCCCAACCCTCTCAGGTGAGCATAGCCATCGGCGGCATAGCCTGCATTCAACTCATTGCAGGCCGCGATATGTTCCAGCTCGCTGTCTCCCAGGCTCTGGAAAAAAGGCAGAATAAAATCGCCAGGGATACCAAAAACATGGTCTACGCCCAGGCTTTTAAGCCGCGCCAATAAATACTCCGATACATTCATCGTCATTATCCCGGTAATCCCTGTTTCCCCATGCGAATGGTGATCCATTTCCACTGCGTTAAAATATCCAGGTCGGCCTCGGTACCCTCTCGACCGGAGCCGCTCAGGCCCTGGCCGCCAAAGGGTGGACAGGGTTCATCCTGGATTGTTGGCCGATTAATATGTACCGCACCGGACTGCGCCCGGTGGGCCATGTCCAGTGCGGTGTCGATATCCCGGGTATAAATAGAGAAGCTCAAACCGTAGACGGTATCATTGGCCCGCTCCATGGCTTCATCTACCGTGTCGAACACGTAGAGCGAGGTCACCGGCCCAAAAGTTTCGTCGCGACAGACCTCCATCTCCTCGGTAACACCGGACAGAATGGTAGGCTGACAGCGATTACCTTCCCATTCGCCACCGGCGAGCACTTTGACGCCTTTGTCTTTCGCGTCGCTAATATGTCGGCGTACACGCTCACGCTGGCGCTCGCTGATAATTGGCCCGACAAAGGTTTCCATACTGCGCAAATCGCCCATGCCTGCCTGCGCCGCTGCCGCGACAAATTTGTCAGTGAATTCATCGGCGATACCGCGCTGCAAATAAATGCGGCTGGAGGCCATGCAAGCCTGCCCCTGGAAGAAGAAAGTACCCAGGGTTGCCGCCCCTACCGCCTCGTCCAGGTCTGCGTCATCCAATACGATGAGCGGGCTTTTACCCCCCAGCTCCAGAGTAACCAGTTTGAGACTCTTGGCCGCCAGTTCGGCAACATGGGTGCCCACGCGCGGAGAGCCACAGAAAGTAATACTCTTCACTTTTTTGTGGGTTGTGAGTGTGTCACCAATTTCGAAGGGGTTACCAGTTACCACATTAAATAAGCCCGCCGGAACACCAGCCTCATGCAAGGTTTGGGCGAAGCGGATGGACACCTGGGCGGAAAATTCCGACGGCATCAACACCACCGCGTTACCACAGGCCAGCGGCATAGCGCCCTGTTTGCTCACTTTTAGTAAAGGTACATTGAAGGGTGATATGGCGGCGACCACACCGACCGGCTCGCGAATGGCCATGCTGTAAACTCCGGGGTTATCCGATGGGATAACATCTCCTCGCAGGTTACGCGGTACACCGGCCGCGGCGCGTAGTGCGCTGATGCAATAGGCGACTTCAAATTCCGCTTTGCCCAGGGGCGAGCCCACCTCGTCTATCAGTATGTCGACGTACTCCTGGAAGTCGCGCTCTACCAGAGAAGCGGCTTTCATAAACCAGACCTCACGGTCTCGCGCCAGCAGGTGCTTGTTGGCCAGAAAAGCCTCGTGAGCCGCTTGCACTGCGTTGTCCATGTCCGCCGCCGTCGCCTCGGCTACTGTGGAGTACAGGGAATCATCCAGTGGGTTCAGGTCATCAAAATACTTACCCGAACCCGGCGCGACATGTTCGCCGCCTATCCATAACTCAGATTGCTTTACCTTACTCATGAAATAACCTCTTTTTGTAGATGTTTATTCAGATAGTGATGCTTATTGATATTCGTCGCGCACTGGCAGGCTGTTATAGAAGGCTGCCAGGTCTGCCATATCTTCATCCGACAAGGGTTTGGCCATTGGGCTCATCCAGGGATCGCTGCGCTTGCCGTCTCGAAAGTCTTTCATTTGCTTGACCAGGTAGGCTTTCTGCTGGCCGGCCAGGTTAGGCCAGGAGGTGTTGGGGCTAATTCCGACTGCACCGTGGCAGGCCGCACAAACTTCGGACTTTTTCTTGCCTGCTTCCATGTCACCCGCCTGGACAGCGTTCAGAGAAAAACACAGTGTGCTAATTAACACGGCAATTAATTTCTTCATGATTTCTGGTCTCCATGTCCCAGCCAGCTGTAGAAAACTCCATCCGGGTCGTGCTGTTTGCGCAGTTTTGCCAGCCGCTTCCAGCTCTCGGGTGAAAAGCACTCAGCCACATGTTGTGGATAGTGTTGGGGGTCGATCTCATTAATGTAATGGCCCCGAGTGACGGGCCGCAGCAATTCCACTGACTCATCCATCCACCGCCTGTTTAAGGCAAGGTGGCTTTCATCTTCCGCCATTAAATACCATGACAGATAGTGTGGGGCCGGTGTGGAGACGCAGGATGTCGCATCTTCACGGGTATTACTAAAGCCCCAGGCCGACAGGGCAAAGCAGCGCGGCGAGGGTGGTGGGTCATCCAGCATTTTCTTCGCCAGCGCCTGCAGCCCCTTCGATACATCGTCGGTCCAGATGTTTTCTACCGCGGTGCGATTGGGGCTGGAAAAATCGGTCTCCTGGCCGGAAAACAATTGTTCGTAATCCATTATCCGGTTTTCCCGCTTCATCAGGCTTTGTGCAGGGAGGCCACTGCTGGCCCAGGGAGCCATCAGCGCACTGGCCTCCTTTTCTGAGTTGGCGAAGGCAAAAATGCTCACCGCACATACCAGGTCGCGCTCGGCCGGCGGCTTATCGGGTGGGTAGAAACGGCCGACAACAGCCAGAACTTCCAGTTGCTCTTTCTTCGCAGCTGCGACCTTTTCCAGGGCTTTACAGACCTGAGGTAATTTATCGATGGCAAACAGGTATTTGCTTTTGGTCATGGCGTGGTACAGAGGGTAAACCTGCAGTTTGTAGCGCATGACCACGCCAAAAAAACCGGGGCCGCAACCGCGAATAGCCCACCACAGGTCACTGTTTTCATTGGCACTGGCGGTAAGCTTACGACCGTCGGCGGTAATCACTTCCGCTGCCAATATCGAGCGACAGGCAATGTCCCGCTCGGGCATGTTCCAGCCCAGACCACCACCCATAATATAACCGCCGATGGGGACGATGCCGGTGTGCGCGGCGGGAAAATCGAGGCCCTGCTTCGCCAGCGCGGCCACCAGTTTTTCACCGTGAATACCTGGTTCTACCCAGGCAGTCTGCGCCGCGGCGTCTATCTCGACTTTGCGCAATCTGGACAGGTCGAGCAGCATGCCGCCATCGCGCAATACGGCCTTGGCCGGATTATGGCCACCAGAGCGGACTGTCACCTTGAGCTTTTTTTCTCGGGCATAGGCAAGAGCGGACAGAATATCCTGCTCAGATTTGGCGCGCACTATGAGATCCGGGTAGCGCTTGGGCATGTACATATACCAGGACATACTGCTCCACCACTGGGGGTAGTCCGGGTCCATGCGCATAATAATACGGCCCTTGATGCGGGCCAAGTGGGCTCCCACTTCCCTGCCCAGACTAATGGGCGCCTGGAGCAGCCCAACCGCAGTCGCACCGGCTACCATAAGAGCCCTGGTCAGGAAACGCCTTCTTGTACTGCCTGTAATCCTCATGAGTCTCTTCCTATTTGGCCTCGGGTAAAAGCGACAGATGCTGTAGTAGTTTGACGAAATCACCCATTCGCTCCTGCCGATAGGCATCGACATCCCGATCGCGGTAGTCGTAAAAGCCCTCGCCATCGCGAATGCCATTGCGGTTTTCCCGCATATTTTTTTCGACCACCTCGGGCACGGAAAAGCGTTTGTCATCAAGGCTTCCAGCCAGGTATTTGGTGGCGTGGTAGAGGATATCGCCGCCCCCCCAATCGATAAACTCCAGCAGACCCAGTACCGCATAGCGGACGCCAAAGCCAATCCGTATGGCCTTGTCCACGTCCTCTGCAGATGCCACGCCCTCCTCCACACAACGTGCGGCCTCGGTCATGGCCAATGCCTGAATTCTGGGTACGATAAAGCCCGGAGAGGCCGCGCAGATGATCGGTTGCTTGCCGATGCTCTCCAGCAGGTTCTTCATGGCAGAAACGGCCTGCTTGTCGCTGTGCTTTCCCGGGCTCATTTCCACCAGCGGCATTAGCAAGGCCGGATTCAACCAGTGGGTATTGAGGAAGCGACTATTATTATCGACGAACTCAGCCAGGGTATCGACCAGTATGGTCGAGGTGGTAGAGCCGATAACGGCGTCGTCGGCGACCACGCTGTTGAGCCAGGCGTAGGTAGACTGCTTGATATCTAGCACTTCGGCGACGGCTTCAAAGACAAAATCGGCCCGCCCAAGATGCTCTGCTGACGCCGACCGCGCCACCACGGATATACGCGTTGCAATTTTCTTCGCCTGCGCCGCGGTGACTAGCTGCAAGCGTTCAAGAAAAACCAGCTCGGTCTGTATTTCCTCCAGAACGGATTCAGTCAGTTCAGCAAATGCTTCCGCACTGCGCTCCTCACTGTCAAACAACTGCACCGTGTAACCGGAGAAGGCAAAGCTCAGGCTGATGCCTCTACCCATGCGGCCTGCACCCACAACTGCAATGCGGCTCTGCTGGCCATCGAGGGTCATTCATCACCCCCATTAACGCCCTGCCAGCGCTTTACCTGGCCCGTATCCAGCCCGAACAGATCCAGTACCCGGCTTACGGTGTGGTTAACCAGATCATCCAGACTTGCCGGTTTGGCATAAAAAGCGGGCATGGGCGGAGCGATAATGGCCCCCAATTGCGAAGCTTCATACAACAGTTTGCAGTGACCGGTATGCAGCGGGGTCTCCCGGGGCATTAATACCAGTTGTTTACGCTCCTTGAGGCATACGTCTGCCGCTCGCACCAGCAGGCTGTCTGCATAGGAGTGTGCAATTGCAGAGAGCGTCTTCATCGAGCAGGGCGCGACAATCATGCCATCTACGCCAAAAGAGCCACTTGAGATACTCGCCGCCTGATTGCGCTCGCCGTGTACTACATCCGCCAGCGCTTCCACATCCTTGATCTGATAGTCCGTTTCCAGTTCGATATTGAGACGGCCATAGCGGCTCATTACCAGATGGGTCTCTACATCGTCGAATGCGCGCAACATCTCGAGCATGCGAATGCCGTAAATAACACCACTGGAACCACTGATACCAATAATCAGGCGCATGCTATATTCCCGTGATCTCATAGGCGGACAGATCCACATTCTCCATGGTTGCCCGGGTGAATTTGTCGGGTCGCGGCAAAGGCACGGTCGCATCAATACCCATTCGCGTCCATTTGTCATCCTCGACCATGGGGTTGAGGCGATGACCAATGGTATCGGGAATCAACAGCACGCCTGATTCGTGGCAACAACGGGTCTGAACTGCCCAGTCCACATCGGCGGGGTCGTAGATGTCCACATCCTCATCGACCACGGTAACCGTCTTGGCAAAAGCCAGGGAAACAAAGGCTGCCATGATGGCATTGCGCTGACTTCCCTCATGCGTTTTGTTCATCCTCACCACCAGATGATAGGGCACGCTGCCCCTGGAAAAGTGCACAGCGGTAACCTCCGGCACCAGGGAGTGAATCTTGTCAAAGGCACCGGCGCCAGCGATAAGGCCGTAGGCATTGCCCACTTCGGTGCCCGACAAGATAGAGTTAAATACCGGTTTTTCACGGCGAGTCACTGCAGTGACCTCCATCACCCAGCGATCATCCCGGTCCGCGTAGTAACCGGTCACCTCGGCATAGGGTCCTTC
>JADFVW010000274.1 GCA_015222725.1 Pseudomonadota bacterium | reverse complement strand
CGCCTTATCAGGGCCTACCGCCGGGGGATTTTCCCCTGGTATGAAGCGCCCCAACCGGTGATGTGGTGGACACCGGACCCCCGCTCCATACTGCTGCCCCATTCCCTGCACATCTCGCGCTCACTGCGCAAAACCCTGCAGCGCAACGCGTTTAAGCTGTCGGTCGACCAATGCTTTGCCACGGTGGTAAAACACTGCGCTGAGACCCGTGAAGACGGCCCGGGCACCTGGATAGGCGATGATATGCTGCGGGCCTATTCCGGCTTGCACCAGCAGGGAATAGCCCACTCGATAGAAGTCTACGATGTGGACGAACAACTGGTGGGCGGGCTCTACGGTATTGCCCTGGGCCAGGCATTTTTTGGCGAATCGATGTTCAGCCTTAAATCCGATGCCTCCAAAGTCGCCCTGGTAGCACTGGTCCACATGCTCAAACCAGCGGGGTTTCAACTCATCGATTGCCAGGTCGAAAGTGATCACATGAACTCACTGGGTGCTGTTAATGTCGGCAGGGTAGACTTCGAGCGCCTGCTTGTCCAAACTGTGGATGTGAATGTCGGCTCGGACATCTGGTCCCTGCCACCGACCTGTGGAGAGCTTTTGTGACCGCGTCCCTGAGGGATATCAAGGTCTATACGACCTACCCCCACAGTTGTAGCTACCTGGAGGATCAGGAAGCTGTCACTTTATTCGTAGACCCCAAACACACGGTAGATAAAGCGCTATACAGCAGCCTGTCGGGGCTGGGCTTCAGGCGCAGTGGTTCTCACATCTACCGCCCGCATTGTGAGGCCTGTAACGCCTGCATACCCTCACGGATCCCCGTCGCCGAGTTTCGCATGTCCCGGGGACAGCGTCGGACCTGGAATCGGAACCAGGATTTAGTGGTGGAGGAGTCAGAGACTATTATCGACGATGCAGCCTACCAACTGTATACCAACTATATTGAAATGCGCCATAAAGACGGCGATATGTACCCGCCGGTAAGGGAGCAATACGAGTCTTTTCTCAACAACCCCTGGCAGTGTACCCGCTACTACCGTTTCTACTTGCCCGAAAATGGCCAGCAGACCCTGGTGGCAATAGCAGTCGCCGACTTTCTGGATGACGGCCAATCGGCCATTTACACATTTTTTGATCCCACACAGGAAAAACGCAGCCTGGGCACCTATACCATACTCTGGCAGGTAGACAATGCCCGTAATTCGGGGCTGAATTACCTCTATCTGGGCTACTGGATTCGCAACTGCCAGAAAATGTCCTATAAAACCTCCTATAGACCGCTGGAGCTTCGTATTAACAATAGCTGGAGTGCGGTTTAATTTTCCCCTTATTTCCACTGGACACACTGGGTTTAATTCAGGCAAAATGCGCCACTGATTTTTAATCGAGATGACTGCCGCATGGCGAAAGAAGACCAAATTGAAATGGAAGGCGAGGTTATCGATACCCTGCCCAACACCACCTTCCGGGTAGAGCTGGAGAACGGTCACGTGGTGACCGCCCATATCTCCGGCAAAATGCGCAAGCACTACATCCGCATCCTGACAGGTGACAAGGTTCGCGTTGAGCTGACCCCCTACGATCTCAGCAAGGGTCGCATTACTTACCGCGAGCGCTAGCCGCCCGGCTTGTTTCAAGCCAGATCTGTTTCATCAAAAAAAGGGGGCCCTACCGGCTCGCCCCCGCGTACTCCTTAACTGCTAATCTGCCTCTATCGAGGCTGTAGCCGCTACCTGCCATTTGCCCCCTGACTTCTGCCACACGTGCATGCTCCAGTGAGCATCGTCACCGGTGCCGGCACTGTGCACCAT
>JADFVW010000273.1 GCA_015222725.1 Pseudomonadota bacterium | reverse complement strand
TGGGATTTACCCCTTACCCTGGGAGACAAGATTGCCCGACTAATCGGCGCTGATGCCGGCGAGGTTGTGGTGACCGACTCCACCGGTATCAATCTGTATAAGGTGATATCCGCGGCTTTGGGGCTGGTCCCGGCTCGCCGGGTTATCGTGATGGAGGGCAGCAACTTTCCCACCGATAACTACGTGGCCCAGGGGCTGGTTGAACAGTTGGGAGACGGCTACGAAATCAGGTTTGCCGAAGAGGACGGACTGGAGGCTGCGATTGACGACGATGTGGCGGTTGTGTGCCTCACCCAGGTGCATTACAAATCAGGTCGGGTACTGAATATGCCGGCCATCACAGCGCAGACCCAGGCGGCAGGTGCCATCTCTGTGTGGGATTTGTGCCACAGTGCGGGCGCCCTGGAAGTTGATCTCAACGCTTGTCGCGCCGACTTTGCTATTGGTTGCACCTATAAATACTTAAATGGCGGACCGGGTAGCCCGGCCTTTATCTTTGCGGCGAAACGGCATCAGGGGTCGGCCCGGCAACCCTTGACCGGTTGGTGGGGGCACGCCGACCCTTTTGCCTTCGAACGCAATTACCGCCCCGCAAGTAATATTCGCCAGATGTTAAGTGGCACTCAGCCCATTTTAAGCCTGGCGGTTGCCGAAGTGGGTATAGACTTGTTTTTGCGCGCTGATATGGCTGAGGTTCGTAAAAAGTCGCAGGCGCTTACCGGTTTGTTTATCAACCTGATAGATCAGCGCTGTGGGGATCACGATTTTCACCTGATAAGCCCCCGGGATGCGCAGCGCAGGGGCAGCCAGGTATCACTCGATCATGAACACGGTTACGCCATTGTACAGGCGCTCATCGCGCGAGGCGTTATCGGTGATTTTCGCGCACCGCAGAATATGCGCTTCGGCTTTGCGCCACTGTACGTAGGCTATACCGATGTGTGGGACGCGGTACAACACCTGGTGGAGATTATGACTGACCAGGAGTGGCGGCGCGAAGAATTCAACCGGCGCGTAGCGGTTACCTGATGGCTCGTTTAACAAAAAGGAGTAGGTATTGACTAAATCGAGAAAACTCCTGCTACGGGTAGTAAAGCTCGTGATAATAGCCGAGCTGGCTTATCTTGTTCTGGTAAACACAGCCCTGCAAATACCGTTCACACAGGACCTGGTTAACCTGATTCGGCCCGAGAAGTTTCAGGTGAATTGGGATCGGGCCTGGACCCTGTATCCCTTCAGGGTCTATGCCAGTGGTGTTCGGGCAAATGGACAGAGCCGCTCTCAGCAGTGGCAACTGAGTGTCGACGATGCTTCTGCCAACATTTCCCTGCTTTGCCTGGTATTGAAGCGGGTTAATCTATTCGATGTCGATGCCCACAATGTGGACTATCGACAGCGCCCCCTATTGAAGGCAGGGAAGGACTACAGCAAGTTGCTTTCGCACTTCCCCCAGATCGAAGGTCGGGACATACAAGCGGCAGATACCTCGCCGCGGAAGAAGAAGCGGCCCTGGAAATTGTCCGTCAACAAGGCCCACGTGGATGGTACCGTGAAGGTCTGGATCCACAACCTGCAGCTGAATGCGCAAGGTAGCGCCCTGGCGGACCTGAGCTTTGAAACCGGCGGTGGCCTCTTCAGCCTGGATGCCCGGGAGGTGGATCTCGATTTGTCTCCTGCTTATATCAACGGTGAAGGGGAGTTGTTCAAGGGCGGTCGCGTAACGGGGAAGCTGGGATTTGAGCCGTTTGTTCCGCGTGAGAACAAGGGCTTGGGCATGTTGTCCTTCCTGCAACTGGATACGCAACTGGATCTGGAGCTTGGCAGCCTGGATTTCATTAACCTGTTTACCGCAGATATGGGAGATTTTGCTATTGATGGCGCCGGGAAACTCAGCGGTCGCATACACTACGGTCTCGGTTATATGCGCGCTGGCACCAAGCTGCTTGTCAGGGTGGCTGACCTCTCGGTGCTTGTCAAAAACATGGAAATAGTCGGGCTGGGTACGGTGCAAATCAGCACACCGACAGAGGATGACATGTCTCTGCAGTTGGAAATTTCTTACGATACTTCATCTGTAACCCGGGACGGGGACCCATCCCCGTTTCTCATCGGCGACAGTCTTAAACTGGTTTACAGTGGACCCAACTATATTGTACCCGATACGAATATAAAGTTTAAAACCCTGCTCAATGATGAGGAGCGTTGGGAGCGGCGCAAGGACAGTACTCTGATGGTGAACATTGATGACGCTACGCTCGTAGATCTGACCATTCTAAACGAATATTTACCTACTATGACTGCTTTGAAATTCACCAGTGGCACGGCCCAACTGGAGGCCAACATCTTTGCCGATGCCCAGACTGTGGAGGGTAGTCTGCAATTGCAGGGTGCTGGCCTGGGTATGCGCGCGGATGGACAAGACCTGCAGGGAGACCTGGATGTTGAGCTGGTTATTGTGGGGGGAGTGCCGCGGAAAAGGCAAATTGACCTTACTGGTTCCAGCATAATTCTGGATGAAGTGAATGTGGTTGGCGAACAGCAGACATTCGATGATAAAAACTGGTCAGCCCGGGTTCTATTGCGCCGTGCCGAAGTGGTGGCGGGAGATCCGCTGAGCTTTAGCGCCGACGCCGACCTGTGGATTAGTGACACCCGACCCTTGGTGGCTCTATTTGAAAACCACAGTAATCCACCCGGCTGGGTCTCGCGTATGCTGATCACGAGTGATATTGAGGGCGATGCCAGGGTGGAGTTAGCCAATGATCGCCTCGAAATATCCCACGCTAGAATTGTAAGCGACAAGGCTGAGATTGCCTTAAAGGCCGTATTTTACAATACCGGGAGAGATGGCATGCTCTACGCGCGCTACAAAAAGCTGGGTATAGTGCTCAAAATGGAGGGTGATTCCAGCAACATTGACGTGATCAGGGCGCGGAAGAAGTTTGATGAGTATCAGCTGCGGTAGTTATCCGTAGGTCACTACATAATGTCCAGGTATATGAGCAATTGGCAGAATTTAGATCACGCGGTAAGTCTGGCTCCCGGTGAAGTAATAGAAATAGAATGGCAGGGAGATGACCTGCTGTTGTATAGAACAATAGCGGGTGAATATCGAGCCATCACCGCCTATTGCCCGCATATGGGTAATTACATCCCGAATGGGCTTGCACCGGGCCAGTCGTTGTCCGGGCTGCTTCAGCAGGATGAACTGCGTTGTCCCTACCACGGTTGGCGCTTTAATGGCGAGGGACAGTGTACCCATATTCCCCAGGGGCAGCGTGTACCGCTAGCTGTTAAGCAGGGCAGGGCAGTAGCTCGCCACTGGCGGGTCAGGGAAGAGAATGGGAAAATTCAGATTGCTGCGACGTGACGCCACAGTTCGCGATAGTCGTAGTCAGTTTTCACCACCTGATTAATACGATTATAGGAGGAAAAATCACTGACAAGATGTATTAACTGCACGATGCCTTTATCGCTTAAGCCTACTTCCCTGAGACTTTCAACCTCCTCGTCACTTACTGACAGAGGATCGTTGTTGGCTTTCAGGCTAAATTCAAGAAGTGTTCGCAAACGATGATCGTCGACAAGCTCAACACCCTGCTCCAGTAATTGAGAGACATAGTCTTGTTCTTTATCCAGGGCGTAGTTCAATATGGTACAGAATGCCGCTGTACAGTACTCGCAACTATTGGCTCTGGAAACGATAACACCGACGTGTTGTATCTCTTCCATGGTGAGTTCACCGGTTTCCCACAGTACTTTTGTCGCGCTCAATTTTGCGTTGAAATACTCGGGAAAGTTCATTTCTACCAGGAAGTGGTTGGGTACCTTGCCCTCTGCATCTGTCACCCAATCAAACAGGGCGAGTGAAATTGGGTCGGTTACAGTTTCGGGGTCAATAATTTTTACACGTGCCATTTTATGTTCTCTATTTGTTTACAGTGCAGGCCCACATCAGGACTTAAGAACAATCGAGCCATCATAGAGGCCGTCCAGCAGCGAACTGGCCAGCAGCTTGGCAGACTGTCGCTTGTCACCCCTGTGCATCTCAATGATGAGGCGACCTCCGTCATCTTCTACCACATCAAACACGGTCTTGTTATTGAGTATAAAAGTGTTGCCCAAAAAAGTAATGCTCTGAACTTTTTCTTCATGCTCAATGCGATCGAGGCGGCTCTCGATGTTATGAAAAAAGCTAAGGAGTTCATCTTCCAGATCGGCGGTGGAGTCTTTGTTAACCGTTGCTATAGAACCATCGGGGGATATGCCGGTGATTTTCTCTCCAAGCAGTGACTGTTCTCCCAGTAGTTTAAATTGAACCTGGTAGCCGCGTTCAAATTTGAGGGTCAGATTACAGACCCGCTCAGCTGAGTCGACTACGCCAGGCTGCATTTGCAGCTCGATATGGCTGATTTCGTAGCGTTCAAAATAGTTCTTGGCAGCTCGAGACATCAGGCGCTAACCAGGGTCAGATTTAAGCAGGCCATAAACCGCAGCCAGAAGACCCAGCACCATTCCGATAGAGCCGACCACGGAAAGTACCTTACCAAAGCCGGCGGCCGGGCCAATCTGGAGTAGTACACCCAGGGGGAATAATGCGGCGCTGGCCGCCAACAGGCAGGCCAGCAATACACAGTGTTTTTCAGCCAGGGCCAAACGATCGAAGCTGAGACCCAGTACAATCAGGATAAGTGCCAACATACCCCAGTGACCGTGGGAATGAACTTCGTAGCGGTATTCCCGGGTGAGGGCGCCGTAGGAATC
>JADFVW010000272.1 GCA_015222725.1 Pseudomonadota bacterium | reverse complement strand
GGCTGGGGCTGTCCAACAAGATTGTCATGGACTACACACACGAGGCAACAAAACCCACTTACGACCTAATTAAAGCTGGAGAACGCCTTCGCGACAATGTGAGCCTGGAGGATTTCTCCGAGTGGTGTGGCCGGGTCATCATGTCATTTGTGATAACCCCCCATAGATACCGGGACAAACCGAAACAGATGCGTAGCTACATCCGAAATTTCATTCTGCCATCCATGTTGAGAGGCGAAAAACAATGAGCGGCGAAAAGCAGGTGACCCTCTCCAGGCGCCGCTTTGTACAAGTGGCCAGCACGATAGCCGTGGCAGCTGGAGGCGGGCTGCCACTATTTCATTTTCGCCAGGCACAGGCTGCCACCGGTGGCAGCCGCAACCCGGAAAAGCTCGGCAACTGGGAAGACTTATACCGCCAGCGCTGGAGTTGGGACTATATAGCGAAGGGCTCTCACGGCTGGGTTAATTGTCGCTCGGCCTGCGAGTGGGACTTGTATGTGAAAGACGGCATCGTGGTGCGCGAGGAACAAACGGCCACCTACGAGGCATCCGAACCCGGCGTACCTGACTTCAATCCCCGGGGCTGCCAGAAGGGCGCCTGCTACACCGATGTGATGTACGGCCCCTCCCGCACCACTGTTCCCCTGAAGCGCACCGGCGAGCGCGGTTCAGGCAAATGGGAGAAAATCAGCTGGGACCGGGCAATCGATGAAATTGCCCATAAGATGATCGATATCGCCAAGGTACATGGTGCAGATACCCACTACACCGACCTGGGGCCAAACTTCGACTTTGGCGCTACCACCATGGGCCGATTCAAGTTCCTGCACATGTCTGGCGGTACCTTTGCCGATAACTGGGGGGAAATCGGAGACCTTAATATCGGCGCCACCATGACGGTGGGAGCTGCCCATATCGGGGGCTCCTCAGACGAATGGTTCCTGTCTGATTTTCTTGTGGTCTGGATGATGAATCCCTCGGTTACCCAAATCGCCGATGCTCACTTTCTCTACGAGGCCAAATACAATGGCGCCGAGCTGGTCGTTATTGACCCCCAGTACAGTGCCACCGCAGTCCATGCCGACCAATGGTTACCACTGCGCTCGGCCACCGACGCTGCATTGGGTATGGCAACTGCACGTCACATATGGGACAGCGGCAATATCGACCTGCCCTATGTGCGCGAACAAACAGACCTGCCCATTCTGGTACGCCTGGACACCGGCCGTTTCCTGCGCGAAACCGACATGCTGGAGGGTGGCCGCCGGAAGCTGCTTTATATGTGGGACCCTGCGGCCAACAAGCCGGTGGAAGCACCGGGTACCCAGGAGAGTGAGCAAAACCTGATTCGCCTGCCCGAGGGCTTTGAACCACCCATAGAAGGCAGCTTTACGGTTACGTTGAAGGGTGGGAAAGAAATCAGTGTGGCCCCGGTGGGTTCACTTCTAAAGGAGAACCTGGAGCCCTGGACCTTTGAAAAAGCCGCAGAAATTACCGGCTTGTCAGTGGCACAGATCCGCCGCTTTGCCGAGGGCTTTGCCAATGCCGAGCGCCCCATGGTGTTATCCAGTTGGGGGGCCAACCGCTACGTACACTCCGACCTGATGAATCGCGCCAAACTGCTATGCCTGTCGCTGAAAGGTGCAATTGGCAAGAAAGGTGCCGGCTACCAGGGCTGTGGCTGGGTGGACCTGGGTGGCTTCGGATTAAATTTACAGGTGGAACACGAGGGCATACGCGGGAAATTGGGCATGATGCTGGACCTGATGAGCCCCAGCGACCTGTGGCATATGACCATGGATATCATGATGAAGCGCAAGACCCAGGAGCAGGTCACCCGCGATGGGGAGCGCAAGTACGAGGCCGAAATACTGTGCGCCACCAACGTAACTTCCATGGACCTGCACCACCAGGACATCGTCTCAGATATGGACAGGGACCTGAAAGACGATTACCCCCGCCCCTTCAGTGAGTACTTTGACGAATCCGTAGCGAAGGGCTGGGACATGAACCTGCCGCGCAGCGGCTCACCAAAGATCTTCTTCAGCGGCGGCTCTAACCTGATTCGCCGCACCAATAACACCCAGAAGTTTATCGACAATATCTGGAACAAAATGGAACTGATTGTCGACATCAATCCCAAGTTCTCCTATACAGCCTTGCAGTCAGACTACATCCTGCCCGCCGCCGGCTATTACGAGAAGTCGGGTATCAAATACAGCGTGTCCTATATCCCCTACGTCCACTATTGTGATGCGGCAGTACCACCCCTGGGTGAGGCCAAGGACGAGTACGAGTTCTACTGGTTGCTCAGCAAGCGCATCGAAGAGCTTGCCATAGAGCAGGACCTGCCTGTGTTTGACGGTTGTGGCAAGTTGCCCACCGACTGGAAGACCTTGAACCAGCGCTACTCCAGTCACGGCCAGTTCGGCCCCAAAGATGCAGAAAAAGTATCCGATACTATTCTGGCCGACAGCCATGCCACCGCCGGCGTTACTGTAGAACAGCTGAAAAAAACCGGTATCGCCAAGTACACCTCTACCGGTGACAATGTTGGCCCTACCGCACTGTATAACCCGGACTGGAAGGGGGACGGTGTACTCACTACCATGACCCAGTTCACCGAGCACAAGGATCACTGGCCAACTTACTCGGGGCGAATCACTACCTACATTGACCACCCCTGGTTTATAGAGGCCAGGGAGAACATGGCAACCCATAAGGAGAGCCCAAAAGCAGGCGGAGACCACCCCTTCCAGTTGGTCTCCTGTCACTCACGCTGGTCAATCCACTCCACCTGGCGCGACACACCCCTGTTACTGCGTATGCAGCGAGGCGAGCCGGTAATGTACGTTAACCCTATGGAAGCGAAACAACTCAATATTGCCGATCACGATTATGCCGAGCTCTATAACGACTACGGTACGGTCACCATGCGTATCAAGTACTCCACTATGGTACGCCCGGGAGTGGCCTACTATTTTCATGCCTGGGAGCCCAACCAGTTCCCCAATCACGAGAGCTATAAGTGGCTGATTCCCGGCCTGGTGAATCCCCTGCATCTCAGCGGTGATTACTATCAACTGCAGCACGGGGTTAATAAATATCAGCCGGGTACAGCGGTGCAGGACACGCGGATTAGTATTCGTGCCATTGATCAGGCCTCTGTAGAAAATTCCCACCCAACCACCCCAGCGGAGCTTGAATCATGAGATACAACATCGGCAAAGCCGATCGCCAGATTGCGATGGTGCTGGATTTAAACAAATGCCTGGGCTGCCACACCTGCTCTGTGTCCTGCAAGAAAATGTGGAACACCGACAGCGGCACCGACTACAGCTACTGGAACAACGTTGAAACACTACCCGGCAAAGGCTTCCCCAGGCAGTGGCATGAAATTGGCGGGCGCACCGACAAGGGTGAGGTAAAGCGCGGCAAGGTGCCAAACCTGGACAGTGAATATGGCCGCGCCTGGGATTTTAACCACAAGTCGGTAATAGCCACCGATGCTGTAAGTGGCACCAAAGAGTGGCTAAAGCCGAAGGGCAAGCCGAACTGGGGCCCCAACTGGGACGAGGATGAGGGCAGCGGCAGCTACCCGAAAGACAACCACTACTTTTACATGCCCAGGCTCTGTAACCACTGCACCGAGCCCGCATGCCTGGACGCTTGCCCACGTAAATCCATCTACAAACGCAAGGAAGACGGCATCGTGCTGGTCGACCAGGATAAATGTCACGGCTACCGATTTTGTGTGGAGGCCTGTCCCTACAAAAAAGTCTATTACGACTACCAGCGCCAGGTAGCCGCCAAGTGCATCTTCTGTATGCCGCGCATTGAAGAGGGTGTGGCTCCGGCTTGTGCCCGTCAATGCCCCGGCCGCCTGCGTTTTGTTGGCTTTCGCGATGACAGAGAGGGCCCTCTCTGGAAACTGGTGGATAAATACAAGGTAGCAATACCCCTGCATCCGGAATACGGCCTGGGAGCCAATGTTTTCTATGTGCCTCCCATGAGCCCGGAAAAGCTTGATGATCGGGGAAACCCAACGGGCGAGCCCCGTATCCCCCTGT
>JADFVW010000271.1 GCA_015222725.1 Pseudomonadota bacterium | reverse complement strand
CCAGCAGGCCAATGGGAGGTTCCCCTGCGCGGCACCTAACACGGCCAGGGCAGCCACCAAAAATCCGGTGGGGATACTCCCCGCATCTCCCATAAACAGCCGGGCGCCAGGCCAGTTCCACACAAGAAAACCCAGGTGACTGAAGCCCAGTAGCAGGCAGAAAATGGGGTAAGCTGGCCCACTGCTATTGCCCCAGGCCAGCAATGCCGCCGAGCAACAGGCAAGAAAGCACTGACTTGCGGCCAAACCATCGACACCGTCCATAAAGTTGTACAGGTTCAGCGACCACAGCATAAGGAACGCGGTACAGAATATGAGCAGCAGACCGGGTTCCCCGCCCCCTGTTCGCCACAGCATGGCCGCAACCACGACACAGCAAAAGCCGTAGGCAAAAAATCGCAGACGCACCGACAACATCCAGTTGTCATCGACAACACCTAACAGGGTCAGGAAAAAAGCCCCCAACAACACGGGCGTGTAGGGTGACGACCAGAATACAGAAACACCAAACACCAGTGCCACACCCCCAAAGAACGCCAACATCAGCGGCAAACCACCGCCCTTGGGTGTGGGTTGCTGGTGAGAGCTGCGCTCATTGGGCACGTCCATAATTTGCCAGCGCCTGGCAAAATAAAGATAGATACCACAGAACAACGCCGAGCTTATAAACGTGAGCATTATAGTAAGTACAGCTGACATTACTGGCTCTTCTCCACCGGGGCAGCCATTATTTCAGCCACAATATCTGCCAACTCAAATTCAGGCTGCCAAGGCAACTCCCGCACCAGAGCCGCACTGCTATACAGCTCCACACCGAAAATCTTGTCAAAGGTGGAGCCCTCGCCCGGCCCGCGCCTAATATCGGCCAGGTACGCTCCAACTCGCCACAGCCATACGGGCAGGTAGCTGACACCTGGTCCTTTACCCAGCGCCTTTCGCATCAGCCCATAAATTCTTCGCGCCGAGTAGCGCTGACCATCACACACAATCCAGGTGTGAACACCACAGGGCGGTTCGCAGGCTATTTGCACCATTAGCCCGGCCAGGTCCTGTACAGCAATCATAGAGCGCCCGCCAATTTCAGGTGGCCGGGGCAGGCCCCGGCGCACCGCGCCAGCCAATGTCGCCAGGTTACCCTTAACACCCGCACCGTAAACCAGCGCCGGGCGCAGTATAATGACGGACATTGAACTGGCGGCAAATGCCGAGCGCAAATCCTGCTCTGCACGCCACTTTGACAAGCCATAGGCATTTTCTGGTGCACAGAGCTGCTCCTCACTGCGCACCGCGCTACCCGCCGGCGGCCCCATAGCCTTCACGCTACTCAAATAGACGAAGCACTTTACGCCCGCCTTCTCGGAGGCCTTTGCCAGTGCCAGGGTGGCCTGATAATTGATTTTCTCATAGGCGCTGTCTTCTGCCTGCTGGTGGGCTATCCCCGCCAGATGAAAGACAAGGTCTACCCCCTGTAACAGGCCGGCATCCACATCATGGCAACAAAAATCCACGGCCACGGTTGCAGTGCCATCAGCCAGGGGGCCCCCGCGCCTACTAAGTGCGGTAAAAGGCAACTGCCTGGCCGCCAGTTGATGGCATAATTCGCGACCGATAAAACCGGTCGCGCCACTAACAAGACAATTCACTTGATAGATACACAATTCCCAATGAAACTTAGCAGCGATCACTCTCGCGCATAAAAAAGGGGCCTAAGCCCCCTTTTATGATACGGATGCTGCGCTCTTATTCCAGTGTTAAAACATTTCGGTTTTTTTCTATTGTCGCTTTCCCCACACCCTTCACTTCCGTCAGCTCATCGACGGAGGCAAAAGGGCCATAGGTTTCTCGATATTTTACAATCTCCGCCGCCTTGGATGGCCCAATCCCCTTCAAACCTGCCGCCAGGGACTGGGCATCGGCCGTGTTAATATTAACCCCGGCCTGCTGTGACGCCGCCGCGTCTGCCTGTGCATAGGCAGCGGTACTGAGTACGCCGGGGCTAAGCCCCAGGACCAAAAGTAGTAAAATCGCACCCTTGATTAGCGGCGCGCTGTGACTATAGAACTGTAATAGCTGTGAATAGATCATGATGTTATCTCCGTATAACGATGCTGCGTCCGTGCAAACATCCGTATCGAAAACAACTCTAGCAGCAATTCCCCGCCTGCTTTTATCTTTGCCCGAAGAGGATTAAAAAAGGCGAAAATTGAGAGATTCGGCGTGACATTATGCCCCGCCCACGGCCCGCTAGGCCGCCAGCTCGCTCAGGATACGCTCCAGTGCCTCTATTGGCTTGCTGGCGGCGGTAATCGAGCGACCAATAACCAGATAATCAGAACCGTTGGCCACCGCTTGCGCCGGGGTTACCACTCTGCGCTGGTCCCCGGCATCGTCGCCGGCCAACCTGATACCCGGCGTTACCAGGCAAAATCCTTCACCTCTATCCCGGCGCAGGGCCTGTGTTTCGCGCGCGGAGCAGACAACGCCATCCACGCCACTGCTGGCCGCCAGTTCTGCCAGTTGGCTGACGCGCACATCGGCGGCCTGCGTGTAGCCCAACTCCTGCAGATCCTCATCGGACATACTGGTGAGAACGGTCACCGCTATCAGCCTGGGGCGATGCTCGAAGGGCGCCAGTGCCTCCACCGCGGCCTCCATCATTCGCCGCCCTCCGCAGGCGTGAACATTAACCATCCACACGCCCAGTTTCGCCGCCGCCCTCACAGCACCGGCGACGGTATTGGGGATATCGTGAAACTTCAGGTCCAGGAATATTTCAAAGCCCTGGCTTTGCAATTTCTCCACCAGTGCCGGGCCACAACTGGTAAATAGCTCCTTCCCCACTTTCAGGCGACACAGCTCAGGGGAGAGCCTGCTGGCCAACTCCAGCGCCGGCGCCTCGCTGTGATAATCGAGCGCGACTATTACGGGTGATTCCATTCTTCTGTCCCTGTATCTCGGATTGTTTTTATGCTGCCCCAGGTTTTACAGCCGGGGCAGAACCAATGCAGGTGTTTGCCGGCGAAACCGCAGTGAACACAGCGGTAGGCATTTTTGTCGGCCACCAGACGGCCGACAAGTTCTTGCAGTACAGCTAACTTATTCCGCTCCTCGCCTTCTGATTGCTCTATCTGCGTACTGATCAGTCGCGACAAACCCCGCAAGGAGGGTTGCCGCGCCAACTGCGCCGATAAAAACTCACCGGCGGCGTCATTGCCCTGAGCTTCGCGTATATCATCGGCGACTGCCAACACCAGAATCGCGCTGGAGTGGGCATCCAGGCACCCCTGCAGATAAACCTTGAGGGCGCCCTCGTCATCAAGCTCGCGGTAGCACTGTCTCAACAGACTTACCGTCTCCGGGATGTAACCCGGATCCTGCGCGCGCACCTTGCGCAGGGCTTTAATTGCCATTTTGTGGTGACCGGAGCGATACTCAACATCACCTATCATGATGGAGGCACGCACACACTGCTTGTCCGTCGCCAGCGCCTGCTGCAATAGCTTGTGGGCTTGCTGTAACTTGCCCCGCGCTATTTTTCCAGCGGCAATCTCACAATAGTAGTGAGCCAGCGCCACCGCCACGTTCTGCCCTCGCTCTTTGGATGTATCGGGAGAAGACCCACCTAGCAGGGATTTTTTGGGCAGCAGTTTAAGCGCAACTTCCACCGCACGCTTCCACTCGCGCTCGCTCTGATAAATTTCCAGCAGGTAGCGCTGTGCGGTACGCCGCAAGTCCTGCGACTCCTCGACCAGGTCCAGTAACAGGCGCTCGGCCCTGTCCAATAAGCCGGCGCTGATATAGTCCCGGGCGAGCTCCAGATGTGCCTGATGAACCTGGCTGCGTGGCAGGCTGGGCCGCGCCAGCAAATTTTGATGCACCCGGATTGCGCGATCAACCTCACCTTTTTTGCGCAGGACATTACCCAGTGCAATATGGGTTTCAAGCGTTTCACTATTGACTTCCAGCGCGGTGATAAAGGCGTCAACGGCGCCATCGGGGCGTCCATCGAGCAAGTAATTGAGCCCCTTGTAGTACTGGCTGGGCAGTTCAGCTGCGGTACTGACCCTGTTGCTGCCCCGGCGCCCCAGCAACCACCCGATACCTATTGCCAGAAAAAGCAGCGCGAGTAAAAAAAGCTCATTCACCGTCTTTCAGGCCGACAGTGCGCAGGCTGTCCAGCTCTGCCCTGGCCTTGCTTAACTTCCTGTTGCTGGAGTGCAGGGACGCCTTCTGGCGCAACACTATGGTGGATGAAATCAGCATACCAATGAGACCGCCCAGAGCCAGAGCCAGGAGTATCCACAGGGCGAGACTTTTTGGCTCGAAGGTGTAAACCAATAAATCGAGTGCAACGGGGGATTTGTTTTGTAAGGCAAACAACACGCCCACGGCGAGTGTTGCCAGGACGATAATAAGAGTGGCCAGGGTGCGCAGTAACTTCATACCGCTACAGGCCCTCGTGCAACCCCAGATTTACGCGTTCACGCAACTCCTTGCCGGGCTTAAAGTGGGGGACATATTTGCCGGTTAACTCCACCGCATCACCGGTTTTGGGATTGCGCCCTTTGCGCGGCTCGCGGTAGTGCAGGGAAAAACTGCCAAAGCCCCTGATCTCAATACGCTCGCCGGTGGAGAGCGACTGGGACATATGTTCCAAAATAGTTTTAACGGCCAACTCAACGTCTTTGGAGGACAGCTGGCTCTGTCTCGCGGCGATCAGTTCTATCAATTCGCTTTTAGTCATCGTTCCTCCTTATTTAGCGATTTTATTGGTTTTGGGCGAGTAATAATAACAATCTAAATACAGAAATCGTATTCTGAACCTATAGTGATAATTACGCAAGTCCTTATTTTTTAACGAAAAAAAAGGGCTCACCGCAGTGAACCCTTTCTTGTTCCGGGTAAAAGCCCGGTGCAGGTGACTTACTTGTCCTGCATTTTCGCCTTGATCAAGTCGCCGATAGTACCCGGAGAAGCGCTTTCAACTTCCGTCTCCTTCAGGGACTTAACCGCTTCTTTCTCATCGTCGTAATCCTTGGCCTTGATAGACAGGGCCAGTCCACGATTCTTGCGATCGACGGAAACGATTTTGGCTTCAACTGAATCACCAACCTTATACAGGCTGCGTGCATCGTCAACCTTGTCGCGGCTGATATCTTGAGCTTTCAGTACGCCCTCGACTTCCTCAGCCAGCTTGATGGTCACGAACTTGGGATCAACTTCAGTCACTTCACCGGTCACGATAGCACCGCGATCGTTTTCGGCAACGTAGTTGGAGAACGGGTCGTCTTCCAGTTGCTTGACGCCCAGGGAGATGCGCTCACGCTCGGAGTCGATAGACAGGATAACGGTTTGTATCTCGTCGCCCTTCTTGTACTCGCGAACGGCCTCTTCGCCTTCGTTCCAGCTGATGTCAGACAGGTGTACCAGTCCGTCGATGTTACCTTCCAGGCCGATGAAGATACCGAAGTCAGTAATAGACTTGATGTTGCCGGTAATCTTGTCGCCTTTCTTGTACTTCTCGCCAAAGGCATCCCAGGGATTCTGCATACATTGCTTGATACCCAGAGAGATACGACGACGTTCTTCGTCGATATCCAGAACCATCACTTCTACTTCGTCGCCCAGGTTGACGATCTTGGAAGGATGAACGTTCTTGTTGGTCCAATCCATCTCGGAGACGTGTACCAGGCCTTCAACGCCCTCTTCCAACTCGGCAAAGCAGCCGTAATCGGTAAGGTTGGTGATACGCGCCTTGATGCGGCTGTTCTCTGGGTAACGATTCTTGATTTCTACCCATGGATCTTCACCCAGTTGCTTCAAGCCCAGGGAAACGCGGTTGCGCTCGCGGTCGAACTTGAGAATCTTAACGTCAATTTCCTGACCCACTTCAACAATCTCGGAAGGATGCTTGATACGCTTCCAGGCCATGTCGGTGATATGCAGCAGGCCATCGACGCCGCCCAGGTCTACGAAAGCGCCGTAATCGGTCAGGTTCTTGACGATACCCTTGACAGACATGCCTTCCTGCAGAGACTCCAGCAGTGCGTCGCGTTCAACGCTATTGGCAGCTTCCATGACAGCACGACGTGAAACCACGACGTTGTTGCGCTTCTGGTCCAGCTTGATAACTTTGAATTCCAGCTCTTTGCCTTCCAGGTGAAGGGT
>JADFVW010000002.1 GCA_015222725.1 Pseudomonadota bacterium | reverse complement strand
CATACGCCGCACATCAGCGTGCACGATTATGGGGTCAGCGGGGCCATCGGGGTTTTTGGGGCCAGTGAGGCTACGCATCGCCAGGCGGTCCCGGGCGTATGCCAGAGCGCCCTGGTAGGACAGCTCACCGTGGGCCAGACCCTGGATAGCGGTACCCAGCCTGGCGGTGTTCATAAAGGTAAACATATTGGCCATACCCTTGTTGGCTTCACCAATCAGGAATCCCGTCGCACCATCGAAGTTCATGGTGCAGGTTGCCGAGGCCTTGATGCCCATCTTCTTTTCAATGGAACTACAGACCACACGGTTTCTGTCTCCCATGGTGCCATCGGTATTCACATTGAATTTGGGAACGATAAACAGAGAGATGCCCTTGGTGCCCGCGGGAGCATCTGGCAGGCGTGCCAGCACGATATGGATAATATTCTCAGCCATATCGTGTTCGCCGGCACTTATAAATATCTTGGTACCTGTGATGGCATAGGAGCCGTCAGCCTGGGGCTCAGCTTTGGTGGTTAACAAACCCAGGTCGGTGCCACACTGTGATTCTGTCAGGCACATGGTACCGGTCCAGGCCCCGGAAATGAGTTTGGTGAGGTAATGTTCTTTTTGCTGTTTGTCACCGTGCTCTTCAATGGTTTTGATAGCACCGTGGCTCAGGCCCGGGTACATTCCCCATGACCAGTTTGCCGAACCGGTGAGTTCTGTGGTGCTTATACCCAGCATATTCGGCATGCCCTGGCCGCCAAATTCTACCTCGGCGGACAGCGCCGGCCAGCCATTGGCGACATATTGCTTATAGGCCTCGGGAAAACCCTCAGGGGTCTTCACCCCGTCTTCACTCCAGTGACAACCTTCATCATCACCGGGCTGGTTCAGAGGGGCCAGAACCTCTTCGCAGAACTTGGCCGCCTCACCAATAATAGCGTCCAGCATGTCCTGGCTGGCCTCTTCAAATCCGGGCAGAGTCTGATACAGCTTCTCCGACTCCAGTAACTCATTCATTACAAAACTGATATCACGCAAGGGCGCTTTATATTCTGGCACGCTTAGTACCTCCTGGTTAGACAGCCTTGATACGCATTACCATCCAGCTCGTATCAGGGCATATGTGTTCGGTGAGTACATTCTGCTTATAATTGGGCCAAAGTCAAATACAATTTTGGACTTGAAAGAGCCGTTTCGCAGCTCAAATTGTTATATACACGTAATACGCGGGTGGCACAGCCTGGCGGTAGCGGCGTGATTAGATGGAAAATAATGGCCCCATAGCGGGCTGAGTTGGGCCAAAATAGCGAGTTCTCACGTCTAACTCAGGTACGGGCCAAGCCCAGAAAATAACATGATTGTGCCACCCGAAGTATCCAGCAAGTCAAAGCTTAACCACCTGTTTGCAGCCACTCTGGAAGGCCTGTTTCCCAACTATTGCTATCTCTGCGGCTTGCGCAGCCACCGGGAGCAACCTCTGTGTCACGGCTGCCAGGACGATCTATCGGCTAATGAGACTTGCTGTTCACGCTGTGCCCTGCCCCTGTCGCAAGCAGAGCCACAGCTTGCGCAAGGGAATACCCCGCTGCAACGTTTATGCGGGCAATGCCTGGCGTCCCCGCCGGCCTTTGACCGCGCCCTCGCACCCTGTTTATATGAAGAACAAATGGCGTTTTTGCTGCACCGCTGGAAATTTCACGCCGAGCGCAGATTATCCACACTGTTCGCGTACTTGTGGTTGAGCCAGGTAAGCAAACAGCTTGCCATACCTGATATTATTGTTCCGGTTCCACTGCACTGGACCAAGACCTGGCAGCGGGGTTTTAACCAATCTGAGTTGTTTGCGGTGGAGTTGCGCAGACAATGTAGAGAATTGAGGAAAGTGAAACTGGATACCCGACTCGTGCAGCGTCATCGCGCTACCTCGGCCCAATCCGGCCTGGCCGCCGGTGAGCGCCAGGCGAATATGCGCGGTGCCTTTACAGCGCGACGGCGCTGTGACAATCTGCGCGTCGCCATTGTCGATGACGTCCTGACCACAGGAGCGACAGCGGCTGCCATAGCCACCACTTTGCGAGATGCGGGTGCAAGCCATATTGAAATCTGGTGCCTGGCACGCACCCCTGAACCGCAATACTGAAGAGACATAATCGCCACAAACACAATGCGCATAGTTACTCTCTTACTGCTGCTACTGTCTTCGTCATTGCTGTGCGCCGAGGTCGTACATATTGCCAGCGCCACCAATTTCAAGGCCACAGTCGAAAAAATAAACGCATTGTTTGAAGCCCAATCCACGCACAAAACCACGCTCAGCAGCGCATCCACGGGCATTCTTTTCAGCCAGATAAGATACGGCGCACCCTTCGATGTATTCTTCGCGGCAGACAAAATCTCACCCCTGAAACTGGCAGAAGAGGGCCACGGCGCAGCGGGAGAGCCTTTCTGTTATGCGCTCGGCACCCTGGTTCTGATGGGCAGCCAAAAGGCTGAAGATGACCTCAATAATCCAGCGCTCAGCCTGGCAATTGCCAACCCCAACACCGCACCCTACGGCAAAGCCGCGATGGAGATCCTGCGGCGACCTGAATTTGCAGCTGCCGTCGGCAGGAAGCTGGTGCGGGCGAACAACGCCATACAGGCCTACCAACACTGGTACAGTGCCACCGTCGACCTTGCCCTGGTGCCCCTGTCCCTGGCGGCAGGTAAAGGCGCAGCCATCAGCCCCAGCTGGTACACTCCCCTGGAGCAGCATGTTATTTTGCTGAAAAAGGGCGAGGGAAATCCCGCCGTTATAGCGTATATGCGCTGGATTCGGAGTGAACAGGTGCAGACACTGATCGGTGAAGCGGGATATGGATCCTGCCAATGAGCGTAGGGGTACTGGACGCAATCTGGCTCACTATCAAACTGGCCAGCATTACGACGTTATTCCTGCTGCTGCTGGGCACCCCACTGGCCTGGTGGCTGTCTCGACGGCGCACTAACTTCTCTGCTTTTGTAGAATCTATTGTCGCCCTGCCACTCATTCTACCGCCCACCGTATTGGGTTTTTATCTGCTCATCATGCTTGCGCCACAAACAGCTGTGGGCAAATTTTGGCAAGAGCTGACAGGCTCTCAGCTCGCCTTCAGTTTCAGCGCATTAGTTGTTGGCTCTGTTATTTACTCTCTGCCTTTTGTAGTTCAGCCCCTGCAGGGGGCCTTCAGTCGAATTCCCCACGGCTTGCTGCAGGCTGCGGCAACCCTCGGTGCCCCGCCCCTGGATCAGTTCAGGTCTGTTGTATTGCCCATGTGCAAACGCAGCTTCATCACGGCCGCCAGCCTTGGCTTCGCCCATACGGTGGGGGAGTTCGGGGTCGTCTTGATGATAGGCGGAAATATCCCCGGGGAAACACAGGTCGTATCTATCGCCATCTACGATCAGGTTGAATCCCTGCAGTTTGCCAACGCCCATAGACTGGCCGCCGGCCTGGTCATTTTCTCTGCGGCGCTGCTGTTTTTGCTCTACCGCAGCAATCGGCAAAGCTTCTGGAGGCTGCCCGAATGAGCGGCCTCAGCTTGCAGCTGTCAACACCGGCGGAGAATGGCTTTTCGCTTGATATCGACTGCCAGCTTCCCGCTGTGGGGGTCACCGCTATTTACGGACCCAGCGGCAGTGGCAAGACTAGCTTGCTCAACTGCATCGCGGGCCTGAAGCCGGCCGGCGACAATAGCCTGATTCGCTTCAAGGGCACTACATGGCAAAGCAGCTCAGAATTCATGCCTGCCTGGGAGCGCCGTATCGGCTTCGTGTTCCAGGACGCTCGTCTGTTTCCCCACCTGAGCGTTGCGCAGAATCTGGAGTTTGCGCTAAAACGCAGGGGAAACAATAATGAGACCTCCTTCACTGAAGTTGTCGAGTGGCTACAGCTAGGTAAACTGATAGCTCGCCTACCCGAGAGCCTGTCCGCGGGGCAGACACAGCGAGTGGCGATTGGCCGCGCCCTGCTCTCCGGCCCGCAGATGCTACTCATGGATGAACCGCTGGCCAACCTCGATCACGTGGCCCGCGAAGAATGCCTGTTCTATTTGCGGCGTCTGCGCAATGCCCTGGACCTGCCCATTATGTACGTCAGTCACGATATAGAGGAAGTCAGCCAGATCGCGGACCACCTGGTATTGCTGGAAAATGGCCACATTGAAGCCCAGGGCTCGCTTCTCGAGCTGTGTAGCGCCCTGGACACCCGGCTTTCCCATGAAGAACAAGCCGCAGCCATCGTCCTGGGCACCATTCAAAGTCACGATGCCCAATATGGCCTGAGTGAAATTACGGTCGCCGGCGAGACCTTGTTTGTCAATCAAATAGAGGCGGCTATAGGCCAGCAACAACGCCTGCGCATCCCCGCCCGCGACGTGAGCCTGTGCAAGACGCGCCCGCAAGACAGTTCTATCCTCAACATCGTGCCCGTCGAAGTGTCAGAGATTGAAGAGACAGGCGGCAGCCGCTTATTGCTACGCCTGGCTCTGGGAGAGCAATACCTGCTCGCCCGCATCACCCGAAAATCTGCCCACGCCCTGCAACTGACAGAGGGCGATAAGCTCTTCGCCCAGATAAAAAGTGCGGCCCTACTCAGCAATTCCCTCGCGGAGACCACCCTGTGAACACCCATCCCTACGACAGCCTGACTCCCGACATGGTCATCGATGCAGTTGAATCCGTCGGCTACCTGAGTGATGTGCGGTTGCTGGCCCTCAATAGCTATGAAAACCGGGTGTACCAGGTGGGCATTGAGGATGAGACGCCACTAATCGCAAAGTTCTACCGGCCCGAGCGCTGGACCCGAGCACAAATTATGGAGGAGCACCAGTTCAGCCTGGAATTACAGGATGCGGAAATTTCCGTTGTGGCTCCCCTGGTCGACAAAAGCGGCACTACTTTGCATGACTTCGGAGGGTTTATGTTTGCCCTGTTCCAGCGCCGGGGCGGTTACCCGCCGGAACTGGATAACCTCGATAACCTCTTCGTACTGGGACGCACACTGGGACGGATACACGGCGTGGGCCGTGCCGCCAAGTTCAGTGAACGCATCACTATTTCTGTTGAGCGTATGCTGAACGAACCCAGCGCCTACTTGCTGGAGAACTTCATTCCAGACTCATTGCAGGCCGCTTACGACAGCCTGACCAGAGACCTGAAAGCCCAGGTGTCGAATATCTACCAGGAAGTGCAGCCCTCAGACCTGATACGCGTGCACGGCGACTGCCATGTGGGCAACATTCTGTGGCGCGATAATTGCGCCCACTTCGTCGACCTGGATGATTGCGCCATGGCGCCTGCAGTGCAGGACATATGGATGTTCCTGAGCGGAGAGCGACACCGCCGGCAACTACAGCTGGCTGAAGTGGTGGAAGGCTACAGTGAATTTTGTGACTTCGACCCACGCCAGCTGCGCTGGGTGGAAGCCCTGCGCACTATGCGAATAGTGCACTACGCCGCATGGTTGGGCCGGCGCTGGGAAGACCCCGCCTTCCCCCGTAGTTTCACCTGGTTTAATACCGAGCGCTACTGGGGCGAACATATTCTGGAATTGCGCGAGCAGCTTGCGGCGTTGCAGGAAGAGCCTTTGCAGCTACTCTAACAGGACGGAAATAGTCTCTCTCGGTAAACATTTTGAAGGTAGGCCTGGGGGAAGTCTAGTTCGCTTCATGGATCAATCAGGCCGCGCTTAAGCTTGCTATCGTTTCCGGGGGTTTCTGCGAGCACTGTTCGAGTCCAAACTTTTTGCGCAGCAAAAATTGTCGAGTTGCGCAGCAGCCGGAAACGATAGCAAGCTTGCGGCCGATCCATGAAGCGAACTAGACTTCCCCCAGACCGGGACTCAACATTCAAGCCGAGAGAGACTATTTCCGGGACGCCGGATAAATAACTGAAAGCAGCCATCCAAAGAAGCTATTACCCGCCAACACATCGCGATTAACCTGCTCGAAAAATCGCTCAAGCTCCGCCGGGTTAGCGAAATAGTCCATGCGCGTTTTAAAGCCGCGCTCGGGGTCCAGCTCTTTGATTACTTTCGCGGGGCTGCCCGCCACGACCACATTGGCTGGCACATCACTGGTCACCACGGCTCGTGCGGCAACGACGCTGTTCTCACCAATGGTCACGCCCTTCAACACCGTAGAGTGATCTCCCAGCCAGACGTTATCGCCAATATTAACCGGCGTGACCCGCTCGTCCCGCTCGGTTCGATCATAAATCGTGTGCCAGTCGGAATCGGTAACATAGGTGCCGTTGGCCATCATCACGCCATTGCCAATGATGATTTCATCGCTGGCACTTAAACGAGACCCCGGGCTCATCAATACGCAGTCTCCAATCTCGATTCTGCCCTCACCTTCGGCCCTGCCCCAGACGCCTATCTCCACCCGGTGCATGGGTTCGCCGATGGCGGTAAAGCTCTTGCCAATGCGAATATTGGGGCCGGAAATATGAACATACCAGGGCTTCATAATGGTGTGATAGGGGCCCAGCTGCTCACACTGGGGGCGGAGAAAGTATTCCGCGTACCAGTGCCTGAACTTCAAATAGCTATTTTTTACCCAGAAGGGCCGTAAGTCCTTGCGCATGTTTCCCTGCTGCCCGATGTCGTATAATTTCTGAACTGTACTATAAAGGAGTTTTATTCCATTGCACATTGACTCACGTCGCGTTAGCAGCAATCAGCTACATACCCATACCAATTTGCCTTCGCTGCTGCAACGCCACCTCCAACACAGGCACCGAAAGCCGGTTGCAGAACACAGCCGCACAGCTTTTGACGTGCTGCGCGAAGCGCTGGAATCACAACCACGGCCTCTGGTGCTGGACTCATTTTGCGGCACCGGTCGCAGCACGGCTCTGCTGGCGCAACGCCACCCCAAGCATCTGGTGGTTGGGGTTGATAAATCTGCTCACCGACTGGCCAGGCACGTGGAGACTAAAGATGAGAACTACTTACTCTTGCAAGCGGAGTGTGAAGACATTTGGCAATTATTGCTGGGCGCGGAGATACCGCTGGAGTACCACTACCTGCTCTACCCCAATCCCTGGCCTAAGTCCCGGCACATACAGCGCCGAGTCCACGGTAACGCCACGTTTCCCTGGCTGTTGCGGCTGGGCGGAATAATTGAACTTCGATCCAATTGGCGACTCTATGTAGAGGAGTTCGGCCTTGCCATGCACCTCGCAGGTTATTGCGGAAACGTATTTCTACTGCCCGAGGCCGACCCACTGACCCTGTTCGAGGAGAAATATCGAGCCAGTGGCCATGAATTATGGGCTTATGTAGGGGACACCAGTAAAAAACTGCACCGTGACGCTACCGGCGTTTTGGGCTAAAGTAATCGACCACAAGAAGGAAAGAGCACAACTCATGTCCGGTGAAAGTAAAGACCTCGTATGGAACCGAATTCGCAGTGAAGCCAAGCTACAGGCCGACGGCGAGCCAATACTGGCGAGTTTCCTACACGCAACAATTTTAAATCACAGCACGCTGGAACAAGCCCTGAGCTTCCATCTGGCCAATAAGCTGGATAGCCCAACCGCTTCCTCATTACTTCTTCGCGAAGTAATCCTGGAAGCCTTCACCAGCGATACCTGCATCCCCAAAGCCCTGCGCGCCGATTTGCTAGCCGTGGAGGAAAGGGATTCTGCCTGCAATGAGCTGTCTATTCCCTTTCTGTATTTTAAAGGCTTTCACGCCCTGGAAACCCACCGGGTAACCCATTGGCTGTGGCAGCAGGGCAGGGAATCACTGGCGCTGTTTTTTCAAAACCGAATGTCAGTAGAGTTTGGCGTAGACATCCACCCGGCCGCCTCAATGGGCTACGGCATCATGCTGGATCACGCAACCGGCCTGGTGATCGGTGCAACGGCAGTGGTGGGGAACAATGTATCCATCCTGCAATCCGTCACCCTTGGCGGCACCGGTAAAGATGAGGGTGATCGCCACCCAAAAATAGGCGACGGTGTACTGATTAGCGCCGGTGCCAAAATTCTGGGAAATATCCGTGTCGGTGAGGGCGCCAAAGTGGGTGCCGGCAGCGTCGTGCTGGAAGCGGTGCCAGCCCATACTACCGTGGCGGGTGTTCCGGCAAAAGTAGTAGGGCGACCAGCATCAGACCAACCGGCCCTGGAAATGCAGCACGATTTTTGCTGCGACGAAGCAGCGATACTGGCTACCGCTGAGAAAACAGCCTAGCGGCTTTTACCTCCCCGAGCCAAGATATTAATCCGCTTGGTGGTACTGGGGGGACAGCTCAATCACAGCATCTACGAACGCAGTCACATGGTCGGGGTTTACACCCGGCGTGATGCCGTGGCCAAGATTAAATACGTGGCCCGTGCCGTGGCCATAAGTTTCCAGTATGGTGGCCACTTCCTGTCGAATTCTCGCGGGGGAGGCATACAACATACTGGGGTCCATATTGCCCTGTAGGGCCACCCGGTCTCCCACCAGAGCCCGCGCAGCACCAATGTCGGTTGTCCAGTCAATGCCAACTACCTGGGCGCCACAGTCAGCGATCGCCGGCAGCCACTGCCCGCCGTTCTTGGTGAAAACAATAACAGGGACGCGGCGGCCATCGGCCTCCATTGGCAGACGCGAGATTATGCGCTGCATATATTTAAGGGAAAACTCCTTGTACGCCGCAGCACTGAGGCTTCCCCCCCAGGTATCGAAAATTTGCACGGCCTGGGCACCAGCTCGCACCTGTGCGGACAGGTAATCTGCCACCGCGTCCGCCAGCAAGCTGAGCAGGGCGTGCATCAGTTCCGGCTTATCGTAGGCCATGCTTTTGACCTGACTGAAGTCCTTGGAAGAGCCACCTTCAACCATATAGGTCGCCAGGGTCCAGGGGCTGCCGGAAAACCCGATTAGCGGCACCTGGCCATTAAGCTCTTTTCGAATCGTGCTGACGGCATTCATCACATAGGCCAGGTCGTCATCGGCCTTAAAGGATTGTAGCCCTGCCAGGTCTGCCTCGCTGCGCACGGTTTTCTTGAATTTTGGGCCCTCACCCTCTTCAAAATACAGGCCCAGTCCCAGGGCATCCGGGATAGTCAGGATATCGGAAAATAGTATGGCGGCATCCATCCGGTAGCGGCGCAGGGGCTGCATAGTCACTTCGCAGGCCAACTCGGCGTTCTTGCACAGGTCCAGAAAGGAGCCGGCCTGGGCCCGGGTCGCCCGGTACTCGGGCAGGTAGCGTCCCGCTTGACGCATCATCCAGACGGGCGTGCGATCTACTGGCTGGCGCAGCATGGCGCGTAAAAAACGGTCATTTTTCAGTTCTGTCATCAACTGTGTCCTGATTTAATATTTATTTAGGCATTGTTGCGGGCTGAATGGGGCCGAGGTTGCCGGGACACGCCGTGAATCCATCCATGGAGGCTCGACGACAGCATCCCTGCTGTCGACGGTCCCGGCAACCTCGGCCCCATCCAGCCCTTAGCGTCAACGTTTAATGATGATTATTCCCCGACCGCCTCACACTTCCAGATAATCGAGAATACCCTCGGCGGCCTGACGGCCCTCCCAGATAGCGGTGACCACCAGGTCGGAACCGCGCACCATATCACCCCCGGCAAAAACTTTGGGGTTGCTGGTCTGGAACTTGAACTGTTGCTCTTCCTCGGCGATCACGCCCTGCCAATCATTGGTCTCCACACTGGCATCGGCAAGCCATTGTGGTGGGTTCGGTTGGAAGCCAAAGGCCACGATGATGGCATCGGCTTCAATCACTTCCTCACTGCCCGCAATCGCCTGGGGGCGTCTTCGGCCATCCTCACCGGGTTCACCCAGCTCGGTCTGAATCATCTTGATACCGCAGGCATGCCCAAAATACTCAACTATTTCAATGGGTTGCCTGTTATACAGGAATTCTATTCCCTCTTCTTTGGCATTTTTGACTTCACGGCGAGAGCCCGGCATGTTCTCTTCATCGCGACGGTAGGCGCAAATTACCACCTCCGCCTGCTGTCGCACGGCTGTGCGAACGCAGTCCATAGCGGTATCACCGCCGCCCAAAACCACCACCCGCTTGCCCTTTAGATTAACGTAATCCTCGGGCTTTTGATCAAAGCCGAGGTTGTGGTTTACGTTGCCTATCAGGTAGGGAAGCGCCTCGTACACCCCCGGCAGGCTTTCACCGGGGAAATTGCCGCGCATATACTTGTATGTCCCCATACCCAGGAAAACCGCGTCGTATTGCTCGAGAAGCTGCGCGAAGGAGATGTCTTTACCGACTTTGGTATTGAGTTTGAACTCTATGCCCATGCCCTCGAAGACCTCTCGCCGGCGCACCATGACTTCTTTTTCCAGCTTGAACTCCGGGATACCAAAGGTAAGCAGCCCGCCTATTTCCGGGTAACTGTCAAAAACTGTGGGCTTGACCCCGCTGCGCACCAGAACATCTGCACAACCCAGCCCAGCCGGGCCGGCACCGATAATCGCTACTTTTTTATCCGTCGTTATGACCTTGGACAAGTCCGGACGCCAGCCCATGGCGAGGGCGGTATCGGTGATGTACTTCTCCGAGGCGCCAATAGTAACAGCCCCAAAGCCATCATCGAGGGTGCAGGCCCCTTCGCACAGACGATCCTGTGGGCACACCCGACCACACACTTCCGGCAGGGTATTGGTGCGATGGCTGAGCTCCGCCGCCTCAAATAAATTGCCCTCACTCACCAGCTTCAGCCAGTTGGGAATGAAATTATGCACTGGACATTTCCACTCACAGTAGGGGTTGCCACACTCCAGACAACGGTGAGCCTGGTCTGTCACTTCCGAGGGGGAATATGGCTTGTAGATCTCAACGTATTCCGTCTTGCGGGTGAGCAGGTCCTTCTTGCCGGGATCCTGCCTGCCCACGTCGATAAACTGAAAGTCATTTGCCAAACGGTTACTCATAAGCGCTTCCTGTCCCGCTAGTCTGTGTTGCGCAAACGCGACAATAATTGATCGAGGTCTGCCGCTTTGGGCTTCACCAGCCAGAATTTGCCCACGTAGTCTTCAAAGTTGGCGAGCAACTCTGCACCCCATTGGGACCCAGTCTCCTGGGTAAACTCCCTGATACTCGATCTCAGGTGAAAGCGATAGGGTTCCATATATTCAGAGTTCACCCGGTGGATTTCCACCAACTCGCTGTTATACCTGTCGATAAAACCCCGGTCCTGATCCAGGACATAAGCAAACCCGCCGGTCATGCCCGCGCCAAAGTTGACGCCCGTGGGACCCAATACTGTAATAATGCCACCGGTCATATACTCGCAGCAGTGATCGCCGGCGCCCTCAACAACCGCATGACAACCGCTGTTGCGCACGGCGAAACGCTCACCCGCGACGCCCGCTGCAAACAGTTTCCCACCCGTTGCGCCGTACAGGCAGGTATTGCCGATAATGACGGTTTCCTGGGATTTGAACTCACTGTTGCGCGGCGGGTAGATCACCAGCTTACCGCCGGCCATGCCCTTGCCGACATAATCGTTGGAGTCCCCTTCCAGGTACATGTGCAGGCCGCCGGCATTCCAGACGCCAAAGCTCTGGCCCGCGGTGCCGCGTAATCGCATCACGATTGGGCTTTCCTCCATACCCCCATTGCCGTAACGACGAGCAATTTCACCGGAGAGGCGCGCACCGATGGAGCGGTCGCAGTTGGTTACTGAAAACTCGAACTCTCCGCCGCTGCTTTTCTCGATGGCATCGATGGCAATGGCCACCATCTCCTCTGCCTTCTCGCCCCGATCAAAGGGGTCATTGGACTTCACCTGGCAGAATTCCGGTTGGCCCTCTGCCTCGGGGCTTTTGTATAAAATTGGGCTGAGATCAAGCCCGGCTTGCTTGTCCGTCTCCCCCGGCAGGCACTCCAGCAAATCACTGCGCCCAATCAGGGCCTCCAGCGAGGGAACACCCAACCTGGCCAGCCACTCGCGTGTCTCCTCGGCGACGAAAGTGAAGAAGTTGACCACCATATCGACCGTGCCGATGAAATGGTCATCCCGAAGCTGTTCATTTTGTGTAGCGATACCTGTCGCGCAGTTGTTCAAGTGGCAAATACGCAGATATTTGCAACCCAACGCCACCATGGGCGCGGTGCCAAAGCCGAAACTCTCCGCCCCAAGAATAGCCGCCTTGATAACATCCAGCCCCGTTTTCAGGCCGCCGTCTGCCTGCAGGCGGATCTTGCCGCGCAGGTTATTGCCCCGCAAGGTTTGCTGCACTTCGGACAAGCCCAGTTCCCAGGGCGAGCCGGCATGACGAATAGAGGTCAGGGGGCTGGCCGCTGTACCGCCGTCGTAGCCACTGATGGTTATCAGATCGGCGTAGGCCTTGGCCACACCGGCAGCGATGGTTCCCACCCCGGGTTCCGACACCAGTTTTACCGATACCAGAGCCTGGGGATTGACCTGCTTAAGGTCAAAAATAAGCTGGGCAAGATCCTCAATTGAATAAATGTCGTGGTGAGGGGGCGGGGAAATCAGGGTGACACCAGGCACTGAAAAGCGCAGCCTGGCAATAAGTTCATTGACCTTGGCGCCCGGTAGCTGGCCGCCCTCACCGGGCTTGGCGCCCTGGGCTACTTTAATTTGTAGAACCTCGGCATTTACCAGGTAGTGAGGCGTCACACCGAAGCGGCCGGAGGCTATCTGCTTGATTTTGGATACCCTGTCGGTACCAAATCGCTCTGGGTCTTCACCGCCCTCCCCTGAATTGGAGCGCGCGCCAATACGGTTCATGGCGGCGGCCAACGCCTGGTGAGCTTCCGGGCTCAGTGCCCCCAGGGACATGCCGGCAGAATCGAAGCGGGGCAAGATATTTTCTATTGGCTCTACCTCGTCCAGAGACAGGGTCTGCGCAGCCTCCACTGGCTTTAGCAAATCTCGCAGGGTCGCTACGGGGCGTTCATTGACCAGTGTGGCGTAGCGCTTGTAGGTCGCGTAGTCGCCACTCGCCACCGCTTGTTGCAGTGTCATGACAACATCCGGATTGAACGCGTGGTACTCCTGCCCATGTACGTATTTGAGCAGGCCGCCCGGACCTATCTCCTTTCGGTATGACCAGGCCGCCTGGGACAATGACTTCTGCTCACTCTCCAGCTCGGCAAAACCAGTGCCTTCAATACGGCATGCAACACCGCAAAATGCCAGATCGACAACCTCTGTTGCCAGACCCACTGCTTCAAATAACTGGGCACCTCGGTAAGAGCTGACAGCGGAGATGCCCATTTTGGACATGATTTTGAGCAGCCCCTTGTTCACTCCCTTGCGATAATTTTTATAGCAGGCGCTGGGCTCCCCCAGCACCTCTCCCGTGCGAATCAGGTCCTCTACAACACTGTACGCAAGGTAGGGGTAGATCGCCGTGGCGCCAAAGCCGAGCAGGCAAGCTATTTGGTGAGAGTCGCGTGCACTGGCGGATTCGACAATAATATTCGCCTCGCAACGCAAGCCCTTCTTAATCAAGTGGTGATGCACCGCGCCGGTGACCAACAGGCTGTGAATCGGGCTGCGGTCTTTGGCGATGGCGCGATCCGAGAGAATGAGTATAGTCGAGCCCTCGCGCACAGACTGCTCGGCAAATTCGACCAATTCCTCGATGGCCTGTCTGAGGCTTTTCTCCTGCGGATCATAGGTGCAATCAATATCCTTGAGTGCAAAACCGGGCCGCTCCAGAGCCAGCAGTGTATTGAATTTGCCCTGAGACAGGACCGGAGAGGTCAGGATTACCCTGTCCGCATGTTCCGGCCCAATATGGAATATGTTTTTTTCGCCGCCCAGATCCGTCTCCAGGGACATCACAATCGTTTCCCGCAAAGGGTCTATGGGCGGGTTGGTTACCTGGGCAAATTTCTGGCGAAAATAATCGTAAAGTGAGCGCTCCCTGCGAGATAGGACCGCCATCGGTGTATCGTCACCCATGGAGCCAACCGCCTCATTGCCCGACTCCGCCAGCGGTCGCATCACCTGATCGCGCTCTTCTGCGCTCACCTGGAACATTTTCATGTAACTGTCGAGCTGGCCCTGCTCAATACCGGGTGCGGTCTCGCCACCGAAAGTACCCTCAATGCGCTGAGAGTTTTCCCGCAGCCACTGCTTGTAGGGGTGGCGCGATTTCAGCTTGTTATCAATTTCATCTGTGTGCAGCACTTCGCCGGTCTGGGTATCAACGACGAGTATCTGGCCTGGCCCCACTCGGCCCTTGGCTATCACATCTTCACTTTTGTAGCCGTGGGTACCTACTTCGGAGGCAACCGTAATAAATCCATCCTTGGTTTTAACCCAACGAGCCGGGCGCAGGCCATTGCGGTCCAGTACACAGACAGCGTAGCGGCCATCGGTAAGTACGATTCCCGCGGGGCCGTCCCAGGGTTCCATATGCATGGAGTGGTATTCGTAAAAGGCTTTTAAGTCGGGATCCATCTGGTCGATATTCTGCCAGGCGGGGGGAATCAACATGCGCAGGGCTCGCGGCATGTCCACCCCACCCGTCAGCAGCACGTCGAGCATATTGTCGAGGCTGGAGGAATCCGAGCCGCTGCGATTGACCACCGGCGCAAGCTCCATGATGTTCGGCAGTCTGTCCGTCTCAAAGGCCGCGGTACGCGCCTCTGCCCAATTGCGATTGCCATCTATGGTGTTGATCTCGCCGTTGTGGGCCAACAGACGGAAGGGCTGGGCCAGGGGCCAGCGGGGCATGGTGTTGGTGGAAAAACGTTGGTGGAAAACACAAATTGCGGTTTCCAATCGCTCATCGCTAAGGTCGCCGTAAAAGCTGGGGAGGTCCACCGGCATCACCAGGCCTTTGTAGGAAATAACCTGGCCAGACAGGCTGCAAATATAGAACTCTTCATCGCCCTCATTAGCTATTTCGCCTTTGCGCCTCGCCACAAAAAGGCGGGTAGTAAGTTCATCCTCTTTCAGGTCCGCAGCGTCGATGAATACCTGCTCTATAACCGGCAGTGTATCAAGGGCAATTGGGCCGCACACTGAACTGTCGGTCGGTACCGTACGCCAGCCCACTACTTTCAAACCCTGGGCTGTCAGCGCACCCTCCATACCCTTTCTGGCTGCCGCCGCTTTCTTGGTATCTGTGTTCAGGAATATCTGCCCAACAGCAAACCTGCCAGCCAACTCCACAGCAAAACACTCTCGGGCCTGCGTGCGCATAAACTGTTCGGGCATTTGCATCAGCAAGCCACAACCGTCGCCGGTTTTGCCGTCCGAGGCAATCCCGCCGCGGTGAGTCATGCAGGTTAGTGATTCAATGGCTGTTTGCAGCAGGCGATGGCTGGCATCACCGGAGGTGTGTGCTATTAATCCAAATCCACAATTATCGCGAAATTCTTCAGGTCTAAATAGGCCTGCGCTCATAGTCAGTCCAAAATAATAATTAAAATCAATAAGTTACACAGATAAAAGCTGGCGCCTGGGCAATGCGAAGGCAAAAGCGGACGATCATTTTACACGGAAGGCGGGATGTGGACAAACCACCCCGGGAATAGCGCTTATTCAGCCGAGCAATGCTCCGCCAGAAAACTCAACAGTTCCCTTTCGGTAACGTCATCCGAGATACAGGCGTCTCCAACAGACCTGAGCAATACCAGGCGCAGGCGCCCATCTATCACCTTTTTGTCCCGACCCATGAGCTCCAGGAAGTCACCGGGACTCATATCGGTAGGTATATGCAGGGGCAAGCGCATGCTCTGCAGTAAGCTTCGGAAGGTATCGACCTCGGTACTTTCAACCCACCCCCGTTGCGCCGACAGCTCCATTGCCAACAGCATACCCGTGGCAACCGCTTCGCCGTGCAGCCAGTTGCCGTAGCCCTGGGCAGTTTCAATGGCATGGCCAAAGGTGTGACCCAGGTTGAGGATGGCTCTCAAGCCCCCCTCACGCTCATCGGCGGCGACAATCCGGGCTTTGCTGGCACAGCTGCGCTCAATGGCCTCCGCCAGTGCCGGCTCTTCCCGGGCCAGCAGCTTTGGCATGTGCTGACACAACCACTGGTAGAAGGGCAGGTCGCATATCAGACCGTACTTCACCACCTCCGCAAGCCCCGCAGCAATTTCCCTTTCGGGCAGGGAGCGCAGTGTATTGAGATCAATAAAGACCGCTCCCGGCTGGTAGAAAGCGCCGATCATGTTCTTTCCCAGAGGATGATTTACGGCGGTTTTGCCGCCCACGGAAGAATCTACCTGGGCCAGCAGCGTGGTGGGTATCTGGATAAAATTAACCCCGCGTTGAAAACAGGCTGCAGCAAAGCCCGCCATATCTCCCACCACACCGCCGCCCACTGCAATAATTGTCGTGCTGCGATTGTGGTTTGCCGCCATCATCTGGTCGAAGATTGTTGTCAGGGTAGCCAGGGTTTTAAACTGCTCGCCATCAGGCAGTACAATTTCCGTAATCAAGCTGCGCTCGCCCAGCGCGTTGCGGACTCTCTCCACATACAGCGGGGCAACAGTGTCATTGCTGATTATCGCTACCTGGGATCCTGGCACATGTTGGGCCAGCAATTGGGAATCAACAAACAGGTCCCTGCCAATATAGAGGGGATAGCTGCGCTCGCCCAGATCGACGTGAAGAGTATGCATAAGCAGAGACACTGGAATATCCTCGGCACTGAAAACGATGAATTATTACGGCAGCGTATGATAACGCCTGGGGGGATATTACTGTAGCTCTCTTACCAGGCGCTGGGCGACCATTCTCGGACTGTAGTCATCGGTGGTGATAACGTGGTCGGCAATTTCCCGATAGTACTCGTCGCGCTGCATCATCAAAGTGCGCAACACTTCCTCCGGATCGCCATCTTGCAACAGTGGCCTGCGCTTGTCCCTGTGGGTGCGGCGTACCTGCTCCTCCACGGATGCATGCAGATAAATAACAAAACCCCGGGCGCCCAGCACCCGTCGATTTTCGGGTCGCACCACAACCCCACCGCCGGTGGCTAGCAGAACATTGTCCCAGAGTGTCATTTCTTCCACGACCTGCTGTTCCCGGTTGCGAAAGCCCTCCTCACCCTCGACATCAAATATCCAGGGGATATCTGCGCCGGTGCGCTTCTCTATCTCGGAATCGGTGTCGGCAAAATCCAGGTTCAGCCGCTGGGCCAGGTATTTACCAATGGTTGTTTTGCCGGCCCCCATGGGGCCGACCAGAAACACGCGATGAAGTTGGGGCATGGGGCCAGTTACACCCTCAGTCGAGCAGAGAATCGGCCAAAATACGAGGCGTAATAAAGATTAACGTTTCGGTTTTGGTCTTGGAAGTAGAAGTCTTTTTAAACAGAGCGCCCACGTAGGGTATATCGCCGAAGAAAGGCACCTTGGTTATTGACTCGAGGTCTTCCGTACGGAAAACGCCGCCCAGAACAACGGTTTCCCCGTTGCCCACTAACACCTGTGTGGTCAACTCAGTGGTGTCGATGGATGGAACCAGCCCACCCAGACCCGTGGGCACTAGCTCACCGACTGAATCCTGCGTGATAATCAGGTCGAGGAGAATTTTATCGTCCGGCGTAATATTAGGTGTTACATCCAGCTTTAAAACCGCGTCCTTGAAGGAAACGGTAGCTGCACCGCTGGCAGCTGACTCCTGGTAGGGTATCTCCTTGCCCGATGCGATAGTCGCCTGCTGCTTGTCACCGGTAATCACCTTGGGCTGGGACACAACCTCTCCTTTACCTGCCGCCTCCAGCGCTGAAAGTTCAGCCGTCAGGAACAGGTCGTTACTGGTAAAGCCTACCGCAAAGCCGCTGGTGGAGGCGGCAACCCCCAGGTCAACCAATAACGCTCCCGGGTAGGATAGCGTGGGTGTTGCGCCTTCGATAACCGCTGTATTCAGGCCCACAACGTTGGCTGTATCACCGGATACGGACAAGACATTGCTATTCAGGTCGGGGTCGATGTAGCCACCGCCCCAGGTAATACCCAGCTCTTTATCCAGGTCAGACTGTGCAATAACAATACGCGCCTCAATCATGACCTGCCTGATGGGAATATCCACCAGTTCAATCAGGTTGCGAATTTCCGCCATCTTGGAGCGTGTTTCAGTGACGATCAGCGAATTGGTCCGTGGGTCGACGATGACCGAGCCGCGTTCGGAGATCAGGCTGCCCCCATCCTCGGAGCCCGCGCCAAATAAAGCAACCACATCGTTTGCAGTGGCGTAGCGGATGCGAATAAACTCTGTCGACAGAGGCGCCAGTTCGGCGATCTGCTTGTTGGCTTCGATCTGCTGGCGCTCGCGCTCGGCGATTTCCGCTGCAGGGGCTACCATCAAAACATTGCCAACTTGACGTTTGTCCAGGCCGCGAGTTTTCAATACCAGTTCCAGCGCCTGGTCCCAGGGTACATTCTGTAGACGCAGGGTTATCCGCCCGGAAACCGTATCGCTGGCCACCAGGTTCAGCCCGGTAAAGTCGGCTATCAACTGGAGTACTGCCCTGACTTCAATATCCTGAAAATTGAGCGAAATACGATCGCCCACATAGGTAAATTCATTCAGGCGCTCTTCCAACTCCTTTTTGGTCAATGGCTTGACGCTGAGTATATACTGGTCTTTTGTCTGGTAGGCTAGATAGTCGAAGTCACCCGTGGTCTTCAACGTCAGGGTGGCACCGCGCTCGGTAGTCATAACGTCAATGCTTTCCACCGGTGTAGCAAAATCGGTAACGTCATAACGGCGCATGAGCCGCTCTGGCACCGTGGTATCGAGAAACTGCAGTTTCACATTACCCGCTTCGCTAAACACATTCACATCTACCGAGGGATCAGTCAGTTCGAGAACCAGCCGGCCTTCACCATCGCCACTGCGCTGGAACTGCAGGTCAGTGATTTCTGATCTAATCCGAATAACCGGCTCTACCTTGGTCTTCAGGCGATTGGCATCCGAGGTCTGTTTGGCATAGCTGGGGCCGCCGTCCTGGCCGATAATAACCCGCAGACTGTTACCGTCAATATGGGTTTCATAGGGCACAAGTTTGACAAGATTCACCACCAGACGAGTTCGATCGCCCGACTCCAGTACGACAACGCCGGTTGCATTACCGTAGGGTAGGGAGTAGCTCTTGCGCTCCAGAGAGCTACTGGTATTGGGGAAATCGATGGCAATTCTAGCGGGCTTCTCAATGGTATAAGCGTTGATATCCGGGGGAAGCTGGTCAAAATCGAGGCGAATTTCAAATTTACTGCCGGGCCGTGAGCTGAACTCAATATCGGTAATGGTTGGTGCGGCCTGTGCAACGCTGGCAAATACCGCTAGCAGCAGCCACACTGCCCCCAGTCGTAATCCCTGTCCACGCTTATGCATTATTGTTCTCACTGGCCCTATCCCCGATGTTAATTTTTTTATCATCATTTTACTCGATGTCTGTTTCGACATGGCAATCACCAATAGCCCCGGCTTATATGCCGTTTAATTTAATGGTGCGAGGACGCTCGACCCAGCCCTCGGCACTTCCGTCGCTCACGATCTCGATCACCGCTACATAGGTGTCTGTCATTTCCACAATTCTCCCGTGGTTACGCCCCAGGTACTCCCCAAGCTGTACCCGGTGAACGCCTCCCTCAGGGTCCTGGATCAAGGTCCAGTCCGCCTCGCCTTTTTCCAGCGTTCCCACCATACCCAGTGAATCAAACGTGTACTGCTCCAAAAATTCCTTGGCCCGGTTGTTGTCGGGCTTGATCGCACTAATTGCCTGCAATTGTGCTATATCGCGCACTTCGATAGGCCGGTTGAAGGGGCTGCGCTGAACCGCCGCACTGTAGGAAAACGCCTCATAGGCCTTGAACGTTGGTATAGGCGCAATAATACCGCCGGGGCGCGCCTTTTTTTCCGCCATAAATGAATCCAGGTCAGAAAAGTCGCTGCTGCCACAGCCGCTGAGCAACAGGCTTGAAATAAGGACAGCGAAAGCGCTGGCTAGTGTATTTTTCATGGCTACGCGTCCCCATCCTTGTATCGATAGGTTTTGGCAATAATGCTCATATTGAGCCTGTTGGACCCCGCCGACTGGGCTGAAATGGTGAAGTCATGCAAGGTGACGATCCGTGGCAGGCCAGCCATGGCACTGATAAAAGCGCCCAGATCGTGATAGGAGCCCACCGCTTTGATCGCGATGGGCAGCTCCACATAAAATTCCTTAGCCTGCTCTTTTTGCAGGTCGATACTGGAAATCTCCAGGCCGTTCAACAAACCCTTATTGGTGATGTCTTCCAGCAAACCAGGCACTTCCGTATCACTGGGGAGCTGGCTGACCAGCGCGCCAAAGGATTCTTCCATCTCTACCATCTGGCGCCGGTAAGCATCCAGATTAGCGGCCTGGAAAGCCTTCTTTTCAAACTCTTTCTTCAGCTCTACTTCTTTCGCCTCCACAGTAGCCAGCTGTAGCTGTAAATCTTCAATGTGGTAGTAATACCCGGCGACTAATACGCCGGTAATCAGCGCCGCCCAGATAAGCAATTTTATTGCAACGGGCCACGATCCGACATTATCAAAGTCCAGGTCGTTGATGTCGAATTCGCGTAGCGAGCTTAATGTGTCCTCAAATGCCATGGTTCACCCTTCCCCGTCCTGAGCGCCGGTCGTCGGCAGTTGCACTTTTACAGTCAGGTTGAATGTGGTGGCCTGCTCGCCGTATGCGGGAGCCGCCCTGACCGCATCCAGATTGGGATCCGACAACCAGTCAGATGCATCCAGCCGCCGCATGAGACTGGATACCCGATTGTTGGATTCTGCAACACCGCTAATAGTGATCGCTTTGTTTTTGGTCGTTAATCGAGTGTAAAACACCCCATCCGGAACCGTTCTAACCAACTGATCGAGGATGCGTACGATAATGGGGCGATTCCCCTGTAATTCCTGAATGACCCGCATCCGATCCAGTAGCTGATTGCGCTTTTTCTGTATATCGCGAATTTCGGCCACCTGCTTGTCCAAAACGGCGATGTGCTGCTTCAGGTACTGGTTGCGCGATTTTTGCTCATCAATCTGGCTATTTACCACACGATCGCCCAGCAGAACCAGACCTACGGCGAGCGCGAGGACGAAGGCGATGACACCCAAAAACTCTTTCTTGAGCTCCTGCCTGCGCTCATCGCGCCAGGGAAGTAGGTTAATTTGCGCCATTAGTCAAAACTCCGTAGGGCCAGACCACAGGCAATCATCATGGCCGGGGCATCACTGCTGAGCGCGACCGCATTGACTCTAGAGGAGATAGTCATCTCGGCGAATGGGTTTGCCACCGTGGTCGGTGTACCGAGTTTTTCCTGAACCAGTTCCGGCAAGCCCTCCATGGAGGCGACACCGCCCGCCAGGATAATATAATCGACATCGTTGTACTGGCTGGAGGAGAAGAAGAACTGTAGCGACCTGGCAACCTGCTGCACAACCGCATCCTTGAACGGCTCCAACACCTCGGGCTCGTAATCATCGGGCAGGCCGCCCTGTTTTTTCGCCAGACCCGCCTCTTCCAGGGGCAGGCCATAGCGCCGCATAATCTCGTCGGTCAGCTGCTTACCACCGAACAACTGTTCGCGGGTATAAATTGTCTGGCCGTTGGTCAAAACACTGAGTGTGGTCATGGTTGCACCAATATCGACCACCGCCACGGTATTTTCGCCCTCCATGCCCTCCTGAGACTCGATCAGGGAAAAGGCACGCTCCATAGCGTAGGCCTCGACATCCATGATTTTGGCGCTCAACTCGGCGCCCTCAATGGCCTCGACCCGGGCGTCGATGGTCTCGCGTCGACAGGCCGCCAAAAGCACCTCAACCAGATTGTCCCGGGCGGGAGATGACCCCTGGATTTCAAAGTCGATGGCGACTTCTTCCAGCGGGTAGGGAATGTATTGATCTGCCTCCAGAGTTAGCTGAGTCTCCATATCGTCTTCACTCAGGCCCTCGGGCATGTCGATCATCTTGGTAATAACCGATGAGCCCGCGACCGCTGCAGCGACAACTTTCAGCTTTGTCCGCGATTGCGCGATAACACTGCGAATAGCATTGGCAACGCCATCCACATCGTTAACGTTTTTCTCGATGACCGCGTCCAGAGGCAGAGAGCTCACTGCGTAGCTCTCCACGCGGTACTTACCCCCCGCGTAGCTCAACTCCAACAGCTTCACCGTCGTTGAACTAATGTCCAGCCCCAGAACCGGTGTCTTTTTTCGTTTCCCTATCATACCGAGCAATTTTATTTTCCTATCAGTTTCACTAACTTAGGATATTCTTATACACCGATACATTAATTAGTAGATATAACATACACACAATTATATCAAAAGCCTAAAAAGGCTTATAATTACCAATCGGCAAACTGCACCCTGATCTAAAAGTACTACAAGCGAACGCTTTAGTAAAAGGAGAGTATGAAATATCTACACTTAATTTTTCGCCTGTCAGTATTGGGCTTTCTGGGGGGTCTTTGGCTATTGGCGGGGGTTTATCTCTACCTGAGCCCCAAGCTCCCCGATGTAGAGACACTGAGGGACGTGAAATTACAGACACCCATGCGGGTTTTTACCCGTGAAGGCGACTTGATAGGCCAGTTTGGCGAAAAGAAGCGCAATCCGCTGCCCTACGCAGAAATTCCGGGCCAATTTGTAAAGGCCCTGCTCGCCGCCGAGGATGACAGCTTCTTTTCCCACGGAGGAATAGACCTGATGGGCCTGATGCGGGCCGTATCCGAACTTGTATTGACGGGAGAGAAGGGGTCGGGGGGCAGCACCCTGACCATGCAAGTGGCGCGCAACTATTTCCTCTCCCTGGATCGAACCTTCATTCGAAAGTTCAATGAAATACTGCTATCCCTCGAGATAGAGAAAGCCCTGGATAAAGAGGAAATTTTTGAGCTTTATTTCAACAGGATATTCCTGGGGCACCGCGCATACGGCTTTGAGGCGGCCTCGCAAGTCTATTATGGCAAGGGTATGAGCGAGCTGAACCTCGCTCAGTATGCCATGCTGGCGGGGATTCCCAAGGCCCCCTCACGAAACAACCCCATACGCGGCCCGGAGGCAGGCAAGCTGCGACGCAACTGGATACTCGGTCGTATGCTCACGCTGGGCTACATCACCCCCGCAGAGCACTCCACGGCAGTGACACAACCGGTCACAGCGCGACACCACGATGCCCAACTCAGTTTTGCTGCCCACTATGCGGCGGAGATGACCCGTCAACAGATGTTACAGCGTTATGGCATGTCGGCTTATAATGACGGTTATCACGTCTACACCACCATCAGTAGCGAGTTGCAGCAGGTCGCCCAGCAGGCGGTAACCAATGGACTGTTTACCTACGACAAACGCCACGGCTACAGAGGCCCCGAACAGCAACTACCACCGGCCGACCCAAACGCCTATGAACAGCCCGAAATGGACAAATGGCTGGAGGCCCTTACCAATACCCGGACCATTGCCGGGCTACAAGCCGCTATTGTCACCTATGTTATGGAGGACAAAATCAGCATGCTACTGGCAGACGGAAGCTCCCATGACCTGTGGTGGGACGATGGAATTCGCCAGGCCAGCCCCTATTTAAGCGAAAACTCCCGCGGCTCCGCGCCCAAAACACCCGCCGATGTGCTGTCAACCGGAGACTTGATCCGGACCAGGCAGGACGACGAAGGCGTCTGGTTTTTAGCCCAAATTCCCGCCGTGCAGGCCGCACTGGTGTCGCTATCACCGGATAACGGCGCCATAGTTTCCATCGTCGGTGGGCTTGGGTTCGAACAGAGCAAGTTTAACCGGGCCACTCAGGCAAAACGGCAGCCGGGGTCCAACTTCAAGCCTTTTGTCTATAGCGCGGCCTTCGATGCCGGCTTTACCGCGGCCAGCCTCATCAATGACGCCCCGGTGGTGTTTGAGGACAGCTCTTTGGAGGGCGTGTGGCGACCTGAGAATGACGGCGGCAAGTTTTACGGCCCCACCCGTTTGCGCTGGGCGCTGACCAAGTCCAGAAACCTGGTGTCCATTCGACTGCTGCAGCAGATGGGCACTAACCAGGTGATCGATTATGCCGGGCGTTTCGGGTTCAATACTGCCGAGTTCACCGCCGACCTGTCCCTGGCCCTGGGCACCCACGCCGTATCCCCCCTGGAACTGGCCTCTGCCTATACGGTGCTGGCCAATGGCGGGTACGCGGTTGAGCCCTTCCTGATACAGCGAATTGAAAACCTTGCCGGCGAAGTGGTCTTTGAAGCCCGCCCCCCTACCGTATGCAGAAACTGCGAGGAGCAATTGTCGCCAGACGAGGGCGCCACCTCAGGTGAGTTTGCCCTGGCAGGCGAAGACATCGAAGAGATGAGCATGGAAGATATTCTGGCGAACCCCGAAAGCACCGACTCAGAGCTCCCACGGGCACCCAGGGTTATGGATGCAGGCATCAATTTCATAATAGACAGCATACTGCAGGACGTCATTACCAGGGGTACCGGAAGACGCGCTCTGGTACTGAAGCGAGGTGATCTGGCAGGCAAGACCGGCACGACAAACGGGCCTATGGATGCCTGGTTTTCAGGCTACAACCGGGACGTGGTCACCACCACCTGGGTGGGCTTCGACAACTATACCCCTTTGGGTCGGCGAGAGTTTGGTGGCACCGCCGCCCTGCCTATCTGGATTGACTTCATGCGTGAAGCACTGCGCAACAGCCCTGACGAAGAGCGCCCTCTTCCCCTGGGTATAGTCAATGTCAAAATTGACCCGGAAACAGGACTGCTGGCACAACCGGGGCAGAAAAATGCCATATTTGAGTATTTCAGGGAATCAAAAGTGCCGAAACAGGGAGCTGCACAAGAGGGCCCCGGGGCCGGCAGCCTGGGAACAGAAGACCTGGTTCAGGATATCTTTTAAACGATACAAGCCGACGCAGATGACTATAGGGTGGGTTGATAGTCCTCGGGGTAGGGCAGGCCGGCAACACCACTGTCCACAGCCGCCTTTGCCACCGCAGGAGCCAGCCAGCTCAGCAGGCGACTGTCTATCGGTTTGGGAATAATATAATCGGTGCCAAACGCCAGTGAATCCAGGCCGCAGCTATCCAAGACCTCCTGCGGCACTGCTTCTTTAGTCAGTTCACAAAGTGCGCGCACCGCAGCCACCTTCATCTCTTCGTTGATGCGTCCGGCGCGAACATCCAGCGCCCCCCTGAAGATAAAAGGAAAGCCCAGTACATTATTGACCTGGTTGGGATAATCGGAGCGCCCGGTGGCAATAATAAGGTCATCGCGCACCGCGTTCGCCACTTCCGGGGAGATTTCCGGGTCCGGATTGGAACAGGCGAAGACCACTGGCCTGTCGGCCATGGACTGCAGCATTTCGGGGCTGAGAAGATTGGCCCCGGACAAGCCAACAAACACATCTGCACCCCTCACGGCGTCGGCCAGGCTGCGCTTGTCCGTAACATTGGCAAACTCTTCCTTATAGACGTTCAGGCCTTCGCGGCCAACGGTGATAACCCCGCGCCGATCCAGCATGTAGATATTTTCCTTGCGCGCACCCATGCTGACGATCAATCGCATGCAGGCAATTGCCGCTGCGCCAGCACCCAGGCAGGTAATCACTGCATCTTCCACCGACTTTCCCTGAATTTCCAGGGCATTTAACAGGCCCGCAGCGGTAACAATGGCGGTGCCGTGCTGGTCGTCGTGAAAAACCGGAATCTTACACTGCTCAATAAGCGCTGACTCAATCTCGAAACACTCTGGCGCCTTGATGTCCTCAAGGTTAATGCCACCGAAGGTATCGGCAATGCATTTAACCGTGGAGATGAATTCTGCGGGATCTTCTGTATCCACCTCAATATCGACGGCGTTGACCCCGGCGAAACGCTTAAACAGCAGGGCCTTACCCTCCATAACAGGCTTGCTGGCCAGGGCACCCAGATTCCCCAGGCCCAATACGGCCGTGCCATTAGTGATGACGGCAACGAGATTTCCCTTGCCGGTATAGATATAGGCATCCATGGGATCCTTGGCAATCTCTCTACATGGAGCTGCCACACCGGGACTATAGGCCAAAGCCAGATCCTCCAGTGTATCCGCGGGTGTACTCAGCTCGATGCTTATTTTTCCCGGGGTGGGCTCAGCGTGGTAGGCCAGGGCAGCTCGCGTTAAATCATCGGACATAAGTATTACCGGGCCGGGCTTCACCAGCCATGGAAAATGGGCATCAGAGAATATAGAAAAGCACTGCCCTCGACAAGGCATAAAAAAAGCGCCTTACCCCCAGGGGAATTGGCGCTTCCAGTCTGGCACTGCTGGCGCAGCACCTGCATTTCTTACGCTTTCTTGGTTCCACGACCGCCGAAGCGCTTGTTGAAACGATCTACACGCCCGCCGGTATCGAGAATCTTCTGCTTGCCGGTGTAAAACGGGTGACACTCGGAGCACACGTCGATGTGGAAATCCGCACAGGAAGTTGAGCGTGTTTTTACTTCGTTGCCACAACTGCAGGTTGCGGTAACATCTTCGTACTTAGGGTGAATCGCAGCTTTCATAATGAAGCTCCTTGTCTGTGGCACCGCCGCTCGATCTTGTATCGAGTACCGCACCTGGCTTGGGAGTTGGCCATTGGCCGGTCAAAAAATAGGCGGGCATCTTACCAGACACAGCGCGATACGCAAGACCTTGTTGGAATTGTTACAAT
>JADFVW010000270.1 GCA_015222725.1 Pseudomonadota bacterium | reverse complement strand
GCTCCAGCAATTTGCTCGCATTCGAAAGAGCCTCTGCATCTACCGTGAGATTTTCTTCGGCCTGTGCGATTGTATTTTCAATAAGCACCCAATTGCCCTGGCTCAGGCTTCCCTCGCGGATGGCGGAAGCTGGAGTGCGCCTGCACTGGTCCAGTAGTTGCCCGATCTGGAAGATATCCTGTTTTACTACTCGTGGATGGGAGTTAACAATAGTAGCTGCGTTTTCCGCGCGATTGGCGGCCGCCCAGAGGGCATCTCTTATCATCAGGTTCTGGTGGATGGGCTTGAATTTCGTGATGCCCCCCACGACGGCTTGCGGGCTGTGAGCTTTGCCGAGAACCGCTCGCCCAATGACCCGGCGCAGTGGGGAGTTGCCTATGTACATGCCGCCATCCGGCCCTGTCACCATTGAGGACACAGAGTCCTCAGCACCCTCTGTAAAGTATGTGACTTCGCCGGATTCCCTGTCGATGAGGCCTACACCAAGCTTTGCTGCGAAGCGTTGCTTGCCTGCAACAATGCCTACAGCCCCGGCGAAAGCGATGCCATTGGCCCCGATTTCTGCGCCGAGATCCTTGAAGTTTTTCTGAAACCGACCCGTCTTGTACATATTCATATTTGCGACCCACGCAAGTTCAGCATGATCGCCGTGATCGATTATCTTTTTGATGTCTGTTCGGGTGTTGGCGAAAACTTCTCCGTTGTCCGCAGCGACAGACAGTGAGCCGGTTACTTTGCTGCCAACATCAAAAGACCAGAACTTTTCGCCATTAGCGCTATTGATTGCATAAATGCTGCCAAACGCATCCGCCACGTAGATGCGCTTTCCGTCGGGGCTGATGGCCGGTGTAGAGGCTGTGCCACCCGGCACCTGGGACACGACCTGTATGTCGAGCCTGTAGTTGGGACCTTCTGCTACCAGATCCAGGCCATACAAAGCGGCAAAGTCGGACCACCCATCGGGATTGCCATCTTCCTCGTCGGGTAGCGTTGCCGCGATCCAGATTCGCCCGCTATTACTGTCGATGGAAAAGAAATTCGAAACTTTCTGCAACTCGCCGGCTGCCGCATGTAGAACGGCATTGACCGGGTCCTGGTTCGCGTCAGGCGCTCCGACCATATGGGCGATATCCCGGTTCGCTTTTTCGGCAATGTCCTCGGGTAGGGAAAAGTTTGTCAGTTTGGTTTTGGCGCCGGGCATGATGAACGGCTCAGTCAGCAACTGCCTGCCTGTTTTCCTGTCCAGAACATAGACATGCCCGTCTGCCATTGCAGCGATTAGAGCGTCGGATTGTATGTGGTAATTGATGCCGTAGCTGTGCTGACTGGGTTGCGGGTTCTGGGGGTCGATGAGAGCCAGGCCGGTCGACACATCCCAAATAACGGTGCCGTCCGTTTTGAGTGCCATTGCGCGGTCGTAAGTGCCAATGTAGATGATGTCATCGCCAGTCTCCGGGTCGATAAGAATCAGTGGCGTACCTGCACCCGCGCTAAAGCCCTCAACCACCCAGCGTCGCTCACCTTTGCTGGGCTCCAGTGAGACCATAATGACGTCTTCAGGTGGAAAAATAGGGCTGAAATAAATGTTTCCCTCTTTGTCGAATACCGGGCCCTCGGCGATGAAGAAATTTGTCTCTACCGTCCAGTCCACTGCGACTGCGGGTGCTATAACGGTTGCGATTTCATCTGAGCCATGGGTGTCGGTATGCAAGGAACGGCCGAAGGTGACCTGACGGGCGTTAACATTTTCGTTAAGGGAAATTTTCTTGGCACCAATTGGGCGCCACTGTGTTCTTTCCGGCAGGCTGTATTCCCTGAGTGTTGACTCCGTGGCCAGCAACCGGACAAGAATAATTTTGCCCTTGGGAGATACGCCCAGGTAAATAAGGGGGGCGAGCACCAGAAGGATAATGGTGCCGAGGATTGCTTTATTTCTTGTCATGCCTGGCCTCGGTCAGTAAGGGAGAATTGATTTAGAGTAAGTCATGATGCCTCTGGTTTATTGTTGTTATTAACTGCATTCAGGGCTGAGTGTACTCTCTAGTTGGCCGCTATATGTCCGGCCCCGTCGTCCCGGCCACTATCTGATTGATATTTATAAGATTTTTGAATCTTTGTACGAGCTAATTGGACTGGACACATTCTGCTTGCATGTAGGGTATATTCCTGAAATATGGGATATACCTGTGAGGTGCATGCATCATGTTTCGAAGCT
>JADFVW010000269.1 GCA_015222725.1 Pseudomonadota bacterium | reverse complement strand
TTGCCTGCGGGTTTGTCCGACTTGATTGAAACTGCGGCGGAGCTGGCCTCGCCCGGATCCATGTCAATGCTGCCTTTGAATATAGCGCCATCTTCAAGTGTTACCCGTGGTGCAATAATATTACCGCGCACGTTGCCAGATTTGGAGATGACGACTTTTTCTGAGCCGTTGATATCGCCGGTGACTGCGCCTTCGACTTTGACAGCCTTGGCGTGAATGTTGGCCTTAACCTCCGCGCTCTGGCCGACGGAGACTTCGTGTTCACCCAGTTCAATAGTACCTTCAACTTTGCCTTGTATGAGCAGGTCTTCATCGCCCGAGATTGTGCCTTTGATTTTTATATTGGGTCCAATCATTGCTGTATTCCTCGCTGTTGCAGGGGTCGGAGTCGTGGTTGTAGCACTGCTTTGTGTTGCTGCAGGGCTTGCTGCCGCTGGGGCTGCCTGCTTGCTTTTATTTCGTTCAAACATTGGGATCACCACCTTGTTTCGATGTGGGGTTGAACATGCTACCAGCGGTATAGGGATTTAACCAGTGCCGTGATAGTAGCTGTGGGCACAGAGAATGTGTACATCGCCGATGCGATGTCCGTATCCACTCCCGCGTAACCCAGCTGGCAATTAGCATCGCATACAGTGGAAAAATCCTCAGCAGAAATCTCGACTTTTCCACAATTTGGCTTATTACGACGGTAAATATCCGAACTTTAGCGTCCCGTAGGTCACACAGACCAGTTAAAGCCCTCTCTGGCACGCACAGTGCTCAATAATCCCAGCCAATCCCAGTCGACACCCCATAGTCCAAGTTGCCATCGCCGATATTCCGATTGTCATACACGCCCCAGGCGGTGACATCCCAAAATAGATCCTTGTACAGTTCCCAACGAAGTCGTAGATCCGAATCACCACGCAAACGACCACTGTCGGTCAGGCTGGGATACAGATTCAGGGTAAGCCTGACATCCAGTTCGGGGGGATCAAATTTCCAGGTGGCGAATTCCAGCCTAAGAGCGCCTTCAAGGCTCTCCTGTTGTTCGCCCGCAAGATCGCGCTCGGTATTGGCCTGTAGTCCTATTGCGGATATCAGTTGGCGCTCGTGATTATCGATAAAGTAACGGCCGAAGCCCGCGCCGAGGGACACGCGGTAATCCAGTGCCAGCTGGTCGTTCGATTCATAGGAAGAATTCCCGTATCGAAACAAGCGCCTGGTTCGGTCATTGAAAAAGCCGCGAGACAGATTCAGTTTCGTGCTGCTGAAGGATTCCTCACGGGTGTCGCTTGTCACATGGCGTAATTTCAGGGCGCTGCGCGACCGTTCTTGTTCATAGCTGATGTCCAGCCCCAGGGTGATCTGGCTGGTTTCAGAGGCTTTGGTGTAGTCGTAGCCGGCGCCCAGGTAGATATCCATTGCATCTTTGAGCGTTGTCTGCAGGGGTCGCAATTCCACTACCTGTAACCAATCACTATCAATTGCGCCACTATCACCCACGATACCAATACTGCCCGGAGTACCCGTAGAATCTATCCGTCCGATGTGGCGGGAGCCATCGCTATAGCGTACCTGAAATTCGTAGTTGCTGGAGATACTGGCGATTCCATCCCACTCTATGCTGAGTGTCCCCATGACATCGGTGCTGCATTCCAGCAGTCCGGCATACAGTGATTTGATTTCGCAGGTGACATTATCGCCATTGTGCAGGGTGACGATGTCGGTTTTGGACCGTCCCCAGGTGTTTGTACACGACAGGAGCAGAACAATTAGTGCCGGGGCCAGTGCTAGCTTCATTATACATGACTCCTGATCGCGGTGGTGGGCTACTCTCCGCCCAGTCGTTTCATCCCCTCCACCAGGGGGTGCCAGCCAAATACCAGAGACACTTTGAACACATCCACTTGCAGATCGGTGGGATCGTCGTCGCTAACACTCGCCAGGTAACCGGCAGTCAGCTGAAAGTTTTCATTGACGTGGTAACCCAGTGTGAAGCCCACGCCGACCATGTCCAGATCGTCCCCGTCGATGCCATCCAGGCTGGATTTTCCGCCGCCCATCCAGTTGACGTCGATCGATCCCCAGAGATCTTTATGAAAATCTCTAGTTAGGTGGGCCTCCACCTGAAACTTGGGATCGGTGGAAAGATTGTGTCCCAAAAAATCGTCGTTATCGTCAAACAGCCACACTGAGGGCAAAAACTCCAGGGTAGTGCGTCTCCCGGGAACCCAGCTACCAATCTGCCACACAATGGGGGCAGCTACCCGTCCGTACCAACGGTTCTGGCCCATATTCAACAGTTGGTCATCATCGTATTCACCCACGGGGACAATCAGGTCAACCAACAGGTCCAGAGAAAAACCGGGTTCATAGCGCATCGCCTGGGGAATATTTTTAATGGCCGGTGGCCCAAGCACATTGATGACAAACTCAAGGGTCGGGTCACCAAAACCATTGGTACTTTCCGTAAAATCGCGCCCAAACAGCGACGCGCCGCCCGATATTCTGCCTACCGGCAACAGGGCCGCCACCAGGGCAGAACGGTCGAACAGGGTAAACGTCTTGGCATAGCCGCCCAGCGCCACAGTGGCTTCAAAGCTGGATTCGGGCACCACAAATTGTGCCGGGTCCAGGGGGTTGGCATTGCCGCTCATGTCCATGTAAACCACGGGCACGGCATTACCGCCTACCAGGTTTTTCCAGTAGAAACGCGCCGGCACTTGAGCAGAAACGGACTGCGGCAGCGCGAGCATTAAAATTACGGCCATCGCCAGGATTGATTGCATACTCAATGAGAACTTCATTACGTAGACTCCTTTACCATTTCGGGGGGTGGGACAAACTGCCGTTTGTTGATAAGGGGTGGATAACCGGGGTCATCCGGCACGCGCTTGGGCAACTGTTTTTCCAGCGTCTCAAAGATTGAGCGACTGGGTATAATGACGTTATTCTCTGCCACATACTGTTCCCACAATATCCTCAGGGCGGCGACTTTGTCCGGTGCCTGGTCAGCGAGATTACTGCGTTCACTGGGATCGGTGGCGAGATTGTAGAGTTCCCAGTCACCGGTCCCGAAGGGCTTCCACTGCCAGCGCAGTTTCCAGTCGCCTTGCCGCAGCGCCCGATTGCCGAACAGCTCCCAGGCCAGGTAGTCCTGGCCGGATCGAATGGTGTCGGCCTCGCCAGCCAATAGGGGTAGCCAGGACTTTCCAGTGATCGGCGGCAGTTCCGACCCATTCAAGTGCGTCGGATACTCTGTTCCCGCGACGTCCAGCAGAGTCGGCATGATGTCCACAATATGCATGACAGCGTCGTTAATACTGCCGTCGGGGCGGCCAACTACAGGGCCGCTTACAATCAGGGCATTGCGTATACCCCCTTCCGCCAGCCAGCCCTTGTACTGGCTGAAGGGCGTCATGGACACCTGTGCCCACATGGGGCCGTAGCCAATAAAGGAGCCGGGCTCACCCCAGGCCTTGGGGTCCGTATTGGACCAGTTGATTGCTGCATTCAGATAGTTGAGCGTGCCGGGTGTTCCGGCGATCATTTCAAACAGGTCCGTGCCCTCGGCGCCATTGTCACCGAACACCAAAAAGATCGTATTATCGTACTCGCCAATGGATTTCAGGTAGTTAACCAGGCGCCCGACATGGTGGTCCATGTTCTCAACCATGCCAGCGTACAACTCCATCTTCATACCCAGTACTGCCCGCGGGGCAGGGGCCAGCTGGGTTGGGTCAGGAATAAACCACATTCGCTCGGCAAGCGCCGTGCCCTTCTTTGTGATGCCCAGTTCGATTTGCCGATTCAGTCGCTCGCGCCGGAAACTATCCCAGCCCTTGTCGTACTCGCCGACGTGCCTCTCACGCCACTCTTTGGGCAGGTGATAGGGGTCGTGGGGCGCCTGGTGGGCAACGTAGGCGAAAAATGGATTGTCGTCTCCCCGGTTCGCCTCGATAAAATCGATCATCTTGTCGGTATAAGTGCGTGTTGCGTAGTAGCCCTCGGGCAGTTCGCTGAGATACTGGCCGTCCTCGGTGAACACCAGGCGGGGTGTGAGCGCTGTTACATTTTTCATGTCCCAGTAGTTGCCACCACCATCCAGCAGTGAAAAGTCGCGCTCGAAACCCCGCGCCCGGGGGATCTTGTCGGGCGCCTTGCCCAGGTGCCACTTGCCGGTCATATAGGTGTGGTAGCCGCCCCGCAGAAGCAGCTGTGGCAGGGTCACCACCGAGTCGTTGAGATAGCCTTCGTAGCCCGGTACACCTTTCTGATTGGGCGCCGTCCACTCGCTCATATTGCCCAGCCCGTTAAGATGCGTATCGACTCCGGACAACATGACAGATCGGGTGGGTGAGCAGCTGGCGTGGGTATAAAACTGGGTGAAGCGCACGCCCTCAGCGGCTAGGGCGTCCAGATTCGGCGTGTCGATCTCACCGCCAAATGAGCCCATATCGGCATAACCCATGTCGTCCGCCAAAATGATGACGATGTTAGGGCGGTCATCGGCCCAGGCTATGCTGGCTGACAGCATAAGCGCCATAATCCCTGCTCGCCGGTAGGGTAATTTAATCCATTGCATAAGCACTCCTGTTGCGGTGTGGGGTTCCCCAGGTGCTGTGGCTATCCCTTTGAGTGATTTATAACAAAATAGATAGGGAGAAATTTGGCAATAAGCGTCACGACATCGTTTCTTGCCCAATATTCGCTTGGCAGTGCGTAGTTGGCTGCCTGCGAGATAAGTCTATAAGACTGGCGCGATGGTCTACCGTAGTAGCGTCCACTGCTCCTGTTTATGATTGGGGGAAAGGGTTCTTACCATCATTCCACATGACGTCTAATGAAATTGAGTTGATCTTCCACAATTGTTTCAAAAATAGGAGGTATGTAGACATCAAAATGTCCGGTATCGTATGTGATGAGCTCGCCTTTTTCCGCCTTCTCCGCGGCTTTTATCGCAGACATTGGGGGGGCTGTCAGATCATTTTCAGCTACCTGGACCAGCCAGGGCACATTGAGCTTCGACACCGTTTTATCAGGTGAGTACAGGCCCATCGAGAGAAAAATCCTGGCGGCCACCTTTTCATTCACCTGCATATTTTTGGGGTAGAGTTTACGCAGAGCCACAGCCTCGCCTGGTGCTGTCATCGCAGCGAAGGTTCCTGGCTCACCGACAGCATCCACATACAGCGGGCTGAGCTTAAATAGACTTCTGGCAAGATCAACAACTGCATACATGGCGAGTCGGGCGGCCCGCGGCGTGCCAATCACCCTTAGGGTAGCGGGACCATTCATAAAGGGCGCTTGCGATATCACTGCCGCGATCGCGCCATCTTTAACAGCCACCGGTACCACATGACCGCCACTGAAGGAGGTTCCCCATAGAATGATTTTATCACGGTCCACTTCGTCTAGCGTTCGAGCATGGTCAATGGCTGCCTGCCAATCGTTGTGCTGTTTGGCAATACTGAGAACCTGTCTGGGGCTGCCCTCACTTGCTCCAAAATGGCGATAATCAAAAACCAACACATGATAGCCCGCCTGCTGAAAACGCTCGGCATAGGCTTCGAGACGCAGTTCTTTAATGGCGGCAAAACCATGTCCAAGCATGACACAGGGGGCTTTCGATTTGTTAACGGCTTGGTAGAACCAACCGGCACACTGGATATTTCCTGAATTAAAGCAGATCTTAGTTTTACTAGACATCTCAGTTTTACCTTTAACTATAGGCACTATGGAATTTAGAATGTGACGCTACTACTTGGCAGCTTTGCTCGCACTCACTTCTGAGTGTGGAAGATACTTTCTCAGCGCTGCCCTGACCGGCCAGCGGCTGGGACGGAGATCAGCCTCGGGCTCTGCAAACCGGCAGCGCAGCGATCCGAGCCGCTCGAAGTTGATCTCGATGGTATCTCCTGGATTCAGGAAGTCGTCAAAATCCAGCCCCGTACAACCCGGTATAGTGCCGAAGCCCATAACCGTACCCGGTTTGATTGGGCAGATTGCTTCCATCCAGGCAAAAATGGCCTCCGCCCGATGACTGATCTCGGACGTGGACCCGGTAAACCTGACGTTGCCATTCACTGTTACGGTAACCTCCTGGTTGTAGGGATCCCCCACTTCGTCCAGAGTGACCAGATAGGGGCCGAGTTGATTGCCTGTACTCATGTCCTTGGTCAAGCAGAGTCCGCCCGCGCCAATAAACTCTGGAGCTTGTACGTCACGGGCGGAAACGTCATTAAAAATAGAGAAGCCAGCGACAGGCTGATCCGGGTTGCCATACACCACAGCGAGTTCAGGTTCGATGTCCAGGCGTGCGGTGTACAATGGCCACGAGATGGTCTCACCATCGCCAACAATAGAGTTCATGTTGCCCTTATAGTAAAACAGTGGTTCCGGTTGGCTCGCTGACTCGTCGCTCTTATCCGAGAGCAGACTCTTACCCATGGCCTGCAATATCGGTGCCGTTCGCGGATCGTCCTTCTCATGCTTCATCAAGGTCGCCAGAGAATTCTTGAGGTGTTGCGGCGTGAGGCCGAAATCGAATAACGCCGCAACCTCAATGGGTTCTTTGAGAACCACGGCATCTATCTCGAAGCGCTCATCCTCTCCCAGTTCGTGAAGATGCTGCTCACCCCATTCAAGCAAAGTGCGGGCCGCCTGCTCACTGTCCGGTAAGTGAGCGAGATAGGTCCGACTGTCAAACAAATACTCACAGGGGTTTCCGGAGCGTGCTTGAAGCATCGAAAATGCCACCGCATGGCCCGCGATCATGCAGCCGAAGCGTGGAGTGGAAGATTTATCTGGGGCGAATCGAATGAGCTTCATGACAGTCTATCCCACACAAGTTGATGATCAGAAAGTTGGCACAATGCCCCGGGCCAGGGCAACGCCGTAGATTTCGTCGAAGGTCTTCTCCTGCTCCCACGGCTGATCGAATGGTTCTCCACGAAACTCGCGATATGCCCGTTCGATGTTCATATAGATTCGCTCCGGGCAGAGCCAGTCCGCGTAGGGGCCGAGGTCGATCCTGCGTGCGGCTTCGCTGGCCGCAACACCATTGTCGAAGAAATGACGCGACTCGTTTCGCACGTACTGTAGGTAGGCCTTCATTTCTGTCACCCCTTCCAAACCGCACACAGGCCCGTGCCCCGGCACAATCACGTCGGGTTTTAGCTCGTTGGTAATCATGTCCAGTGTCTCAAACCATTTTTCGAATGTACCCACCCAACCCATGGGTGTGCACAAACGGAACAGCACATCGCCCGCGAACAGCACACGCTCTTTCGGCATCCAGACAATGGCATCGCCAACCTCATGGCAGGGCCCGACATGGAGAATATGCACCTCTACATCATCCAGGGTGACTTCCAGGCGGTCGTCGAACAAGGTTGTGGGTGGAATAAGCTCGACGCCGCTAAAGTCATAGTCTTCCGAGAGCTGGTTGGCCGCAGCAGAAAGACCTGGGTGCATAGCCTTCAACTGGGGGCCTGTAACCGGATCGGCCGCCGCCTGCATCATATGCTGAAGCTCTGTTGGCTCCGCTACCGTTTTCATGCGTTCCGGTAAACTCCTGTGACCGATGATCTCGGCCCCCTGGAAAAGTTGATTGCCGAACACATGATCCGAATCCTCGTGTGTGTTGACAACCCGTTCTGGCATTCCCGACCAAACCTTGCCGAACATCTCGATCATCTGCCGGGCGTGGGGGAGATCTGATTGGGTATCGATGACCATACCGCCGCCGACGTTGATGAGCCCGGAGTTGGCGTCGCAAACCCGGTTCTTTTCGTTGAGCACTGCGAAGCAGGTGTTGCTTACTTGTTCCATCTTCATTGGCTTTTCCTCGTCTACGGGTGCTGTGTGTTTTTTCATCACATTGGATTCAGCGAGCATAGCTTGCGGACAATCCCCGTACTTGGCATTATGCGTCAACATCAAACTGGATGACCCACAGTGACGAACACATCACGGGCAGCAGTAATTCGCGGCTTCGATCAGCTGGTTTCTGATCTGGGGGGCAACCCGCATGAGGTCGCTCGCGACGCGGGGCTGAACCTGGCGCAACTACACGACCCGGACCTACTCCTGTCCAGCCAGGTCATCGCCAGGGTTCTGGGTAAATCGGCTCTGGTTACGGGGTGTGACCATTTCGGCCTGGAACTGGCGAAGCGCCGAGACCTGTCCAGGTACCTGGGTATACTGGGGGAGATTCCCCAATCTGCCGCTACTCTGGGCGAAGCACTGAATGAATTGTTCAAGCTGATGAGCATCCACACGGAGGCCACATTGTGGCAATTGCGCAACGAGGGGGAAGTTAGCTACGTCATCTTCTCGCTAATAGAAGATTCCGCCGGCAGTTACACACAAATAGAACAGCTTGTTATCGCCTTATTCTGGCGATTTGCGGGCTTTCTTACCGCCCATCAATGGCAACCCACCATGGTGAACTTCACCTTTGCCAAACCAGCGGACCTCCTACCGTATAAGCGAGTCTTTAATACGCCCGTGGTCTTTGATGCCGATTTCTGCGGTGTGGTGTTCCACTCTTCCGACCTGAACATCAGTTTGTCCCAACACGATGAAGTTCGACACGACAAGCTCTTTCAATTTGCCGACAGTATCAAAAGCTCCAGACCCAGGGACCTGCAAGAGGAAGTGCGAATACTGATACGCAAAAACCTGGAACTGCAATTGGTCGGCGAAGAGTATCTCACGCGTTTCTTTCCATTTGAGAAACGGACCTTACAGCGCAAGCTCAGTGCGCTGGGAACAAGTTATCGTGAACTACTGCACGACGTACGAATCGCCATGGCAATGGATTTGTTGTCGAATTCCGACATTTCCATAACCCGGCTGGCCGAACGACTGTGTTATGCCGATCTGGCAAATTTCACCAAGGCATTCGGTGAACATACGGGTACACCGCCATCTGTCTGGCGCTCACGGGTTAGAAGTGTTTTTGACTCTGGCTGACTGTTCAATTAAATTGACACGGCAGGGGAAGGCTGTATCGTGATTACGTCCTTAATCGAGTTTTATCAGCGGGCATAGTATGGATAAAAAGTGGTAAGAGTATTCATCGACAGCATGCCTCTTTGGGGGGTGCTGGTCACCACAATTATAATCGTCTGGGTGGCTAACGAAGTGGGATTTCGAGTGGGCGTTTCCCGCAGCCGCGGGCCGGGTTCGCATAACGAAACACAGATCACCTCAATGACCGGCGCAAATCTCGGTCTACTGGCGTTTCTGCTCGCCTTCACTTTCAGCATGGCTGCAAATCATTACGACAATCGAAAAAATATTATTCTGGGAGAGACCAAGGTCATCTCGACATCCTACTTACGAACACGGCTTCTGCCGGGCGACCAGGGAGAAGATATCAGGGCGTTGCTTCTTCAATACACGGTTTTGCGTGCCGGTGTTGGCGACGAGACCAGTGCCATGATGATCATCAAACAATCAGAGATACTACAAGAACAGATGTGGCAGGAAATTGAGGCATTGACGGCTGGCGAGAAACCTACTGTAACGCTCAGCCTGCTAATCCAGTCAATTAACAAGATCTTTGAAATACACGAGGATCGCGTTACCGCGGGTTTGCACAATCGCATTCCACCCAGTATCTGGGTTGCACTGTATGTGGTACTTCTTCTGTCGATGGTGGGGATGGGTTTTCACTCGGGTATCAAGGGTTCCCGCAGTCCCGTTCCCAGTGCAACCCTGGCACTGTCATTTTCCATGGTATTGTTCCTGATAGCCGATCTCGATCGACCCAGTTCCGGATTGGTGAAACCCGATCAAACCAGCATGATAGCGCTTGGCGAGAGGTTGCAGCAGCAGGAATGAGATGGCAGTGGCTGGTCGGTTGGCTGGCCCGCGGGTGCTCGCAACGAACTATTTTTGAATATCTGGCGGTGCATATGACAGTAATGGCCCATTCGGGCTGTCCAGATGTATGACGCTTTCACCCTCCGCTACAGGAGCCACTATCAACGCTATTGGCAAACCGTTTGCACCCAGGGCGCTGTTTACCACAGTTCCCGAACTCTGCTCTGTTGCAGAACTGTAAAGGGCAGACCCCGCCTGTAGAGCCAGGGTCTTTTCCATCGTAGCCTGAAACAGCCGCCGTTTGGGCTTACCCCGGTAATGCAAACGGGCGACAACTTCCTGGCCGGTATAGCAGCCCTTGTCAAAGCTGACGTGCCCGGTTAAATCGTAATTCAACATTTGCGGGATAAACACTTCGACGGTGGCGGCTTCAATGCG
>JADFVW010000268.1 GCA_015222725.1 Pseudomonadota bacterium | reverse complement strand
GGTAAAGGCCTGGTAGTTGAATAAATCCTCGTCGCCGGCCGGCCGGTATTGGCCTCCATCCAGGATGACCGGCCTGCCATTGGGCAGCGTGACCCTGGCTGCGGGCGTTGCACTGGAGCGCTGGTCTGCTCCCCCCAGGGGGCGGGTGTCTGCACTTTCGGACACTTCCCTGTCCCGGCTGAAAATGGGCTCCTGATCGTAGAGGGAGCCACTGATGAAAAAAGAGCCGTGGGGAATGCCGGTGCCATATTGCAGCGTCTGTGTCTGGGTGAGCAAATCCCCTGATTCGGCCTCGCCGTAAAAGGTTTCAGCGAGAAAGCCATGAAAGTCCTGCTTCATGATCACATTGACGACACCGGCTATGGCGTCCGAGCCATAAATAGCCGAGGCACCGTCTTTGAGTATTTCTATACGTTCAACGGCAGCTGGCGGGATACTGTTTAAATCAACGGACTCCCCCGCCAGGCCGTCATTGGCAACCCTGCGCCCATTTATCAGCACCAGGGTATTACTGGAGGGCAGCCCTCGAAGGGTAACGGTAGCGGTGCCATCGCCGCCATTCGATATGGCTGTACTGGCTGCGTTTCCCGCTACTGCGGGTACAAATTTTAATAATTCCCCCAGTGTCTGGGCGCCACTGAGCTCTATGTCGGGGGAGGAGATGACGTCCACGGGAGTGGCACCATTGCTGTTCGACTGGCGAATACGGGAGCCGGTGGTTTGTGTGCCGTAGATCCAGGTCTCCTCCAGTCCTGGTACATAAAGTGGATATTTGCTGAGTGTCTGGCTGGAGTCGGGGCACTGATCACCGCTGGTTTCCGGGTTGTTACAGCGGGTTTCAAAGACCGCGATAATCCGGCCCTCTACCAACTCCCATGAAAGTCCCGTATCAGCCAGAAGGTGATCGAGAGCCTGGTTGGCGCTGAGGGTTCCGGTGAGGGGCGGGGCAGGTCGGTTGCGGGTGATGCGGGAAGAGAAAACAATGGGCAGGCCACTCTGGTGGCTGAACTGAATTAGCGCGGGCCCCAACTGGGGGGCATTGATAACAAATTGTAGGGTTTCGGGCACACTCGCGCGCACTCCCGGTGTGCGCAGGCCTGCAAAAACTGTAGTGGCACACACAATTAGTGTGCAAACAAAGTGTCTGTGGGTGTTCGTATCCCGCCCTCCCGCTAAAGGAACAAAGTCAGCAACGTAATTGGCTACTAGAACTTAAGGCATTAGTGGGGTGCGGACAAGACCCGCGGGGGTTTTATATCTAACTGGCGGGCTTGATCAGCTGTAGCGTATTGTCGTTCAGGGAGAGAACTTGCAGGCCAAGGCTGAGCTGCAGAGCTTGTAAAATGGGGCCCAATTCATCCAGTGGGAATACACCCGAGATGGTCATCGCGGCGATACTGCTGTCCGAAATCAGGATATGGGTGTCGTGGTAGCGTTCGATCTGGCGGACAAATTCGAACAGGGTCATTTCACTGGCGATAAGCTCACCCCGCTGCCAGGCTGTATACTGGCTCACATCGGTAGCGGTTGCAGTCTGTAGGCCCTGTTCTGTGGCTTTTAGCTGTTGGTTGGCGTGAAGAATTTCTGTTGCCGGTGCACGGCTACCGGTAGCCCCCAGTTCAGTTACCCGCACCACACCTTCCTCGACAGTAATACTCGAAGTCTGGCCGTGCCGATAAACGTTGAAGGCTGTGCCGATGGCGGTCACCCGGGCGTTACCCGCGTCGACATCGAAGGGGCGAGAGGGGTCTTTGGCAACCTTGAAAAAGGCTTCGCCCCGGATCAGTTCTATGCGGCGATGTTCTGTATCGAAGTTTACCGACATTCGGGAGTTGGTATTTAGTGTTGTGGTGGAGCCGTCGTCCAACTCTATACTGAGCTGCTCACCAAGGGCTGTCTGGTAGTATATAGGCTTGTTGGTGTCCGGAGAGTTCTGCGGCCAGATGAACAGTGCCACTGCCAGGCAGGCAGCGGTTGCGACGGATGCCCGCAGCCAGTGGCGGCTCTGGTTGGCTGCCTCTCCCGGCATATCGGAATGCATCTGCTTAACGCTGGCCAGGTCTTGCCACATGTCCAGCATGCTATCCATGGCCTGCTTGTGAGCCTTGTCCTGAGCGAGCCAAAGGGCAAATGCCGCCCGGTCTTCGTCGCTGGCGGAGCCTGAGCGAAAACGCGCAATCCAGCTCGCGGCCGTGTCGCGGTCACACTCTGTATTTTCGTTATGGTCAGCTCGCATCCTGCTTCCCTGCACCCCCACTGGGCAAAATATTCCAACTGCTTCGCACAGCTATCCTCTTGCTAGTGAAACGAACCAGAGGCTTGAGACCTCACAAGGTATTTTATTTTCGCGACGATGTATTTTCATCATCGTAATAGGCTGCGAGCCGTGCCCGGCAGTGTTTAAGCGCCTGCAAAATGTACTTTTCCACACTGGAAACCGAGACGTCCATTTGCCGGGCTATGTCATTGTAGGATAGACCACTTTTGCGATGCAGCAAAAAAGCCTGTTTGACCTTGAAGGGCAGCTCGTCTACAGCTTGATAGATTGCAGCCAGTTTTTCCCTGGCGCTGATTATTTGTTCGGGGGAGGCTGCTATGGCGTTGATGTCAACGGGCTCACCGTCGGAGGCCATGCCTTTTTCTGAGTTAAGGAACCGAAAATGAAGTGTTCTGCGCCGCAATTGGTCTATGGCCAGGTTATTGGCAACCTGGAATAAAAATGCTCTGGCGTTGTCCAGTTTTTCCGGTTCCTCCATCCGATGCAGGCGCAAAAAAGCGTCTTGCGCAACTTCCGCAGCATCTTCCGGGCTGTCCAGTTTGCGCGCCAGAAACTTCACCAATGGCGTGCCGTGTTGCGCAACCAGATTGGCGAGGAAACTGTCTTTATCGTTAGTCACCGGGTGTCGTTACTCCAAAATCCACATGCTCCAGGTCCGTCCTAGAATAGCACCCGTGAACGGACGGTTCCCTCAATGTCCGCCAGCTTACTCAATGCCAGATCGCTATACTCGGCATCAATATCGATAACTACATAGCCGACGGCGTCGTTGGTCTGGAGATACTGTGCCGACACGTTGAGGTTGTTCTGTGAGAATACATTGTTGATTGCGCTCATTATACCCGGCACATTGTGATGGATATGCAGCAGGCGGTGACAGCCCGCATGCTCCGGAAGGGCGACCCCGGGAAAATTAACCGAGGAAGTCGTGGTGCCGTTGTCACTGTAATGCGCGAGCTTTTCAGCGACCTCCATGCCGATGTTCTCCTGGGCTTCAACCGTGCTTCCGCCTATATGCGGGGTGAGCAGGGTGTTGTCGAAGCGACGCAGGGGGGATATGAATTCATCTTCATTGGAGCGCGGCTCTTCCGGGAAAACGTCGATGCCGGCCCCGCCCAGCGCGCCACTTTCGAGGCTGGCGGCCAGCGCGTCTATGTCGACCACGGTGCCGCGCGAGGCATTGATTAAAATGCCGGCGCGCTTCATGTGCGCGAGCTGATCCGCGCCTATCATGTTCTGGGTCGATGCGCTCTCGGGGACGTGCAGGCTGACCACGTCGGAGTCAGCCAACAGCTGGTTCAGGGAGGGAATCTGGCGGGCATTGCCCAGGGGTAGTTTATTGGTCACGTCATAGAACTGCACTTGCATACCCAGTCCTTCGGCGATGACACCCAGCTGCATGCCGATATTACCGTAGCCGATTATCCCCAGCTTTTTACCGCGTATCTCAAACGAGTTCACCGCACTCTTAAGCCATTCACCACGGTGTGCGGCGGCATTTTTCTCGGCGACGCCGCGCAATAGCAATATAGCTTCCGCAATGACCAGTTCTGCCACACTGCGGGTGTTGGAAAAAGGCGCGTTGAATACCACAACGCCACGGCGGGTGGCGGCGGTCAGGTCAACCTGGTTGGTGCCAATGCAAAAACAGCCCACTGCTACCAGTTTCTTCGCAGACTCGAACACGTCTTCTGTCAGCTGGGTACGGGAGCGAATGCCGACAAAGTGGGCATTGGCGATAGCCGCTTTCAACTCTGCTGGTGGCAGGGCCTTTTTGTGTAATTCGATATTGTCGTAGCCCGCCCTTTTCAGGGTCTCTACCGCTGAAGGGTGTACACCTTCCAGCAGGAGAAATTTGATTTTGCTCTTTTCAAGTGACTTGTCTTGAGGTGTGGAGGGAGCCATATTGGGAAAATCCGTGCTGTTTGAAGGGCTGGTTCGACCTGCCGGATCGGTCGAGTGCAGCTCGAGCGGATTCAGCGGGCGCGGATGTTAACATACGCGCCCGCTGAATCCGCTCACT
>JADFVW010000267.1 GCA_015222725.1 Pseudomonadota bacterium | reverse complement strand
TCGTCGGCAGCGTCAGATGTGTATAAGAGACAGGGCCGTGAGCAAACGCGTGGCACTGCTTGAGCAGCAGCTGGACACGACGCTGTTCGACCGCATAGGGCGCAACATCAGTTTAACGGAGGCCGGGTTGGCGCTGCTGCCCCATGCGAAAACGGTCCACCAGCAGTTACTGGCGGCAGAACAAGCCGTCAGGGACCTTTCCGGTGAAGTGTCCGGGCGCCTGCGTCTGGCAACCAGCCATCACATTGGGCTACACCGTCTGCCCCCGGTGTTAAGCGATTTCAGCCACAACTGCCCCGCCGTGCAGTTAGATATCGAATTTATGGACTCCGAGCAGGCCTACGAACTGGTTTTGCAGGGCAAGGTCGAACTTGCCATCGTTACCCTGGCACCCTCTACTGATAAGAGTTTGATAACCCGACCACTGTGGCAGGATCCGCTGGATTTTCTGGTAGCGCGCGGCCACAACCTGGCAAAATCCGGCAGCAGCAAGCTGAAAGAACTCAGTCAGTGCACCGCGATTCTTCCGGGCCTCAACACCTACACTGGACAGATTGTAAAAAAACTGTTCGATCAGCATGAGCTGCAATTACAGGTCTCGCTCGCCACAAACTACCTGGAGACAATAAGGATGATGACATCGGTGGGGCTGGGTTGGACCGTATTACCCAGAAGTATGAAAGATGCGTCTCTTGTGTCGCTGAAGATAGAGGAGACTGCCATAGAGCGAACCCTGGGGCTGGTTTACCACCGGGACCGCAGTTTGTCACGCGCGGCGCGGGCATTTATCGACAGCCTCAAAGCGGCAGAGGACTGTCGGGCCGGCTGATGGCTACTCCCCCAGAATACCGTCGACCCTCTTGTTAACCTTCCACACACCGTCGTGCTCGGGTAAATAGAATGTGCCATTGAAGCGCGCCACCACGCCCCCGGCATTACTGATAACACCGCTGCAAAAGCCAAAGCGACGTTTAATCGATGTATGGGTGATTTGCGCTTCAAGCCACTGCCCCAGTCGTCCGGCAGAGATAAAATCCAGACTCAGGTTTAATGTGGGGCTGCCGGCTTTTTTACCGCAGGCGATATTAACGCCCGAGGCGGCGGCAATATCGGCGAGAGTCATCAGCACGCCACCGTGACAAAAGCCCATCATATTGCAGTGATTCTGCTCCACCCTCAGCCCCATGGCCACGGTATCGCCCTGCACACGCCGATAGCAAGGCTGAATAACATCGGTAAAACCCAGCCCCAGAGGTAATAGTTCAAAGCCCTCGGGAATTGACTCTTGCTCACTCATTCTAATTTTTCCCTTAAAAAATACCCATAGCCAATCCGGCGGCAAAAGCCTGGCCCAGCGCTGCGCTGTCTCGCAGGTGAGCATCGCAGGTTTCACCACGCAATATTAATGGCTCAGTTGCCGCAGGAAAAGGATAACCCGAAAGGATACGCTGTGCTTGACGCTGCGCACCCCTGCCGTCATTCCCGGCACTCAAAATGAGGGCATAGGGCAACACCAGGCCACGCGCTATAGCCGGATAAAAGCTGCGATCCAGAAAGTCTTTCATGCTGCCACTGAGCGCCCCGGAATTTTCGGCGGCAATCAGCAGCAGCCCATCGGCTACGGCCAGGTCATTGGTACAGGCATCCCAGGCTCGCAGGGTGCGCACACGCAGTTCTGACCGGGCTCCGGCACTGGCTGCCTGGGCCAATTTGGCACTACTGCCACTCTGGCTGTGATACACAATGAGCATGGATGTCACAGGCAACTAACACCGCGCCGGCCGCCGGCGAATGCATACCCCCTGATTTTGGCGTAGAACCGCCGCGCAACTCGAGTTACCCACTGACTGGCCTGTGGATAACTTTGGGGACAGATTTTGGCCAAAATTCCAAATCGCGCTAAACAGGTTCCTGAACACATCGATTTATCAGCCTCCTGCGGGCCTCTTTGTAATGTAATATCAATGACTTATGCTATTTTTGTAGCTTTATCTTTGGCACCCCTACAGCAAACACTGTAAAACAAGCGATAGAAACACATCTGTGAATAACCTTTACTCGACTGGGTTTGTAGGTACTAACCTTAGAGAGCAATAAAATTCACTGGTTTCATAATTTCGTATAAAAATATTTCAACTTAAGCCCAAAAAAAACACCACTGTTTGCGCGTAATCCCCCTAATCCGTGGCATGCTGAATTCGCCAGCATTTGTGGATTTTTGCATTGCGCTGAAAGTCAGGATCCAGCGTCTCACGACTAATGTCCTCGCAACGCAGCAGTTGGGGTAAACTGTCATCCAGTTTAAAGCTCCGTCGATTGGTGGAAAAGTACAGCGTGCCCCCGGGCCGCAAAATCGCCATTGTCGCCTCAATCAGCGACAGGTGATCGCGCTGGATGTCAAAGCTGTCATCCATACTTTTCGAATTGGAGAATGAGGGCGGGTCCAACATAATCAAGTCATATTTTTGTTCGGCCTGCGCCAACCACTCAATACAATTCGCCTTCACCATCAAGTTGCCGGTTTCCCCCAGTCCGTTGTGGGCCAGGTTTTTTCGCAGCCACCCCAGATAAGTATTGGACATATCGACACTGGTTGTGGATCTCGCCCCGCCCAGTGCTGCGTGTATGGTGGCCGCACCCGTGTAACAGAACAAGTTTAGAAAATCCTGGCCACTGGCCTCTTTGGCGATACGCAGGCGCAGGGGCCGGTGGTCGAGAAATAAGCCGGTATCCAGGTAATCGTGTAAATTGACCAGCAGGCGGGCCTGCCCTTCTCTCACGCTATTTAATTCTCCGCGGCTGTCCTCTTTCTCGTACTGACGCAAACCTCGCTGCCGCTGCCGCCGTTTGTAACTGATAGCCTCTGGTGCTATAGCGAGTGCTTCGGGTAGCGCCGCCACAACCTCGGCCATGCGCCGACTGGCGGCCTCCTCATCGACCTCCTTCGGGGCCTGGTATTCTGCAACATGCAGGTTTTCACCGTACACATCCACCGCCACCGCGTACTCCGGCATGTCGGCATCGTACAAACGATAGCACTGAATATTTTCCCGCTTCACCCAGCGCGACAGTCGCTTCTTGTTTTTGCGGATACGGTTGGCAAACATTTTCGCCCCGTCCGAAAGCTCCCCACCGGCGACTGTGGAATCTTCCGCCCCCGGTTTAGACCCGCGAATCTGGTTATTGGCCAGGTCGAATAGCAGCAGGCTGGAAGGCAATGCCCCGTTGTACAGCGCATAGCGTTTATAACTGCGCAAGCCAGTTGCTTTACCCAATTCGACATCGGCGGTAAACACCGCGCCCTGCCAGCCGCTGAACTCGCGCAACATGACCTCCCCCAACTGCCGGTAGAGGTAGCGTAAACTTTCTTTTTCGCCCATGCGCTCACCATAGGGCGGGTTGCAGATAATCAAACCCAACGGCAGGGGCATATGGCTGGGTTTTTGAAGCTCGGCCAGCGGTTTGCAACTCACCCGAACCACTTTCTCCAGGCCAATTCTGGCGATATTCTCCTGCGCCCGGCGAATGACCACCGGGTCTGCATCGTAGCCACGTATCTCCGGCAGTTGCGCTGCCCTGCCCCTCTGCGCGCGACCTGCGGCGTCTTGAAAAATCGCTGCCCACTGAGCCTTATTGTGCCCCTTCCAAGCCTCAAAGCCAAAACGCTCTCTGGCCAGGCCGGGTGCGATGTCAGCCGACATCATCGCGGCCTCCAGCAACAGCGTTGCCGAACCACACATAGGATCAATTAGCGCTCCGCCCCTGGCTGCCATTGCAGGCCAGTCGGCACGTAATAAAATAGCAGCGGCCAGGTTTTCTTTCAGTGGTGCCTCTCCCGACTGCAAGCGATAGCCTCGGCGGTGCAGGCTGCCACCGGAGAAATCCAGAGCCACAACGATGCGGGATTTCGCCAGCCGAATATTTATTCGAATATCCGGGTCGCGTTTTTGCACCGAGGGTCGTTGGCCGGTAGCACTCCTGAACCAGTCTACAATAGCGTCCTTGCTACGCTGTGCCCCAAACTGCGTGTTGCGAATCTCCTGGCTCTGGCCGGAAAAGTCGATGGCAAAACTCTGCTCCACGCCAAAATAGTTATCCCACGCAATGGTTTGCAGCTGTGCATACAGCGCGTCGGCATCTGCAACTTCGTAACGTCCCAGAGGCATTAAAATGCGGTTGGCAAGGCGCGACCATAGACAGGCGCGATAGCCAGTGGCCAGTGCACCATCAAAATATACACCGGCGACTGTCTCTCGGGTTGACTCGGCTCCAAGTGTCGACAATTCATGGGCCAACAGGGCTTCCAAGCCCTTGGGACAGCTGGCAAACCAGCCATGTTCAGTGGTGTTATTCAAACTTAATTTCCTGTGCTACTTCGAAGTAGAGCCAGTGGATCTGCTTGTCTTTTTAGCTGTGGGCTTTCTTTTTCTAGAGGTGGCTTTCGCTTTTGGCCTGGCCTTCTTCTTGGCTGTGGCTGTGGCTGTGGCTGTGGTTTTGGCTTTAGTTTTGTTCTCTGGCTTCGCATCGCCGGGATTGTTGGCCAGCTTTTCACTCAGCATCACATCGAGAACCAGTTCGGTGGAACTGTTCATATACTTGACAAAGCGCTCGTGTTCCTCATCAGAGAGCGCCCGCAAGGCATCGTGCTGGCGATAGATGTTGATAAAACGACGTTCCCGTTCAAAATGCTTGGGCAGGGAAAGCACCCCCCACTGTTCCAGCCTTTTTTCCAGGGCCGGATTGTAAGTGCGCATAAACTTAATGAGGAACGGGATTGGATCGTGTCGCGCCAACAGGGCAGCGCTGCGCAACATCAGTTCCAGTGGCATGATGCTGTCGCCACTTTCCACGTCTTCCAGTACGCTATTGTCAGACAGCCCAAGGCTCTCGCCCAGTTCTTTTAATGAGAGGCCGGCTGTCTCCCGGGCGTCTCGCAGGAAGTGTCCGGCTTCAGCCATTGCCTCAAGCCTCTCGGGCTCCAGAGAGTTAAGCAGTGCTCCACGCAACCAATTTTCACCAAACATGGCTGTCATGGTGGCAGTATTCCTGGCAATATCCAGCGTATTACCCGCCACCTGCCCGGTAAGTTTCATCAGGGAGCCCAGTAGGGAACTGGAACTCTCATCGCTCTTGCTGTCAGACCCGCTCATATCACACCTCCACTTCCTTTACAGACATAGTAGTCCCAAGGGGGACATTACTCCAGTACGGGCAAGCCGGTTTCCAGGGCAAATATTGACCTGAGAATTTTGCGCCACTCAAGCAACTGCGCGTCCAGTCCGCCGCTGAGGCGGAACACCCTGCCACTGACTTCCATAACAGTGGGCGCTACCTCATTATTAAAACCCCCGGCCAATTCCTGTAAATCCTGGTCCTGTATCTTGGAGTTTTTAAAGGCGTTGTATATTTGCTCCATGGCTATATAGCTACCACGCTGCCCATAGTTGTCGCGATCTGCCGTGCGACGCTGGTATTCCTCTATGTGAATGGCGCGCTCCCTGCCGTACTGACGCCACAAGTAATAGGTAGGGGCCATATCTTCATAAAGCGAGACATACTGCTCATCCACCGTATCGATAAACAGGTATTCCTGGTTTCTGATGCGCTGCACCCTGCCCATCATGGGGTCATCCTGGGACGGAAGGCGCCGAAGTACATACTCACCCTTGTCGTCTTTAGCCAGAAAATCACCAAAAGCCTCTGGTGACAAACTGCCTGCGTAGCGTAAAAGCGCCACATTGCGAATGCCTGCCAACTGAGGCGAGCTGACCTGGGCTTTTACATTACCCAGGTCATTGGCAATTTTACGATAGATATCACCGTAAGGGTCTTCCTCGGTTGCCAGGGCGGGATAGTCGTCGGGGCCTGTCTGGTCATGGTAAATGCTATCCAGCCACAAATGCCCGGTGGCATCAATGGCCTTAATATGCAGTACCAGATCAATGCCGTCAGAGTGAATAATTTTGCCGGTAATACGCAGTTCCGCCGTTTTGTCATCCCTGGGCAACACCCTGACAACACCCCAGTTATCGGACGCTACCAGCGCCTCACGCAGTACCACTGGCATGTACTGTGATTCGACTTCGCGTATTTTGGGGAAAATGCCCCGTTCGGTATGGGTGGATTCATCGCTGGGGATACCGGGATCAAAGACCACCAGCCCCAGATCGATGCGCGCATCCTCTACTGTGTGCTGTGCCCTTTGCAGCGTCACTGCGCCAATCGGTTCTGGCCAGGCAACAATCTCAGCAGCAGGGGCCAGGCTTACCTGCCTGCCGTTTGAACTACAGCCCGCTACCAGTGCAATACAGAGTAGTGCAAGCAGCCTTCTCATCGAGCCTCCGTGGTACATACTTTGCCCCGGGTCAGGGTCATTTCACAGCGTATGCCCCCCTTGTCGGGATCGTAGCGGCTATACACGCGATTGAGCGTAAACGGGTATGACACCTTGTCGGAATAAATGGTGGTTGCGATATTTAATCTGTCGCCCGAGGCACCCAGGGATAACCTGTGCTGGATACTCAAACCATCCGGGAGGTACATTCGAAACAGTAGCTGGTGGGAGTCCCAGCCACACACTTCCGTGCCGTATGGCGTTTCACGTGGCTGGGAAGAACCCTTATAAAACTCACAGGTCAGGGCAAAGTTGTCCTCGCGTTTTATAAGAATAGAGTTTTTGTCCTGCTCGACTTCAAGCAGCTGTGAACGCGTGACCAGATCCGCCATTTTCGCCAGACCAATTATCGAAGGCGCACTATTGGAGCCCGAACCACCGATGGCCATACCGCCGCCCCGATCCGATTTACCCTGGGCCTGGCGCTCGGCCCGGCGCACCAACTCTCGCACCAGTGTATCCAGGCGGGCCTGAATATTGTCACTTTTGCCCAGGTTCAGCTCCCAAAACCCCTCGTAGCTTACTTTGGCCGAATTATCGGGCTCCAATGGTCGCGGTTCTGTTGAGGAACACGCAGTGATCAGGGAAAGCAGTACAAGAACGGCTATCACGGTGCTTTTCCGAAGAGATATCACTGTCATCCAAACCGTGTCGCTTGCAAAATTTTTTTCACTCCAACATGCTTTATAAATCACAAGCGATTATATCGGCACTACAGTTCATATCCTAGCCCGGAGAGCAAAACTATGAAAATTGGAATCTGCCTGCCCTACATGAAAGCAGGCCTCACGCGCGATGATTATCTCGCGTGGTTCCAGCGTGTGGACCAGGGGCCATTTCACAGCATTTCCTGTGGCGAACGCATCCATGGGCCCAGCTATGATATGCGAGTTGTACTGTCCGCCGCCGCAGCGCTGACCACCCGGGTAGAGATTACGCCGACACTCTATGTACTGCCCATGCACAATGCCACGCGGGTGGCGAAGGAAATTGCCACGCTGGACATACTCTCGGGCGGGCGACTCAAGCAGGTCGTCGTGGGCTATGGTGGAAGGGAAAAAGACTATCAGGCCGTCGGGGCCACTTTTAAGGGCCGCTACGGCCGTATGGACAGACAGATCGACGAAATGCGCCGGGTATGGGCCCAGGAAGAGTTGGTAGCTGGCGGCGGCGCAATCGGGCCCGCCCCCTCCACCCCTCGTGGCCCAAATATACTGGCCGGTGCCATGGGGCCAAAAAGCATAGCACGCTGTGCCCATTGGGCGGACGGGCTTTACGCCTGGTCCGGCAATGCCGAAAAGTCAGAACTTGAAAATACTTTCGCCCTGGCAGACGCGGCGTGGGATAGAGCCGGCCGTGACACAAAGCCCTACCGATTGGGTGGGTTCTGGTACACCCTGGCAGACAACGGCCAGCAAAAGCTTTACGACTACGTTTACGAATACCTGGCTATCGCCGGGCCTGAAATCGCCACGATGATGGCCGAATCTGTGAGTAGAAGTTCTGCCGCTGCCATTATTGAGGCGCTGGACAATGCTCAGGCCGCCGGCTGTGAAGAGGTGTTCATGGTGCCGGCAACCGCGGAGCTGAGTGAAATAGACCGGCTGTGCGAACTGCTGGCAGCCCGCTGAGGTTACACAGTCACAGGAGAAAGCGATATACTGCCGCTCTCGCGACAAATCAAACTGCATTAAACGACAAGGACTCCTATGGCCAAGCGCGTATACCTGTTCAACGAAGGCAGCAAAGACGACCGTGAACTGCTGGGCGGCAAAGGTGCAAACCTGTGCGAAATGACAAATATGGGCCTGCCTGTACCCTTTGGCTTTGTTATTACCACCCCAACCTGCAGGGACTTTTTTGAAGCGGGCAATAAGCTGCCCTCGCTGCTGGAGCAGGAATATCGCGTCGCCCTGGACCTGGTAGAGAAAAAAATGGGTGCCCGCTTTGGAGACCCCGAGAATCCACTGCTTTTTTCCGTGCGCTCGGGTGCACCCGTTTCCATGCCCGGCATGATGAACACCATATTGAACCTGGGGCTGAACGATGAAATTGTAGAGGGACTGGCCCGCAAAACAGAAAACCCCCGCTTTGCCTGGGACTGCTACCGCCGTTTTATCCAGATGTTTGCCGATGTCGTTTTAGGTGTGGACGGCCATAAGTTTGAAGAGGAAATCCACAAGTACAAGACCGCCAATAACAAAGTTCTGGATGTCGAGATGTCGGCCGAGGACTGGCAGGAAATTGTGCGCATCTACAAGACACTGGCAGACTTTCCGCTGGATCCCTTTGTGCAATTAAAACTCGCCGTCGAGGCGGTATTTCTTTCCTGGTATACGCCCCGGGCTAATGTCTACAGAGAGATGAACAATATATCAGAGACCCTGGGCACTGCGGTTAACGTACAGGCAATGGTATTCGGCAACTTCGGCGACGATTCGGGTTCGGGCGTGGCCTTTACCCGTGACCCGTCCACTGGGGAGCACTACTTTTTCGGAGAATACCTGTTTAACGCCGCGGGAGAAGATGTGGTGGCCGGGATTCGTACACCCCTGCCCATTGAAGCCCTGAATGAGAAAATGCCGGAGGTGTATCAGGAGCTATACGAAACACAGGCCCTGCTGGAAAAACACTACCGGGACATGCAGGACATCGAGTTCACCGTGCAAGAGGGAAAGTTCTACATACTGCAAACCCGTAGCGGAAAACGCACTGGCCGGGCATCCATAAAAATTGCCGTGGACATGGTCGAGGAAGGCTTGATCAGCGAAAAAGAAGCGTTAATGCGTGTCTCTTCCGACCACGTTGAAGCCTTTCTTCACCCCATGGTGGATCCCGACAAGAAAACAGATATTGTGGCTACAGGCTTGCCCGCCAGTCCCGGAGGGGCAACTGGCCGGGTTGTGTTCTCTGCCGAGGAGGCCGTGGAGGTCTCTGAACAGGGACACAAGGTGGTGCTGGTGCGCCGCGAAACCACGCCGGAGGATATCCACGGCATGAAGGTGGCCGAGGGAATTCTTACCGAGCTGGGCGGCATGACGTCACACGCTGCCGTTGTCGCCCGGGGTATGGGCGTCTGCGCCATCAGTGCCTGCAGCTCATTGACTATCAACTATCAGGACGGTACTGCTACAACCCGGGAGGGCGTGGTAATTAAGCGCGGCGATATAGTCACTCTGGATGGTACAGCGGGCGATGTCATGCTGGGTGACATCCCCAAAACTGAAGCCAGTACCGGGGAAGACTTCCAGACACTGCTGTCCTGGGCGGACAAACACAGAACACTGAAGGTCAGAGCCAATGCAGAGACGCCTGAAGATGCGGCAAAAGCGAGAGAATTGGGCGCTGAAGGCATAGGGCTGTGTCGCACAGAGCATATGTTCTTCGACGCAGAGCGCATCGACCCTATGCGGGCAATGATTTTGTCGGAGACCAAAGAGGAGCGACAAAAATATCTGGATATACTGCTGCGCTTCCAGCACGACGACATACTGGAACTGTTCAAGGTAATGGACGGTTTGCCGGTGACAATACGCCTGCTGGATCCACCCCTGCACGAATTCCTGCCCCACACCGAACAGGAGATGGCTGCCCTGGCTGAGCGTATTGGCAAGCCGGTCGCCAAGGTACGTGAGATCAGCGAGAGCATGTCTGAAGTCAATCCCATGCTGGGTTTCCGCGGCTGTCGCCTGTCTGTTGTCTACCCGGAAATTACAGAGATGCAGGTTAAGGCAATTATTTCGGCGGCTGTGGAAGCGACGGAGCAGGGCTACAAGCCCTTCCCTGAAATAATGATCCCCCTGGTGGTCAATGTCAGGGAGATTCGCCTGATCAACAAAATTATCGACAAGGGTATACACGAAGTTTTGAGCAAAAAACGCGTATCCATTCCCTACAAGATAGGCACCATGGTGGAGACCCCCAGGGCGGCACTGGGTGCAGACCGCCTGGCGCCGGAAGTGGAGTTTATGAGCTTTGGCACCAACGACTTAACCCAGATGACCTACGGCTTTTCCCGGGACGATATCGGAAAATTTCTCCCGGAGTACCTGAACAAAAAGCTGGTCGAGGCCGACCCCTTTGTCTCCCTTGATCAGCGCGCGGTGGGCCGTTTAATGGAGATAGCCGTCACCGAGAGTCGCGCACGCAAGCCGGGTATAAAATACGGCATTTGCGGCGAGCACGGGGGTGACCCCCGCTCCATTCAGTTCTGCCACGATCTGGGACTGGACTACGTGTCCTGCAGCCCCTTCCGCGTTCCGGTAGCCCGAATTGCGGCGGCCCAGGCGGCGGTAGGAAGAACCATAGACGACTAGTCCGCCAGCCGCTCCTTCAACACATACTTTAAAACCTTTCCGGCAGGGTTTCGCGGCAACGCGTCGACGATGTGCAGGCGCAGAGGGATTTTGTAGCGTGCCAGATGGTCTGTGGCAAATTCGCGTAAACCCTCGAGGCTAAGTTCCTGGCCTTCATTCAGGGCCACCACTGCAGTGACCGCCTCGCCCCATTTATCATCCTGCAGGCCAATGACAGCCACCTCGGCAATGGCATCATGCTTATACAAAACACTCTCCACCTCTGCCGGGTATACATTTTCGCCACCGGAAATAACCATATCCTTGAGGCGATCTGAAATATAGACGAAGTCATCCTCGTCCATATAGCCGATGTCACCTGAGTGGAACCAGCCCATTTCGTCGATGGCCTCGGCGGTAGCTTCAGGTCTGTTCCAATAGCCCTTCATGATATTTGGGCCCCGTATGCAAATTTCGCCCTTCTCGCCCGCCTCTAAAACCTTATTGTCTTCCCCAACGATACGCACCTCGGTGAACAGTGGCGCCTGCCCTGCCGAGCCCAGTTTTTTCACCGCCCATTCCTCACTCAGACCACAGGCAAAGGGAGCCGTTTCAGTCAGGCCATAGGCCTGGACAAAAGAAATGCCGCGCTCCCCATAGGTTTCGATAAGGGGAATGGGTACAGGCGCGCCGCCACAGAGCAACATCTTGATAGAGCTCAAATCTGTGTCGGCAAACTGCGGTTGTTGCGACATAAACAGGAACATAGCTGGCGCGCCAAACATATGCGTAGCCCGATAGCGCTCAAAATCGGCCAGCACCTTGCCCGGATCAAAGCTGCGTAACAGGGCAACGGTTGCGCCCAACTGAAAACAGTTCAAACACAAGACATTAAGTGCGCCAATATGAAATATGGGTGCCGCAGTGAGCACGATATCATCACGGGAACCGCCGAAGGCCATCATCGCATTGATATTGTTCCACAGAATATTGCCATGGGTCAGCATGGCCCCCTTGGGCAAGCCGGTGGTGCCCGAGGTATACATGATGAGGCTAATATCGTGTTCATCGGCCGAGGAGATATCCACCATAGGTTGCGCTGCCGCCCTCTCGGAATTCAAGTGACGCCAATTTTCCGCCTCGGACTCAGAGCTGAAGTATTGCTTGCAACTTAAATTGGGGATCGCCTGTTCCACCACAGGTCGCAGCGCATCATCACAGATCAGGCTGTGAACGCCTGCATCATTGATGATAAAGGTGAGCTCCTCAGCGGTAAGACGAAAGTTCAGCGGAACAAATATGGCACCCAGAGTATTGGCTGCAAACAGGGTTTCGAAAAAGGCCGGGTGATTGAAGCCCAGGAAAGCCACCCTGTCCCCGGCGCAGACTCCGGCCTCGCGCAGCAGTGTCGCCTGCCGGCGCACCCGGTCTGCCAATTCTTTAAAGCTGATCTTCTGCTCTTCGAAGATTATAGCTATACGCTCGGGGTTAAGCGCCGCTCTGCGCAACATGCCATAGGCAAGATTAGGTTCGTGACTGGCTCGATGCATGACGTACTCCTGTAATTCGATAAAGTATAGTGTGCGGATGTTACCTCAGCTCGTGCTATTGTCCTACTCCATAAAAAAATCGACCAGACCGGATGCAAATTTTAGGATAAGCTGAACCTATGGCTGCTTTGAATATTGAACAAATCGCTCTCGATATTGCCTCTCCCCTGGCGGAAGAACCTGGAGCTCTCTTACCCATTCTTCACGCCCTGCAGGAACACTTTGCTTATATTCCTACTGAGGTGGTGCCTGGCGTAGCGCAACTTCTCAATCTCTCCCGGGCAGAGGTCCACGGCGTTATAAGCTTCTATGACTGGTTCCAGGCGGAACCTTCTGGCGCCTCGACACTGTATATATGCCGCGCCGAGTCCTGTCAGGCGATGGGTAGCGCAGCGGTAGAAGCAGCCGCCAAACAACACCTGGGTATCGACTACCACCAAACCAGTGACGATGGCCGAATCACTCTGCAACCCATTTACTGCCTGGGCAACTGTGCCTGCTCTCCCGCTGTCATGCTTGACGAGAAACTGTACAGTCGGGTCAGCGCCGAAAGTCTGGTTGCTATGCTGGATAATTTACCGGAGCGGGAATCATGAGTGTGCGCGTCTACGTGCCATCGGATTCTACGGCCCTGTCCCTGGGTGCCGACGATATAGCGCGGGGTCTCGGTGAAATTGACCTCGACATAGAGATTATTCGCAACGGCTCCAGGGGGCTGTGCTGGCTGGAGCCACTGCTGGAAATAGACAGCCCCGAAGGTCGACTCGGGTTTGCCAATGTCACCGCGAAAGAGCTGTCCACGTTGTTTTCAGATGGTGTGCCCGGCAGCGCCCACCCACGCTGCCTGGGTCTGACAGAAGAACTCCCCTACCTCAAGCAGCAGCGGCGCCTGACCAGTGCGCGTATTGGGCTAATGAAGCCCTGCTCGCTGGATGACTACCGGGCACAGGGCGGCTTTACTGGCCTGACGAAAGCGCTTGAAATGTCCTGTGAAGAGATTGTTGCCTGCGTTACTGACTCCGGCCTACGCGGTCGCGGTGGCGCTGCCTTTCCCACCGGCATCAAATGGCAAACTGTCCTGAGTGCCGAGGGAGACAAGAAATACATTGTCTGTAACGCCGATGAGGGCGATTCTGGCACCTATGTTGACCGGCTCATCATGGAGTGTGACCCCTATACACTAATAGAGGGAATCATCATCGCCAGCCTGGCAGTTAATGCCGATGAAGGTTATATCTACTGCCGTGCTGAATACCCGCTGGCGCTGGAAAGACTGCAACAAGCCATTGAGCTTGCCACCGACGCCGGTTATTTAAAGCATTTTAAACTCCAGGTGCGCAAAGCTGCCGGTGCCTATATTTGTGGTGAGGAAACTTCATTACTGGAAAGCCTGGAGGGAAAACGTGGCCAGGTGCGGTTTCGCCCGCCACTACCCGCCATCGAAGGCTTATTTGGCAAGCCCACAGTTGTCAACAATGTCATCAGCCTCGCGAGCATTCCGGGAATACTGGCCGGCGGGGCCGCCAGCTATCAGGCATACGGCAGTGGCCGCTCCAGAGGCACCCTCACTGTGCAACTGGCGGGCAACATCAAGCGTGGAGGTCTGGTGGAAGTGCCCTTTGGCCTGAGCCTGCGCCAACTGCTTGAAGACTTCGGCGGTGGCACTGCCAGCGGCCGGCCGATTAAAGCCGTGCAGGCAGGGGGGCCACTGGGCGCCTATATTCCGCCCGCACTGTTTGACACGCCTTTGGATTACGAAGCCTTTAAGGCAATCGGTGCCATGGTGGGCCACGGTGGCCTGGTGGTGTTTGATGACAGCGCAGACCTGGGGCAGATGGCACGTTTTGCGATGGAATTTTGCGCCGTCGAGTCCTGTGGCAAATGCACGCCCTGCCGAATTGGCTCGGTGCGGGGCGTAGAAGTAATAGACCGCATTCACCAGGGCGAGCAGGTGGAGGAGAATCGTATTCTGCTGCGGGACCTCTGCCAGACTATGATAGACGGCTCGCTTTGCGCCCTGGGGGGCATGGCACCCTTCCCTGTGCTCAGCGTCATGGAGCACTTCCCCGATGAACTCTAACAATCATACAAGGCAAAACTGGTACCGGGTTGGCGCCGAGCGGGACATGGGCACTGCGCACTGCGCCAGCGAAACCCTGGTGAAATTGAGCATTGACGGCCTGGCGGTATCGGTACCGCAAGGTACATCCGTTATGCGCGCCGCAGCGCTGGCCGGAACGGATATCCCCAAACTTTGTGCATCTGAAGACTTGAGCGCCTTCGGCTCCTGTCGACTGTGCCTGGTAGAAATCGAGGGCCGCCCCGGTTTTCCCGCCTCCTGCACCACAACCGTGGAACAGGGCATGACCGTTCGCACCCAGACCGACCGCGTTGCAACACTGCGGCGCAATGTGATGGAGCTGTATATTTCAGATCACCCACTGGACTGCTTGAGCTGTCCCAGTAATGGCGACTGCCAGCTGCAGGACATGGCGGGTGCTGTTGGCCTGCGAGAAGTGCGTTACGGCTATGAAGGTAAAAACCACCTGGACGCTGAAAAAGATGAGTCGGCCCCCTACTTCAGCTTTGATCCGAGTAAATGCATCGTCTGTTCGCGCTGTGTACGGGCCTGCGAAGAGCAGCAAGGCACCTTCGCACTCACTGTAGAGGGCCGGGGCTTTGACTCCAGGATAGCCGCCAGCCAAAACGACAGCTTTTCCAAATCCGAATGTGTCTCCTGTGGTGCCTGCGTCAAAGCCTGCCCCACCGCCACCCTGGTAGAAAAATCCGTTATCGAACTGGGGCAACCCGTTTCCGCCACGATAACCACCTGTGCCTACTGCGGTGTGGGTTGCTCCTTTCGCGCTGAAATGCAGGGTGACAAGCTTGTTCGTATGGTACCCGACCGCGACGGCGCCGCCAATCAGGGGCACGCCTGTGTTAAGGGGCGATTTGCCTTCGGTTATGCGACCCACAAAGACCGCATCAAAGCCCCCATGATTCGCGAGCGCATCGCCGACCCCTGGCGGACAGTGAGCTGGAAAGAGGCCTTTGCCTTTACCGCCAATCGCCTGAAAGGTATCCAGGAGAAATACGGCCGCCGGTCCATCGGTGGCATCACATCCTCACGTTGTACCAATGAGGAAGTATTTGTTGTACAGAAATTCATTCGCGCCGCCATGGGCAATAACAATGTCGATACCTGCGCCCGGGTGTGCCACTCCCCCACCGGATATGGTCTAAAAACCACTCTGGGAGAATCAGCCGGCACCCAGACTTTTGAATCGGTTATGCAGGCAGACGTGATCATGGTCATCGGGTCCAACCCCACCGATGCTCATCCGGTATTTGGCTCGCTGATGAAACGTAGACTGCGGCTCGGTGCAGGGCTAATTGTGGTCGATCCCCGTGCCATTGGACTGGTCGATGCCCCCCACCTGAAAGCGAACTATCACCTGCCACTGCGACCCGGCACCAATGTTGCGGTTATTAATGCGCTGGCACATGTCATCATTGATGAGCATCTGGAGGACACCGCGTTTATAGAGCAACGCTGCGACATGGATGCGTTCACTATATGGCGCAAGTTTATCGGCGAGGCAAAATATTCCCCGGAGGCGGTGGAGGACATAACCGGAGTGGCGGCAGATCAAATACGAGATGCCGCTCGACTGTTTGCCTCTGCACCCAATGGCGCCATTTACTATGGCCTGGGTGTAACCGAGCACAGCCAGGGTTCCACCATGGTCATGGGCATAGCCAATCTCGCCATGCTCACGGGTAATCTGGGACGTGAAGGTGTCGGGGTAAACCCCATGCGCGGCCAGAACAATGTACAGGGCAGTTGTGACATGGGCAGCTTTCCCCATGAACTGCCTGGCTACCGCCACCTTTCCGACGAGACCACCCGCAAGGCCTTTGAAAAAGACTGGGGGGTAAAACTCGACCCCGAGCCGGGCTATCGCCTACCCAATATGTTCGACGCGGCGGTCAGCGGCGATTTTAAGGGCCTTTATATACAAGGGGAAGACGTTGCCCAGTCCGACCCCGATATTCAACATGTACAGGCTGCCCTGGGCGCCATGGAGTGCGTGATCGTACAGGACCTGTTTCTCAATGAAACCGCCAAGTTTGCCCACGTATTTTTGCCCGGCTCTTCCTTTCTGGAAAAAGACGGCACCTTTACCAACGCCGAAAGACGAATATCCCCGGTTCGAAAAGTCATCCAGCCCGTCTCTGGCATGGCGGAATGGGAGGTCACCTGTGCCCTGTCTGCCGCCATGGGATACCCAATGCACTACGC
>JADFVW010000266.1 GCA_015222725.1 Pseudomonadota bacterium | reverse complement strand
ATAAGGTCCTTGCGTTTGCCGGCATTCAGGCCTTCAATTGTGTAATCCACGATATACTGCAGCGCCTCTGCCAACACTGAAAAGTTCTCGACGATAGTGGCGGTATTGGTAATTTCTTTGCCGTGTGCAGGTAGTAGAACCTCCGGTTCAAGTGCCGCCATTTCCCGCAACGCTACCGCCCACTCTTCAACATGGCGCTGGGAGCGCTTGCCATTTCCAGCATTGGGGAGAAAACCCTGGTAGTAGTCGGCGCTGGCCAGGGCCTTGCGGCCGGGAACCCACACATACAATTGGTCATCTGTCTCGCCCTTGTGGTGTTGCAGCACAAAGGTTTCACCGCCAATTTCCAGTTCCAGCCTGTCACTGAATGTGCGCGTTGGCCACACCAGATCGTCCTTAGCTGCGGGCAATTGCTCCAGGGGCTGGCTCATATATTTTGCGAGGGAACCCCGCAGGCGTATATAGCGGGTGAAACGATCATTCAACTTGTCGTGGGCGATGATTTGCGGGTTCTCTCCGGCTTCCATAATGGCCCAGGTGCCGTAGGCGTGATCAACATGGCCGTGGGTATAAATGATGGTGTGAATGGGCTTGTCGCTGACCGAGCGTATGGCATCCATGATGGCTGGCCCAGCGGGGCCCATGCCGGTATCGACCAGTACAATACCCTCGTCAGTCTCGAAGAAGGCGACATTCACAATGGGCATGCGCACTAAATAGCTGCGCGGGGCCACTTCTATGACAGTGGTTTTCTTGCGCACATCTTCAATGGCATCCTCGGTGCGGCCAAACATATTAGTAGCCGCCGCCATGGAATAGTCGCCACCAAAGGCACCACCTTGCATGATGCGCTTGATGAGCCCCGGGTTCTCTGCCAGAACCATGGTGCGGGTATCAGCATCGGCGGCGTTGGCCACAACTTCAACGGTGGCCGTCTTTACCGATTTAGCGGCAGTACGGGCCACATCGGCCACTTTTGTATCGGCGATAAGAATGCCCAGACCGAGAAAGGCCGCGGCGGTAATGGCGTATGTCAGAAGGTTTTTCATTGTAATTATCTCGTTAGCGACGCTGGATCACTATTGCGCACGTGGAAGAGCCGTGATAAATTTTCGAACCATTTGCGGCCAGGCATACGGGTCATCAGCGTTTTCTATTACTTCAAGTTGTGAATTGGGAAGTGTGTCGTGCAGCTTTTCGGCGATGGAAAGCGGGTGAGTAGGGTCGTCGGGCCAGGCCAGGATTAGCACAGGCATAGTCAGCTTCTTCAGTTCCTCGAGTGGCGGCAGGTCAGACAGGGCCGCACCTCGCATGGCACCGACAATTCCCCTATAGTTTATTTTAGGCAAGTGCCGCGCCATCACAGACATCACGCGCCTCTGGAACCCTGCATCTCCCCTGGCGGCGGGAATCAGCTTTAACAAACGGAAAGGCAAACCCCGCGTGATATTAACGAATTTGGCGATAAAATTATAATTGCGCTTCATTTTTTCACGCAATTCCCAGGCGGTGGGAGGGATAACCAGAACCATAGCCACAATCTGCTCCGGCCTTTGACAAGCTGCATACAGTGAGGTGGCACATCCCATGGATGCGCCGCCAACAATGACCTTGTCCTCGGTATAGGTGTCGGTTACCTGCCACAATGTGCGTGCCAGGTTGTCCCAGCGAAAGTCTTCCGGTTCGCCAGTTACATCAGAACAGCCATGACCACGGGCATCGTAGCGGATAATCCGGGCAACATCGGTAAGCTCTCGCCAGGCCAGCACTGCCCCCTCCATATCCTGGGCCATGCTGCCCATAAGGGAATGAGCCCAGATAAATGTCGGGCCAGTACCCAGAGACTCCGCCAGGATGTTTGCGTCCTTACAACCACTTACTTTAATCCAGCGGGTTTCTGGTGTTCCTCTCATATCTTCTCTCATACTCGATCATCTGTACTGCCAATTGTATATCTTCGTCGGAGGCTGTCGGTATAGTTCTTTGCACCGGTAATCTGGCAGATCGACAATATGGTCAATTTTAGCCAGTGTGAGATAAATAATTGAGCCAGATACCATTCCTTGCTCTGCCAGGTGGCATTGAGCATGCCACATTGCGCTGCAATGGCTATACTCAAAGATTACATATGCACATAAGTACAGGAGGTGGCTGACGATGGCAAAGGCAGCAGAATACGGGTTGGGCCCCAATACTTATCCACGGGGCTGGTTTATTGTCGCTGAGAGCAAGGAGCTGGATGCCGGCCCCATGGCCGTGCGGTTTTTTGGTGAGGATCTGGCTTTGTACCGGGGTGAGAGCGGTAAGCCGGTGCTACTGGACGCCTACTGTTCGCACATGGGTACACACCTGACGGCGAGTACTTCCGCCATGATAGTTAAGAATGGCCTACAGATAGAAGGTGATTCCATTCGCTGCCCTTACCACGGCTGGCGTTACAATGCCGAGGGAGATGTCGACGATATCCCTTATCATGACGGTCCATGCCCTAAATCTGCCTCTATTCGATCCTATCCCGTGGTCGATAATATGGGCTGTGTCATGGCCTGGTACGACCCTGATGGCCGCGACCCCGATTACGAAGTGCCATCGCTTCCCGAATGGAATGACCCACGCTGGGTACAATGGGAGCTGGATCATTTGGGTGAATTGAATATTCATCCCCAGGAAATTCTGGACAATATGGCGGATGTGCGCCATCTGGGCCCCACCCACGGGGCGCCCAGCGAATATTTCGAGAACGAGCTTATCGACCACATCTGTATTCAGCGCCAGGGTGGGCCCATGCAGCTCTATGATACTTATCTGTACACCACGACCTGGTATACGGGTCCCGGCCTGTTGCTCTCCAAGCAGATTTTCGCGGGAAATACTATGTACGAACTGATTGCTAATACACCGGTCGACGACGGTGTCAGCAAGGCCTGGCATGGGGTTCTCTTTTGTGGAAGCGAGGATGTCGCTACAGCGGAGGATCGCGAGGCGGGTAAAGCGGCTCAGGCCGGTGCCCTTGAAGCGTTCGGAGCGGATTTCAATATCTGGGCGAATAAACGCCCGGCCCTGAAAATTATGCAGCTGAAAACCGATGGTCCTTTCCGTACAATTCGAAAGTGGTATTCACAGTTTTACGCGGCAGCTGGGGACGTAGCGGCTATCCGCGATGAAGTTAACGGCGTTCATCACACGCAGCAAATGGCGACTCCCTCCGACGCCGGGCACAATATCGATGCGGGGCTGCCGTTTTAAGCAGCAGTCCTATTACTGGATACAGGCGCTGAAATAATACTGGGGAGCTTTGCTCCCCTTTTCGTAGTTAAGGAATTGCAATGAATGGCGAAATTATATTGAACGTGACCAACGGCGTGGCCCTCATCACCTTTAATCGCCCCGATGCCATGAATACATTTACAGCAGGCATGATGGACGGATTGGGTAAGGCCTATCGCCAGTGCGATGAAGACGATGCAGTGAAGGTTATTGTACTTACCGGGGCCGGCAAGGCTTTTTGTGCCGGTGCTGACATGTCCGGCGGTGGCGACACCTTTGATACT
>JADFVW010000265.1 GCA_015222725.1 Pseudomonadota bacterium | reverse complement strand
TTGCCTGGCGTATGCGGTTATACCCGTAAGGTAGACATATTCAAGCCCATAATCGCCGCTGTTAACGGCCATGCTGTTGCCGCAGGCTTGGAAACAGCGCTGTTGGCTGATATCCGAATTGTTGCGGAGAATGCCATATTCGGCGCTCTTGAGCGGCGCTGGAATATTGTCGGTGGCGATGGCCTGACGGTGCGTTTGCCACTGGTTGTGGGCTACGCTCGCGCGATGGAAATGATAATTACCGGGCGGGCTGTCGGTGCCCAGGAAGCGGAGAAGTTCGGGCTGGCCAATGAGATTGTGCCCCAGGGAAAAGCCCTGGAGCGCGCTATGGAGATGGCCAGGCAAATAGCTGCATTGCCACAGGGCGGTATACGTACCGACAAGGAATCGGTGATGCGCCATGTAGGGCGCACTCTGGAGGAGCGTTTGCGTATTGAAGCGGAGGCTACACTGTCTATGTGGATGCGCAAAGACTCCCATGCCATAGGTGCCCAGGCATTCAAGGATGGCGTAGAGCCCCAGTGGCCCAACCACGGCTTATAAATGGAGACATACTCTATGGATTTTTCAATGAGTGAACGCGCCCAGCAGATCCACCAGCAAGTCATTCAGTTTATGGAGGAGTTTGTCTATCCGGCTGAAGAGGCACTGCATCAGGCCACTGCGGATGATCGCTGGAGCGTGCCACCGGTATTGGAGGAGCTGAAGCAGCGGGCGAAATCCCTTGGCTTGTGGAATCTGTTTTTGCCGTCTGCCTTTAGCGACAGCGGCCTGAGCAATGTGGACTACGCCCCTATCTGTGAAACCATGGGGCGGGTATTTGCCGCACCGGAAATATTCAATTGCAGTGCACCCGACACTGGCAATATGGAAGTGCTACTGCACTACGGCAGCGAGGGACAAAAGGAGCAGTGGCTGACGCCGTTACTGAACGGTGACACTCGCTCGGCCTTTGCCATGACCGAGCCGGATGTAGCCAGCTCCGACGCTACCAATATCTGTACCCGCATAGAGCGGCAGGGCGAGCACTATATTGTCGATGGCCGCAAGTGGTGGTCATCGGGCGCAGCAGATCCACGGTGTGAATTGTTTATTGTGATGGGGCTGAGCGATCCCGGGGCGTCAAAGTATCAGCAGCACTCCATGATAATCGTGCCACGTAACACGCCCGGAGTGGAGTTGGTGCGCAATTTGACCGTATTTGGGTTTGACGATGCCCCTCACGGTCACAGTGAAGTGGTGTTCGACAGGGTTAAAGTACCGGCTGAAAATATTCTGTTGGGGGAGGGCAGCGGTTTCGAAATTGCCCAGGGCCGGCTGGGTCCAGGGCGCATTCACCATTGCATGCGCGCCATGGGCGCGGCAGAGAGGGCGCTGGAGTTGATGTGCCGCCGGACGAAAAGTCGCGAAGCCTTCGGTGGGCCGCTGTACAAAAATGATGTGGTGCTACACAACATCGCCCACTCGAGAATGGAAATCGACCAGGCTCGGCTGTTAACTCTCAGGGCGGCGCATATGATGGATACCGTTGGCAACAAGGCGGCGCGCCGGGAAATAGCCATGATTAGGTTGTTGCCCTGCGTGCAGCCTGCTCGGTGATAGACCGCGCTATTGGGGTGCACGGTGCCATGGGCGTCAGCCAGGATACCTTTTTGGCACACGCCTACGCCATTCAGCGCGCCCTGCGATTTGGCGATGGCCCCGATGAAGTGCACACGGCGACGGTGGGTAAACTCGAGATGCGCAAATACCTGTAGGTGGACCGTTCTACAGGTGCCTCGATTATTGCTCTATCAAGCCTTTTACGGCGGAATTGATAAGCTTGATTTCTAATGCCAGTGTAGAAGCAGCTCACCCTGTTCTGCCGCTGTGCGTGCGAGTTCCTCGGCTTTTTCAGCGAAGCGCTCCTCGACTTTATCCCGGCGTATTTTTAACGTGGGTGTAAGCACCTCGTTCTCAATACTCCATGGCTCTCTCGAAATTATCACTGCACCGATGCGGGCATGCTTTTCCAGTGTTTCATTGATTTCCCGGATCGTTTCCAGTACAGATGACTGGATTTCCTCATCTGCGCGGGATTGAGCCTCTTCAGTGAGCACAGCAATCATAACTGTCTTGGAAAAACCACGGCCCAGCAAGCACTGTTGTTCGGCGTGGGGGTTTTTAGCGAACTCCCCTTCGATGGGTGGGGGGGCAACAAATTTGCCCTGGATAGTTTTGAAATAATCTTTAACCCGGCCTGT
>JADFVW010000264.1 GCA_015222725.1 Pseudomonadota bacterium | reverse complement strand
CTACACTGAACAGGCACAAATCCGGCTGATGTGGCCGTAGGCCAGGCCGGATTTTTTGTGCCACACATTAAATGCTTCCTGAATTAACTTCAGTTCTCTCTGGCTGCCTGGATTGTTTTTAATGTCCAGCCCGGCCCCTTGCAAACAGCGCACCACATCCGGGGTTATCACGAAGGTGTCCTTTCCCATATTGCGCAGCACCCGCTGCCCGGTCATGCCGCCCAGGCGGCTGCCGTACTTTTTCAGGTAGGCAAACAAGCCGATCAGGTTATCACTGGGCCACTGCGCGATAAACTTGCCAAAGCTGCCATACTCCCTGGCGACATCCAGAATAAACCGGGCGTTGTGCTGCACACCTACTATCTTCTGCATGTTGCGAATGATGCGTTTGTTCTGGCCAAAGCGCTCCAGTTGTTCCGGGCTTAGCATTACGATTTTTTCCGGCGGAAAGCCGAAGAAAACGTCCTCAAAGTCATCCCATTTCTGGTTTACCACACGCCATACAAACCCGGCCTGAAACACGCAGCGGGTCATTTCGGACAGGTAGCGATCATCAGTAGTGTTTGCGAGGGCTCGGGTGCTGCGAACCTTGGGAAGTAAGGCGGCTACCTCATTCTCTCCGCCCTTGCGCTCGCAGGCGCGTTGGTAAATGATCTCAAAGTCTTCCACGTAGTTTCTCCAGTTTTAATGGTCACAACTGTAGGGCAAAAAAAACCCGCACCTTTCGGCGCGGGTTCATTATGCGCTGATGAAGCTAGAAGGAGTACGTGCCGCGCAGGCCAAATACGGCACCTTCGTCCATGTACGCAGAGTGAGAACCCGCCAGTACCGGTGTGTCAAAGTGGTTACTGAAGGCCTCTTCATCAAAGATGTTACGACCATAGGCCATGACTTCCCAGGAATCGCCGCGCAAACCTATGCGCAGGTTAACCTTGGTGAAAGAATCAATCACGTCGATGGGGTCATTATCACCCGCGGGGGAGAACTCGTCCTTGTAGTTGATTTCGCCACCGGAGACGATCTCCATGCCGTTGCCCAATAGATAGGAGTGGTCAAAGAAGATTGACGCGCTGTAATCGGGGGCAAAAGTTGTGTTCGCTCCCGACTGGTCGTTGTTGGTGAAACCGCCCTCTGTACCACAGCGTGGGTCTATGTCCAGTTGGATAGCTGTACAAGGTGCATCCCCATAGTCATCAAACTCGGCATTCAGCCACGATACGTTGGCACCCAGGGTCAAACCCTCAGTGGCCTGCCACATCATATCCAGCTCTATACCCTGGATGATTGAAGAGGCAGCATTGGCCACACCGAAACCCACACCCTTAAACACGGAGGTTTGCAGATTGTCGTACTCGGTGTAAAAGTAGGCCCAGTTCAGGGTCATACCACCGTCCAGTAAAGTGTGCTTGCCACCAATCTCCAGTGCATCCACTTCCTCGTCTTCAAATTCGAAGTCATCGCTGGGTGTGGTGAATGGTGCTTCACCGGGGTTTGGGATCTGGCCCACCAGGAAGCCGGCTGGCTCGCCGTCATCCGCCGAGGTGAAGCCGCCACTCTTGAAGCCCTGTGACAGGCTGACATACAGCATGGTGTCGTCGCCCACGTCCCACTGCAGGTTGGCTGCGGGCAGCCATTTATCGGTAGAGCGGCTCTCTTTGTAGTCGTAGGCATAGGTGTTGAAGCTACCGGCCTGTATGAGTGACAGGAGGAAGTTATCGCTACATATGCCCAGACTGGTTAGTCTGTCCGGGTCATTGTTGGTATCTGCCAGACACTGCTGGCTCACTACATCCTTGTTCTCTTCCGTATAACGCAAACCCAGGGTGAGCCGGAAGGTGTCTGTCAGGTTGAAGGTACCCTGGCCGAACACTGCCCAGGAGTCTGAGTCCAACTGGTAGTAGTGGTTGCGCGCGATTTGGTCGGCACCGTAGGCGCCACCTGTTAACAGTAGGAGTAGGTTATCCACACCCAATAAGGCTGGAGTGAGGCCATCCATATTGGTGTCGATGGTTACGCGCCGATCAAACTCCAGATCGCTCTCCTCGTAGTAAATACCGGCCACGTAGTCAAAAAACTCGCCACCGGGGGAAGTAATGCGGAACTCCTGACTGAACTGCTCAAACTCCTGATCGTCGCCCCGCTCGATAAACTGTAGGGGCAACCAGTCCACGTCAACGGCATCAACCGATTCATAGGCAGAATAACCGGTGATAGAGGTCAGCAGGTAGTCACCCATACTGTAATCCAGCTTGAGGACGAAGTTGTTGGTTTCGTTCTCACTGCCGTCTTGATCGTAACCGATACCGACTGTTTTGCCATCAGCGCCCAGGTTGTTGTCCTTGTAGGAAGTAAACTCTTTTCCCTTAATATCATTCAATTCGGGATAGAAGGTATCGGTCAGCAAATAGGCGATGCTGGCAAACGCCGAGCGGTTGGGGAAGTTTGCATCGCGCTCTTCTGCATCGATATAGACTTTAGTCGTAGAGGGCGCGCCGGTTCGGTCATAGTCCGAATAGCTGTACTTCATATTAATGTCGAGATTCTCAGTTGGCTGCCAGACAGCGGTGAAGCGGTACATCTGGTCTTCCAGATTGAGCTCATCATCACCCAAAAACTTATTGTCGAAGGTGCCGTCATTTTCGCTGGCCTTGAAGGCAAAGCGTAGAGCCAGGCTGTCAGTAACCGAGCCGCTGACATAGCCATTGACTATGTAGCCATCATTGTCCTCTACAGCGCCCGTGATGCTGCCACTAAATTCGTCACCCACATCCGGTGATGCGGTGGTCACGTTAACGGCACCGGCAACCGTGTTTTTGCCGAACAGGGTTCCCTGAGGGCCGCGCAATACCTCTACGCGCTGAATATCAACGAAAGGCGAGCGATACTGCCTGCCCCGGCCCATGTAGACACCGTCGATGTACATGCCCACCGACTGCTCGAAAGCCTGGTTGTTACCGGAGCCCACGCCACGCAGGTAAATATTGGTGTTTACCGCCGCGTCTGAAATGTACAGGTTGGGAACGTGGTCGGCCAGGGCAGACATATTGGTAATGCCCGCTGCTTCCAGTTTCTCGCCCTGAATAGCGGATACGGAAATTGGAACATCCTGCAAGCTCTCGGTCCGCTTCTGTGCGGTTACGATGACTTCTTCCAGCTGTTGGGCATATGTTACTGAAGCGGTTGTGGCCAGTGCAATAGCGGCCACCAGCGGAGCTTTCCTGAATAAAACGGGCATGGGCGTTCCTCTTGTCTGTTTAGTTATAAGTATTAGTACTGACATGAGCCTTTT
>JADFVW010000263.1 GCA_015222725.1 Pseudomonadota bacterium | reverse complement strand
CGATAACAAGCTTGGCCTCACCGCCACTGGAAACGAGAGCCTCGAACTTTAGAATTTTGTAAAGCTCAACAGGCTCTCGAGTGATTTCAACTTTTCGCATTTTGTTCCTTAATGGCAGACGTCTTACCTGGCCGCTCCATTGCGCACCATGTCCGCGGAGTATAACCGAGGGCTGTCGCATTCTGTAATGCCACCGAAGGTTTTGCCCGCTTTCATCCAGCCACCACCATTGGAAATGATATCCCCGTCCTTGGCCAGTGATGGGTAATCGGCATTGGCCAACACCAGTTTGTAATCGTACTCTATATCGCCAGCACCCATGCCGGGGAAAAACATCCAGGCGGCGGTATCTGAGCCTTTGCTATCCATAAAGGCACCAAATTCACGGTGTGCTTTCACCATAGCCTCGGGGTCACTTCCTTCATCTATTGTGCAGTCCATAAAGCGGACCAGGGATGAATCAGTGGGTTCGCCGGGTGCTTGCATAGGCATGACCGCCATTGAGCCATGCATATCACAGCTGATTACCTTATCGAATTCCCCACTTAGTTTTCCGCCTTTGGTCGTCCAGGTGTCCAGACCCTTGCCCATATCGGCATAGCTGGGCCAACCCCCCAGCCAGACAATGTCAAAAGTTATCTCAGGCCCGAAAAATGCGGGTGTCATAACCCATGCTGTATAGGGTGCAGAATCATTGTCATCCATCCAGGCATTCCACTTGGCGATAACTTTGTCCAGATCTCCTCTGTCCTTGCCTTTATTGTAATCACAGGTAAAAACTTCCACCGGGTTGAGAGCGGGCGCTTTATCGCCATCCTGTGCCAGTGCCTGACTGCTCCAGGCGACAAGGGCAAATATTGATGTTAGTACGCTCACGAAAAATTTCATTGTCTGGTACTCCATTTATTGTTTTACCGGCTACGCGAAATGCTGCCGTTTGAATAAGCGTAGTTCAGATATGGAGTTTAACAAGCGTCATCGACTGGCAGCGTTGTTATGCTGCCAGCAATTGCATTGCCTGCAGCAATTCGTGCTGAATTTTGTCGCTGGTCACGGTATTGGCATCGAGATCAAAGTTATCGTAGAAGCTTGGCACGGAGATACTGGCCTTCATGTCTGCTGCAAAGTGCGGTGCTGAATTCACCGCAGACTCAAGTACAGTGGCCGCGCCACCGGGGCCGGGCGAGGTTGACAAAAATACCGTGGGCTTATTCTGAAAAACATCCTTGGTGATACGGGAGGCCCAATCGAACAGGTTTTTGTAGGCGGCTGTATAGGTGCCATTATGTTCTGCAAAAGACACGATGATGGCGTCTGCGTTACCAATTTTTTGAATAAATTCCCGAGCTTGTTCGGGCTTTCCCAGCTCCTTTTCACGATCTTCACTGAACAGTGGCATTTCGTAGTCGTTGATGTCCAGGACATCCACGGTGGCGCTTTCAATCAAATTGGCGGTGTAGGCGGCCAATACTTTGTTGATGGACTTTTTACTGTTGCTGGCTGCAAAGGCTAATACGTTCATAGGTTCCTCCCAATAGGGTGTTTTAGGTTCAATAATCGAAATTTTACGGGTTCAGCTAGTAAGATTGCGCTGTACTGGAATGTCGCTGAGATACTGCACAAACTCCACCTCGAAGCCGCTGGGGTCTATAAAGTAGACATTTTTTCTGTAGGGCTCGTCGGCGCCATCTTTGGCGAGATTAAATCCCGCCTTCGAGAGCCGTTCTATCACCGCATCGATATTGTCGGTAACAAAAGCGAAATGAGCCAAGCCGTCCTGGTGGCCGCTAAGGTCTCTGTTGCCGCCAACCCCGTTGTCACCAAAGGCCAGGTATTGGTAATCATCGCCAAAGTGCAGCCATTTTCTGGGCTTTCCATTCCATTCGCTCTCGCCACTGTCCCGGATTCGCCAGTGCGGAAAGGCGGCCTGGTAAAATTCTAAGGTGGCTGGCATGTCGCTAACTACAAGGTTTAAATGTTCAATGTTCAGCATTTCTTTATCTCCAATAGTTGAGTTCAGAGCCATGTTAATACCTCAAGCAAGGTTGAGGTAAAGCTTTATTTTCAATAAACTTGAAAATAGTTATTTCTGGAGGGTGGGAGAATGAAAGAGTCGGGCTGGACGGTGGGAAAGGTTGCACAGCGCTGTGGCGTCAATATCAGTACCTTGCATTTCTACGAAAAAAAGGGACTAATTCGCAGCTGGCGTAATGCAGGTAATCAGCGGCGTTACAAAGCTGATGTGCTGCGCCGTGTATCGGTGATCAAGGCGGCGCAGAAAATGGGTATTAGCCTGGAGTCCATCAAGCAGGCCTTTGCCACCCTACCGGATCAGCGTACACCCACAGCGAATGACTGGAAGAAGCTGTCAAAGGGCTGGCAGGGTGAGCTCAATGCACGGATTGCCTACCTGGAGCGGCTGCGAGATTCCCTGACGGGCTGCATTGGCTGTGGCTGTCTGTCGATGAAAAACTGCCCTATCTATAATGAAGATGACAAGTTGGCAGCAGAGGGAAGCGGCCCGGTGATTTTGGACCGCGCAAAGAAATCAATGCTCGCTTAACCACTTGTCAGCCTGCCGTTGGGCCAGCTTGACCAGGTCGCCCTGCGCCAGCGGGATGTCAATACTGTGTAGCCCCCAACCGGGCCTGCTTTCATTGCCGAGCTCGTCAATTCGTGGGTCGCTGGGGTCAGCATCGATGGTGATCGAGAGATAGCCTTTGTTTCCCTGCTCTATACATTCTCCCTGGATAAGTCCGGGGAGTTTGGTAAACGGGGTGCTAATGGAGGCATTGAGCGCATCGTCGACATAGGGTCTCAGTTGCACGGCAGAAAAATAGGCGTCCAGGTTGAGTCTGCCAGCTCCCAGGTCAACCGGATGGGTACAGGCAACCCGTGTGTTTTCTTCTCTTGTTATGCCGAAAAATCCCGTTTCATCTGTGGGAGGGTTTGTTTCGAGAAAGCTGGAATAATTAACAAAGCAGCCGGTTTCATTATCAAATGTGCACGCTGGAGTTGACTGGAAACTGCCGCCAACATCGCTGTCGTTGGGAAGTTCAACCACGAGACCTATAAGGTGTGCCGCGACCATGTGTTGTGCCAAATAATCCTGTGTTTCGACTTCCTCCTGAATTAAACGAATGAGGTGGGAGGTTCCCTGAGAGTGGCCTATGAGGATAAACGGACGGTCCTGACTATTGGCAATGAACTGCTTGAAGGCATCGAGAACATCTCCATAGGCCAGATCGAATGCCGCCTCCACATCAATCTCGCCGCCGGAAAGGGCTAGTGCCAGCCCGGCCGCCGTGACCTGCCTATACATGGGGGCGAACATTTTACAAACTGAGCGATAACGTGCCGCCTGAATATAGGTGACGATAGTTTCGATGCCTGGCTCGAGGTCGGAGTTTATTGCTTCATCTGAACTTACTGTGGGGTAAACATAGAAGCAATCCAGGGCCGGGTCTTCGACATCCAGGTATTCCTCAAGCTGGGTGCTGCCATCGGCAAAGACAAGGGTGGCAGAGAGATCCCCGTTGCACACGTTGTTGTCGCCCTCGATATCGGGTAGGCATACCCAGTTATCGGTGTCGTCGTATTGGGGGCTTGTGTAGCCCTCGAAGGGGTTTGTTGGGGCGATTATTTCTGGCTCTGGTGTGATATCAACTTGATCTCTGGATGAGTTGTTACTGTCGCTGCAACCGGCTGCTACTAGGCTCAGCAGGATGATGACAGTTCCGGAAATGATCGTGTTGAGACCAAAACGTGTGTTGTGCTCCATAATTGTTACCGGTAAGAGGCTATTTAATAAGAACTTGGCAGGAATCAGCGAGCGCTACATTGAAGCTTGCAGGCGACACTGTCAACTTTAACACGCGCTAAAAAAAGAGGGGGCCGAGGCCCCCTTAAGCTCCAATTTTGCAGCCGGCATCACTGACATTGCGACAGAGGCACTTCTATTCGTCGTTCGCTCCCGTCGGGTAGACGTTCGATTCGATGGCAACCCACAACTTCGCTGTATCCGCCAGTGCGTTGCGGGTAGCGATCATAAGCATGTTTGTCATAGCAGCTCACGCCATTGTGCGTGTGGTACAAACTATAGCTCAATGCAGACCCCAGGAGGGCCGCTCCCAGGTAGTTTGGGTAGTTGTAATGAGGTCGATAGTAGGCACTGTGGCGGCCGTAATGGCGGTATGGCCGGTAGTGGTAGCCATGATGCCCCCTGGACTGATAGTGGTGGCCACCATTGTGTCCGCCATTGCCCCTGTCGCCAGCCAGGGCGGCCGTGGTACCGATAACAAGCAGGAGGGCAAGGCTGTAAACTGTTAGCTGTTTCATGGTTTTCTCCCTGATCTTTCATGGATGAGTTTCACAGGCCCAGATTACAACCGGCAAGCTGAACGGCAGCTGAATGTGTGCAGCTATTTTCTCCAGTCTGTTCAGCTTGTGTTCAGGTCCATCCCGTTACCGTTGCAATGACTTCCACTGACGTAGGAGGATGATCGTGAACAGCCCAGGCAGAAAGTTTTCAGTTGTGTGTTGTGCGGTGCTGGCATCTGTGGCGACTGCCGCCACGCAGCACACCATCGTTAAGGCGCCCGTAGTGGCAGTGGAACCCCTGGTGCGCACGGTCACTCGCAAAATCCCCCATGAATCCTGTTTTGATGAACGGGTGCGGGTGGTGCAGTCCGGTGTTAGTCACCCGGCGACTCCGGGTATTCTTGGCGCAGTGATTGGGGGAGTGGTGGCGGGATCCCTGGGCCACAACAGCCGATACCAGCCCGTAATCGCGGGTGCGGGAGCGCTGCTTGGCGCTTCCATCGGGCACGACGTCGCACACAGTCAAAACTCCCGGAGTTATTATGTGACAGAGCGGCGTTGCGAGATTGATTATGAATTACGCGATGAGGACACTATTATTGGCTATCGCGTTAGCTATCAATATGGCGATAAAATCTACCATGCTGAAACCCGGAATGACCCGGGGTCGATGATTGAACTTCAGGTTGATTTGCGGCCTGTGGAATAACAAGGGGTTTGTCCTATGCACCGGCGCTTGCCAGCCAAAACCTACTGCACCCTGCTGTTGATGGGCTTGTTGTGCACGGCGTTGCCTTCGGTCGATGTCAGCGCAAAAAATCCCAGGGCCGAGAAATCTCAATCGGAGCAGAGTGGCAGCCGAACTAAAAATCAGGCCCTGACTGCATCAGAGGCGGCAGCCAGGGCCAAGGCCAGACACGGTGGCAAAGTCCTCAAAGTCAGTTCCACGGGCAAGGGTTACAGAGTCAAACTCCTAACGGACGCGGGTCGGGTGGTTACTGTGACGGTGGCAGACTGACTATGCGTATGTTGATCGTCGAGGATGAGCCTCGCTTACGCCTGCAATTGGCCCGTCATTTTAGTGAGGCGGGCTGGGTGGTTGAGGAAGCGGCCGATGGCCTTGAGGCGCTCTTTATGGGCAGGGAGCATCCCTACGATATTGCGATTGTAGACCTGGGTCTGCCGGCCATATCCGGTATTGAACTTATCCGCCAGTGGCGGGCCAGTGAACGCGCATTTCCAGTGCTTATTCTCACCGCGCGCGGGGACTGGCAGGACAAGGTAGAGGGGTTGGAGGCGGGTGCCGACGATTATGTGACCAAGCCATTCCATCTTGAAGAGGTTCACGCACGGGTCAACGCGCTGCAGCGGCGGGCCGCCGGTCGCAGCCAGTCCACGGTTAATTTCGAGGCCATTACCATCGATTTCAGTGCCAGGCAGGTACTTTGCGCGGGTGAGCCTGTTGCGCTGACGAATTTCGAATACAACACCCTCGAGTACCTTGTTCATCGCGCAGGGCGGGTTATTTCAAAAACAGAGTTAACGGAACATTTGTACGACCAGGATTTTGATCGTGACAGTAACGTGATCGAAGTATTTATAGGTCGGCTGCGCAAGAAACTGGACCCTCAAAATACTGTGAAACCTATCGAAACAGTTCGGGGTGCAGGCTATCGCTTTGTGTTGGAGCCAGCAGGCAAATGAAAAATGCCGTAAATTCCCTCGCCGGACGGCTGCTTTTGGCCAGCGCCTTGCTGTTGCCCCTGTTCCTTGGTGCGACGGGCTTGTATCTGGAGCGTAGTCACCGGCTGAGCACCGAGGCGGCGGAGGCACAACGGTTGCAGCTGCATGTCCTGACACTGTTGGCGGAGGCTGAGTTTGGCAGCGCCCTGTGGTTGCCCGAGTTGCTGTTGGAAGCGCGCTTTAACCAGCCCGATTCGGGTCTGTATGCGCTGGTGACAAGCCCGGAAGGCAATATTCTGTGGTCTTCTCCGTCGACCTTAACCCTGGGTCTTGGCAATTCATTCCCGAGCAACACACAATTGGCAGTGGGTGGGCGAGAGTTTGCCCGGCGTGAGCTGCTATTCCAATTTTCATACAAGGTGGTCTGGGAAACAGAGTCGGGTGAGAATGTACCTCTGGTGTTTACGGTGTTGGAAACGGTTGCTCCAGCCGATGCCCAGCTCGGACTTTACCGGCGCGCTCTGCTGGCATGGCTGGGTGGCTCTGCGCTACTACTGATTATCTGCCAGGCCCTGATCCTGTTCTGGAGTCTGCGGCCGCTACGGCAGTTGGCCGGCGATATTACTGGCATCGAATCGGGTGCAGCGGAGGGACTGGATGGCTCGTATCCACGGGAAGTACAAGCGGTGACCGAGAGTTTGAATACCCTGTTACAGAGCGAGAAGCGACGTAGGGAGCGTGTGCGTAATACGCTGTCAGATTTAGCTCACAGCCTGAAAACGCCGCTTGCAGTGATTCGCAGTGCCAGCGCCCAGGAGGAAAACTATGGTCAGCTAGTCGATGAGCAGACGGAACAAATGGAACAAATTGTAGCCTACCAGCTGCAACGGGCGGTTGGCGGGTCGCATAAACTGTTGCAAATGGTAGCTGTTGCGCCTGTTGCAAAACGCCTGCAGGCCAGTTTGTCCAAGGTGTATGCTGACAGGGATTTAGTGTTTGAAGTGGACATAGACGACGCTTGTGTTTTTCGTGGCGATGAGCGCGACTTGCTGGAATTGCTGGGTATTTTGATGGACAACGCCTGTAAATATGGTCGGAGAAGAGTGCGGATTAAAGCGACAGGTGGAGGGGCGAGACCTCTCATGCTGACAGTAGAGGATGATGGCGATGGCATCCCGGTGGGCTTGCGTAAGGGTATTCTGAAACGGGGTATGCGCGCTGATAATCGGCAAAGCGGCCATGGTATTGGACTGGCAGTGGCGACAGATTTGGTGGACAGTTATGGGGGCAGTTTACAGCTGGCAGAAAGCCTCCTGGGAGGCGCTTACCTGCAAGTGGAACTACCTTGAATCGTTGATCAACTACCTGTAGTAATGGAGGCGTAGCGCCTTTTCACGCGTAGGACTCCTTTAAAAGCGTGAACTAACTAAAGAAATATCAGCGCCAGCCCAGGCCCGCTGAAACCTGCGCCCAATCTCGGCGGCCGTCACTTCGTCACCTTGCTTTAGCAAGGCCTGCTGCAAACCAAATAGGGAATAGCCATTGCCCGGATTGCGACGCAGATCCTCCCAGTACACTACTTCGGCTTCACCGGGACGCCCGGCCTCCAGCAAGACCGCACCGAGGATATGACGTACTGGCAGATACCAGTCGGGTGGTTCATTGTAGAGCAGGGAATCCTCCAGCCGAGAGGCCTGGTCAAGCATGGCAAGGGCCTTGTCATAACGCCCGGCGCTGGCATCGATTTCTGCGCCCAGCAGGTTCTCGGCGATAACGGCCAGGCTTGTGGCCGATGCGAAGCCAACGGCATAGCCAGGTTCTGCGTCAATGGCTTGACGTTGTTTACGCAGCGCTGTCAGTTCTTTCTCTGCTTGTTTTGTTCTCCCGCTGTGTATCGAGGCCATGCCGCGACCGTAATGCCAGATTCCCTGCATGAAAGGCGGCCGGTTCCCTGGCGCGGGTTCCCTCATTACATCGTCCCACATACCGAAGCGAACCATGGTCAGCATAGGCTGGCTGCGAAACATTTCATTCATTCCAAAAGAGTTGTCTTTGAGCCGGTCTGGCATCCTGGCCTCTATTTTGCGCGCTGCCATCATGGCGTTTTTACTGTTTCCCAGTAGCATGGCTGACCACACCTGGAAGTGAATATTGTGGGGGTAATAGGCCAGGGGGACGATGCCCTGGGCATTGCACTGGCTGATATAACCTTCATCGGCCAGCGCGGCCTCTGCGTTCACATTCCAGGACTCCTGGTAGCGCCCCACCCGCATATAGATATGTGAGGGCATATGCACCAGATGGCCGGCGCCCGGCATCAGCGGGTAGAGATTATCCGCCGCAGAAACGCCCAACTCGGGTCGATAGGCCTCCACCGCGTGAATGTAATAGTGGTTGGCAGCCGCATGCTTGGGCTCGCGCGCCAGCACGGACTCTAATACACCCAACAATATTTCGGTATGCACCTTGGGTGTGCCGTCCTTGAACCAGTAATCCCAGGGGTTGGTATTCATGATGGCCGCGGCGTACAGAGTAGCGGCAGTCAGGTCGTCGGGATATTTGGCAGACAGTGCTGCCATAGCCGTTGCATAGGCCACATCCAGAGCCGCGCGATCCGCCTTTGGGTCGGGACTGTAGCGCACGGCCAGGGCATCGATGTAATCGGCTTCTCGCGGGCTTACCTTGTGTTTAAGGGCCGCCGCTTTTTGTATCGCGCTCCAGGTACTGTCGATAACATAGTCCTGCATAGGCAGATTGAGATTGGGCCCCAGTACCAGCGCCCAGCCCCAGTACGCCATGGCATTGTTGGGGTCTAGCCGCACGGCCTCCTTAAACGAGCGCAGCGCCTCGGAATGGTTAAACCCCGTGTTCAGACGCAAGCCCTGGTCAAAGAAATATTGCGAGCCCGGGCTGTTCGTCGTCACTTTGAAGTGAGCATCACCCAGACCTTCCAGTCTTGGAGCAATGGCCTCGCTGGCGTTGAAAGGATCAGCAGCCAGGGCTTTGGGATCATGAATCTGTGCCCAGCTCTGCGACAGGGGAAGTGCAAGAAACAGAAAAGTCAGTATCAGTCGTTCCATGGGTAACACCCTGTTATTTTTAAGCTGAGCACGATAAGGGTAGTCAATGCCTTAGAAAAACTCCAATTCGCCAGCAAATGAATCCTGAACTACATTAAAAATCAGCCTATCTTCTGGATCACTGGAGCACTGCCATGAAACGACGCACCTTCTGCCAGACAACCCTGAAGCAGGCCGCGGTACAGGAATTGTCCGATGAGCTGCGGGGTCCACTGCTATTGCCTGGGAATCCGGCCTACGACTCTGGCCGACATGTGTTAAATGCAGCGATCGACAAGTATCCAGCGTTCATCGTGCAGCCCGGCAACCTGATATACCCCATTGACAGGCTGCGCGATATTCTGGAGTTTTATGCAGAATTTTCGGTGAATGTACCCGATGAACTTACCACCGACCTGATATTCGGTTATCCGCAGGGTCGTCCTGGTTTCGTAGTACTTGCTTTGTGTTATTGCGGTGACCATGCAGAGGGCACCAGGGTGATGGCAGCAGTGAAGGCTCTGGGCGAACCCATGATGGGAGAGATTAAGCCGACTGATTATGTGCCCTTCAGCGTAGCGGTGACAGCGATGCACCCCGGGCCACGGCCTCTTACCTGAAAGGCGGATTTATCACCGGTTTTAACCAGAAACTCGTCGATACAATAGTTGACGGCATGAACTCACACCCGGATCGCTATTCAATGATGATATTCCAGCAGGGCGGTGGCGCGATAAAGCGTATTCCAACAGATGCTACCGCCTTCGCTCACCGCTATTCTGAGAATAATATGATTGCCACCATGGGCTGGAAGCCCGGCTCACCCGGCGCGGAACATGTTCGTACCATCAAGAGCTACTGGGCGACGCTCATGCCAATATACGGCCCGGGTAAACGGGCCGGTTTGATTGGATTAAATCAGCCCATTCGGTGCAGCGCGCAGATCTTATTGCCTGAAGGGTCGCGCAAGTAAGCAAGGTAGAGCTTACCCAGGCCGCCTTCACGCACGCCGGGAGCCTCTTCGCAGTCGGTGCCACCATTGGCCAGACCAGCGGCGTGCCAGGCATCGGCAGCCGCGGGGTCCGCCGCAGCAAAGCCAATAGTGCTGCCATTGCCATGGCAGGCGGGATTTTCATCGATGGGCTTGGTGATCGCAAAGATTCCGTTGTCGGTTATATAAAAGCATCGACCATTTTCATCGATAAAACCTGGGCCGTGTCCCAGCGCTCCCAATACTGCGTCGTAAAATGCCTTTGATTCCTGAATGTCGTTAGCGCCGACCATGATATGACTGAACATTCTTATACTCCCTGATTATGAAAATGACTGACTCGGGTAGTGCGGCGCATACCTTAACATTGGGGAATAGCTTGTTGATACCAATATATTTGTGGGCTTCTCTGAATAGGAGTACGCCTGCCTGGCTGTTGGTAAATAATAAATCCTCAGTTTGTAAGGGCTTGATAATTGGTCTATACCTTCTATATCTCATCGAAAAGTCGGCTGGCTGTCAACGCCCATGCCAGCGGCAGGGGTGGCTTGTGCGGATTCTCAATATTCCCTCACTGACAAGAGGACTGTTTGCCTGTTTCGTGTTGCAGTCCCAGTTGGCTATCGCCCATTTACCCGAGCATTATGGCAGGGAATATATTCGCTATGAGGGGGTTCGCGAGGGCGACATAGCAGAACCCGACGCCAGTGAGCTGACGAGTCCATCCGCAGAAGACCAGTCCGCGTATGAAAAGCAAATGGATGGCGCCGAGATGTCCGGTGGGCCCTACTCCTCTGGCCTGACAGACCCTCTTCTTGGCATGGGGCACTACCACCGGAAGCGAGGAAGTGTCGACGATGCGCTGGAAACCTATAAACGGGCTCTGCACCTGGTTCGGATAAATGATGGTTTGTACAGCGAACAACAGCTGCCCATTCTGCGCGAGATAATGGATATCTACCGCTTGCTTGGTGATTACCAGTCACTCGATGAAACCTACCAATATTATTACCGTCTGCGCAATATCGACAAAATGCCCCATACCCAGGAGTGGTTGGACACCGGCCTGGAGTATTTTACCTGGGAGCGGCAATTATATGCATCGCGATCTGTTGCCAATAAGAGGGCGCCGCTTATGCGTGCCTATCGGGCAAACGAAAATATGCTGGAGTCCCTAAAGCCATCTACCGAGGAGGAACTGGTCTGGCATTTTCATCTTTGTCTCAGCCAGATGCGCAATCTCTACCTGATAATGGGGGGCGAGCCAATATCCGTGAGCGCCAGTTTAGTTTCGGGAGAGGGGCCGGCCGTTGATGCGGTTAACCGGGAGTATGCCTTTGTCCAGGAAACAGCGTTGCACAAGGGGCAGAACCTGCTGGAGGGCTGCATCGAATATGCCCAGGCATCGCCACCTACTGAACTGGCTGCGCTGCATCTGGAGTTGGGAGACTGGCTTCAATGGAATGATAAGTTACGCCGTGCCGGTGAGCAGTACCTACAAGTTGTGGAGCTACTGCGCGCCGCAGGAGAAGAACGCCTGCTTGGGCAGTGGCTGGATCAACCCGTGGAGTTGCCGGATGAATCCGATCTTTGGTCGGTCGGTGCTCATGCCGCAGGTAGCGGCCGCGCAGTGGTTGAAGCGAATTACGATGTCACCTCTAGAGGTGATGTGCTGCGGATAAAAGTCAGCGTCAGCGATGAAGAGAGGGAGTGGCAGGCCTGGCGTATAAAGAGGCTGCTCCGCGATACCCACTTTCGTCCCCGCTTTAGCCAGGGCGTGCCGGAGTCGGTGGAAGCCTTATCGCGGCGTTATATGCTTGTGGATGGACACTGATCCGAATTCAAACTTGCAGTGGCGGTCTATTTCAAAGGAGTGGCCACAACGGCAATGGAGTGTTTGGAGGCGCGCTCCAGATCTTCACTGTTCAGGCTTTTGTCCTGGTTCAGGTGAATGTCGTGATAGGCGGCATCCTGTGGAAATACGTCCAGATAGTGTATGAGCAGTTTTTTAATCTGGTCGGGGTCGTTTTCAATCACAACCGCCTGATAGGACCTATCTTCATTTTTCAGCCGCAATGTCACCAGGGCCCCGCCTCGCATGTTTTTCCACCACTGGGTCTTCGGTGAGGTGAAGCACTGTATGGAGTCATCCACAGGCAGGTAGCGAACCGGTGTTGTAAATTGCCGCTGACTTTTGCGGCCGGTAAAGGTAATTAGCATCAGGCTATCACTTAAAAGGCCGTGAAGCGGTGACTTTAACAAGGCGCCCATGATGGGGTTGATGATGAGAAAGAACGGTTCTGGGAGTTTCACGGTGAAGTCTCCTGGAGTTTAGTGGCCTGGTGTGGACGAGGCTCCTCAAGAAATATTTTTGAGAAGTGCCGTGGACTTTGATTACTCAGTATAGATGATTGTGGCTCCGGCACGTGATTATTCAGTTCGGATTGACTATCCAGCCAGCTGGTCTATATATAAATAGAGCCTTTATAAAAATAACTGGCCTGAATCGCCTTAGAGGATATAAATATGAGCACCACTGATTACTACGCCATCCCCACGGATTCGCTGGATTGGAATATTGAGCAAAAGTTCACGACCAATTTTCGCTGGGAATACCAGGACGGGCGTGAATCCCTGATCAACCTGTATGAGAAGGGTAAGAAAAAGCAGTGGAACGCATCGGAAAGGATAGATTGGTCGCAGGAACTGGACCCCGAAAATCCGCAGCAGTTACCCGATGAGTCGATGCCAATTTTTGGCTCGCCGGTGTACAACCGTATGACGGAGAAGGAGAGGGTGGAGGCGCGCACACACTTTCAGGCCTGGCAGTTATCGCAGTTCCTGCACGGCGAGCAGGGCGCTCTTATTTGCACCTCAAAGATTGTCCAGCAAGTGCCCAGTATGGACGCCAAGTTTTACGGTGCCACACAGGTTATCGATGAGGCCAGGCATGTGGAGGCCTACTCGCGATTGCTGCATGAAAAGTTTGATATCGCCTACCCGATTACGCCCGCACTGAAAAGCTTACTGGAAGATGTGCTGAATGACTCTCGCTGGGACATGACTTACCTCGGTATGCAGGTGTTGATCGAGGGCCTGGCGCTGGCGGCTTTTGCCTCCATTCGCGATTCTGCGCAAAACCCGCTGGCGGCATCTGTGAATGCCTACGTAATGCAGGACGAGGCGCGCCATGTGGCTTTTGGCCGATTGTCCCTGCGTGACTATTACCCGCAGCTTACCCAGTCGGAGCGCGACGAGCGGGAAGAGTTTGCGGCGGAGGCCTGCTACGTTATGCGCGATCGTTTTCTGGCGGAGGAAGTCTGGGAACGCTTGGGTTTGCCGGTCGATGAATGCGCCAAGCATATGAACGAATCCGGCTTGATGCAGACCTACCGCAGCGATCTGTTCACTCGCATTGTGCCGATGATGAAGGACATCGGCCTGTGGGGGCCAAAGATCCGCAAGTCCTACGAACAGATGGATATTATCGGTTATTCTGATACCGATATTGAGCAGGTATCGGCCAATGACCAGATGGTAGCGGAACAATTTGATAGGGAGATCAGGGAGAGAATGCAGGATATAGAATCAGTGGCTGGAGTGGCATCGTAAGTTATGGTTGCCATACTGGCGCTGTGCTCAGGTCAACTGCTTCGACGAGCTGCTTGAATTCGCATAGGGCGTGGTTCCAAAGGACTTCGTGTATAAATTCAGGGAATAGTAGACGAAAGGTTCGCCAGTAAATGCGACTTAACAGGGTTTTACCGCGTGTATAGTCGAAGGCGAGGTATACCGTAAGCAGACAGCGATTTCGTGATTCGTTCTCGATTTCAAAGAGGAAGCAGCCGCCTTCGGCGAAACCGCCACTGACCTTATATAAGACCAGGTTTTCATTATCGGAAGCCTGCTGCTCAATGTCGAATGCGATCAAGCCGCCAAATATATGATAGTGGATTACACACCCGGGCTGCCCGGCCATGCCACTGGTTTTTTTGATATTCACCCAGCGAGGATTCAGGTAAGGGCGATTGGCTGCACCGAGCTGATGCAGTAAAGGAAGCGCCGTTTGCGAATCTGTTCGCAGACGGATAGTGTAAATACATTCGAACTCTGCCTGCCGTCCCAGCAACAACTTGTTTCGCTTCGCCTCCAGTTGTTCAGGCGGCACGGCTGTCGGGAAGCGACCGATCCCGTGCCAGTCCAGGCCAAAAAAACGTTCTGCTACCCAGTTTCTTACAGTGACATATACACCGCCTGACAGAATTTTCCACAGTGTCGTTGGCTTGAGCATAGACCAGGCTGTTTTTTCATAACTTTGGTCGCCACTGGATATAGCCCAGAAAATCTTCTCAAAGTTTCTATTGGATACTGCCGGCGATTTCCTCTCGCTGGCGTAGGTTTGGTATATCACCCGGCTTAGAAAAGGGCTGGTGAAAAACCAGCGATACAAAAAGAAAATCAGGGTAGCGAAGCGATTATCCCTTTG
>JADFVW010000262.1 GCA_015222725.1 Pseudomonadota bacterium | reverse complement strand
TAGATGTATCTGACATAGAACTAACCGCGGCGGGTACCGACTTGAGCGACCACGAGGAAGTTACTGCCGTCGCGCCAGATACGGCACATCTGTCCATGGGCGATGTCGGCGATGACATCCCCAACCTCCCCGACACACGTACCCAGCTCCATCCCAATACTGACGATATAGTTCTTTCCCCGGAGGGCACAGACTTTTCAGATTGCGCAGCGCCAGAGGCGGATACGCCAGCGCTAGACCTGTCAAATATTGAGGTGGCTCCAGTGGGTTCGGATGTACTGGAAGAACAGTTTAAAAAAATCGACACGGCAAAGAGCCCCGACACGGCTCACATCAGCCTCGAAGACTAGCAGCTGCCGGACTCAGGTCAGGCCAGAACAGCCGACGCGCGCTCGTACCATGCCTTGAGGTGAGCGCATTCATCCGGAACTGATTGCTTCACCCAGGCCATAAAGTCCACTGCTACCAACAGGTCGATATCGGCAAAAGTAAAATTGTCACCCGCCACCCAGATGCTGCTTGCCAGATGTGCATCCAGTTTGGGCAGCGCATGCTGCAACTGTAGCAGCCCACGCTCAGCCAACGCCGGGATCTGGGGAACATCCAACTCTCCGGGCAGTCCCCGCTCGGCAAAGCCCTTGCCAGCGTTGCGCAGCATACTCGCAATAGCGCCCAACACGCCGAGATATAGCTTGTGGTCCCAGCTTAGAACCTGTGCCCGTTCCAGGGATGTTTCTCCCATTAATGGCTTATCGGGGTACAGTTCCTCCAGGTAGGCACAAATGCCCACTACTTCGCTCAACACCGTACCGTCATCCAGCACCAGAGCCGGTACCGTACAATCGGAATTAATAGCGCGATAGTCCTCATTCATTTGCTCTGCGGCCATCAGGTCGATCTGCTGTGTTTCAATCTCGACACCCTTGTACTGCATAAACAGCGAGAGTCGCCTGGGGTTTGGGGCGGGGTCATAGGTGTAAAGTTTCATGGTTTTTGCATCCCTTGTTGCATATTCGTTTCTAAAAGTATTAACTCGGCCTCTGTTTAGCATAAGCGTTATTCAATAAACACTCCACCCACATCGGAGAATGAGAAAAATGAGCGGCACATCTACCTATACACCGCCAGAAGTCTGGAAATGGGACGCGCAGAGCGGAGGAAAGTTTACCAATATAAATCGCCCCATCTCTGGTGCCACCCATGACAAAGAACTTCCGGTTGGCGACCACCCCCTGCAACTCTATTCTCTGGCCACGCCCAATGGTGTGAAGGTCACTGTGATGCTGGAGGAATTACTGGCCCTGGGCAAGAGCGATGCCGAATACGACGCCTACCTCATCAATATTGGGGACGGAGAACAATTTGGCAGTGGCTTTGTCGCCGCAAACCCAAACTCCAAAATCCCCGCCCTGATCGACAGGAGCACTACCCCACCCACCCGCGTCTTTGAGTCCGGCGCGATACTTGTCTACCTGGCCGAGAAATTTGGCGCTTTTCTCCCTACAGAACCAGCCCAGCGGGCGGAGTGTATGTCCTGGCTGTTCTGGCAAATGGGTAGTGTCCCCTACCTGGGGGGCGGCTTCGGGCATTTTTACGCCTACGCCCCAGAGAAATTTGAGTACCCCATCGACCGCTACGCCATGGAAGTTAAACGACAGCTGGATGTACTGGACCAACACCTTGCCACCCAGCGTTACCTGTGCGGAGACGAATACACTATCGCTGACATGGCGAATTGCGCCTGGTACGGCGCACTGGTACTGGACAATATTTACGACTCTGAAGTGTTTCTCGATGTGAAGTCCTACAAAAATGTGGTGCGCTGGGCGAGCGAGATTCGACAGCGCCCCGCAGTCCAGCGTGGCGGGCGAGTCAACAAGGCCTGGGGGCCGGAGGAAGAGCAGCTTATCGAGAGACACAGCGCCAGTGACCTCGATTGAGTAAGGCAGTACCGATTTGACCGGAAGGGTGTAAAGCTTGAGAAACACCGTATACAAACTTCTTGGGTTTCTCTTTCTTGGCCTGGCTATTGCGGGAGTGTTGCTGCCGGTTGTACCCGCCACACCCTTCCTGCTGTTAGCGGCCTGGTTTTTCGCGCGCTCCTCAGAGAGATGGCATCAACGGCTATTGAACAGCAAAATGTTCGGCCCCATTATTCGCAACTGGGAAACAAATCGTTGCATTGGTCTGCGCACAAAAATTGTCTCCATCGTATTAATGCTGGGCATGGGTGGCACTTCGATAGTCTTTGCAGTGGAAAACATCACTATTAAACTGACCGCGCTGGTGTTCATGGCCATCGGTTGTATAACATTGCTGTCCATCAAAACCTGCCCCGATAACTGCGCCACGGACAATAGCCAGGGCAGCCGGATAAACTAAAGCTGGGGAAGTTTCACCCGAACCAGCAGGCCGGGATTGTTGCTGCCCAATTCGATACCGCCACGATGATAATGCACTATAGCCTGCACCAGGCTCAGCCCCAAACCGTGGCCGGGCTTCTCTCCCCTGCTGGCCTCAACACGGTAAAAGCGCCGGAACACATTTTTACGCTCCGCCGGCGGAATACCCGCACCGGAATCCGCGATAATAATACTGTGCATGCCGGGTACATCATTCTGGGCGGGCCTGGTTTGCAGACGCAGTTCAACACTTCCCTGAGAGGGTGTGTACTTAACGGCGTTATCAACAAGGTTCGCAAACATCTGAAACAGCAGGTCTATCTCTCCTTTACAGTAGTACACTTGATGACATTCAAAGCGAATGTCGATACCTCTTTCTTCCGCCACGGGCTCATACAATTCCACGACGTCACGCAGCAAAGCGCCCAACTCAATATCGGCACCCCCGCTCAGGGCGCTCCCCGCCTCCAGAGCTGATATGCGCAGCAGGGCGTTAAAGGATGTCAGTAACTCGTCACACTCCTCAATGATGCTGTCTACATCCGCCTTGCTCGCGGTCTCCAAATCTGAGCGCAATTGGCTCAGGTGATTACGCATCCGGGTTAACGGTGTGCGCAAATCATGGGCGATATTATCGGAGACGCTGCGTACACCCTGCATCAGCAATTCCATCTGGTCCAGAATATCATTCATCATGACCGCCAGCTCTCTCACGCTACCCAGTTCACGTCCCAGCTGCAGCCTTTGCCCGGGGCCACCCCGGATGACGGTGGAAAGCTCGCTCTTCAGGCGTTCAATTCTATCCAGGGTTGCGGAGGCACTGATAAACCCTCCTGTTAGCCCCAATATCAACGTGGCTATCATGGCCCGAAAGAGCGTGCGAAAAACGAGCTCCGTTTTCTCTACAGCGTCGGCATAATTACCGGCAACCACAGCCCTGAAACCTTCATCCAGCGTAATAGCACGTGCGAGGAATTCCGCCTCTGTAGAACCTCCCCACTCCAATAAATCAATCTGGAAGCCCATCCAGCCACCGGAAAATTCCCGGTAGCGCGGACTCACAGGTAAATTCCCCGCCACCTTATTACCCTGGGCATCCGAGACCAGATAATACAGCGGATCAATCTCATTGATGGCCAGTCGATCATCAATATATTGTTCAACGCCCGGTATCGACTGCCCACGATATACCAGCTCTATAGTATCCAGCTCATCCACAATGGATGCGCTGAGTTCACTGAAATAGGTGTAGCTAAAATAGCCGTACAGAAAAGCCAGCAACAAAAACACCGTTGCACTTAGCGCCATGACATAACGGGCAATGTAACGGAAGGTAATACTGGTGAGTACTTTACGGATTTTCATTTTGAGTGAGGCCCTGTTCGCCCAAGCACTACGCCTGCGCACCCAAGCTGTAACCAGCGCCGCGTACCGTAAGCAGCAGTTCAGTATCAAAGCCCCGGTCTATTTTCCGGCGCAACCTCGAAACATGCACGTCAATTACATTGGTCTGGGGATCAAAATGATAGCCCCACACGTGTTCCAGCAACATCGCCCGGGTAACCACCTGCCCCGCATGACGCATAAGATACTCCAGCAACTTATACTCCCTGGGCTGCAGTGTTATCTTGGTCTCCCCGCGTACCACTTCCTGTTTGAGCAGGTCCATGTGCATATCGCCTACGGTCAAACTGGTTATGGTGTTGGGCGCGGGGGTGCTGGCACGGCGATGCAAAACTTCCAGGCGTGCCAGCAACTCCACAAAGGAAAAAGGTTTGGTTAGATAGTCATCGGCGCCACTATGCAAACCGCGCACCCGATCATCTACGTCGGCCAGAGCGCTGAGCACAATGATGGGGCTGGCGAAGCCACCATCGCGTAGAGTTTTAATCACTGTGAGGCCGTCCATCAGTGGTAGCATTCTGTCCACTACCAGTACATCGTGCCCACCGCACAACGCCTCTCGCAGCCCGTCTTCGCCATTGTGTTTGTGTACGCAGGAATGCCCCGCCGCCGACAGCTCAGCGCAGATAAACCCACCTACATCTTTATCGTCTTCTATCAACAACACTTTCATATTTGCAGACCTCAATTGCAAACGGCAATGTATCACGAGGCCACGATGAGACTCAATTTAACAGAAGTTAATGATTCGAGGTGTTAGACTGCCGCCCATGAGTGATATACAAACTGAGTCCCCCAGCCTGTTGCGGCGATTGGCGGCTATTAGCTACGACACGTTTCTGGTGCTGCCGCTCATCATGGTCTCGGTTGCCGTTGGCCTGGGCCTGCGCACCGCTGCCGGGCTCGAACCCCACAACAATACGCAGCTAACGATACTGGATGCCAGTCTTGTACAACTGATCGCGCTGACATCGGTGATTGCTTTTTTTAGCTACTTTTGGCTTAAAAATGGGCAGACGCTTTCCATGCAGGCATGGCGCATCAAGCTGGTAAGTTCTTCCGGGGGGGCTGTTCGGTTTCACCAGGCAATTTTGCGCTGCCTGGCGGCTGTAGTGTCCGCTGCCTGTCTGGGCGCCGGGTACTGGTGGTGTCTGTTCGATGCGCGCGGCCGAAGCTGGCACGATCATCTGTCGGGAACAGAGCTGGTTTTACTGCCTAAGGTGGAAAAAAAGAAAAAGCCCTAGCGCGCCCTGCGCAACATCAATGCCCCTGCCACCAGGCATATCAAGATAGGAAGCAGGGCCGCGTACACCGGAGAGAAACCAAAGACCAGGCTCGCCGGCCCCAGCAAATCCTGCAGTGTCCTGAAGACAATACCAACCAGCACGCCGGAAAATATCCTGAAACCCATGGTGCCATCGCGCAGGGGTCCAAAAATAAACGAAATAGCCACTAACACCAGGCCTGCGATCGCCAGGGGCTGCAAAATTTTTCGCCACAGTGCGAGGCGATAGTCATCGGAATCCAGGCCCTGCTGGTACAGGTAGCGACTATAACGATACAGATCGACTATGCGAAGATACTCGGGCGCCACAGCGACCATGGTCAGAAGCTCAGGCGTAATGCCGGTATCCCAGCGTAGGATTGTATGTTTACTCTGCGTGGTTCCCCAGCTGGCAAAGCGCGTTTCCACCACTTTTTCCATAGTCCAGAAGCCACCCTGAAACACAGCACGCTCGGCGCGCAAAGCGCTTTGCAGCTGGCGCTTGTCATCAAACTGTAGCAAATTAATTCCGTGCACCACACCACCTGCCTCAACCGCGTTGAAGCTCATATAGGTATCACCCTCCCGGTTCCACGCCCCGCGGCTACCGGGTATTTCATCTCCACGACTCAGGGCGATGGCCCTCTGGCTCTGGGCAATTTGCTCGGTGTGGGGTGCGACATACTCACCGATCAAAAAACCGCTACCAGCCACCAGTAAAGTGGGCTGCATAACAATCCACACCAGCCTCGCAATGGATACGCCGGCGCTGCGCATCACGACAATTTCGCTGGAGCTGGACAGTTGGCCCAGGCCGATAAGACAACCAATCAGGGCTGCAAATGGCACATATTCATAAATTCGGCCCGGCAGTGTGAGCAGAACAAAAAAGCTCACATCGAGAAAAGTGTAACTCTCTGATATTTTCTGAGACTCATCGATAAATACCGTCAGCGCGTCCAGGCCGACGATAATCGCAAGCACCAGCAAGATCGAAAGCAGCACTGTGCCGCCCACATAGCGGTCAAGCCTGCGCACTCAGATACCTCCGGTACTTCAAGCGCGCCAGTATGCCGGGGCCAAACAGCATTGCCAGCGCCAGCGCCAGAAATAAGCCGTGTACCCACCAGATTCCGGTCAGCGGGGTCGCCGTGCCCTTCTCTATGGCCGCTCTCCCGTTCGCCAGCAACATCAGGTAGAACAGGTAGACCAGAAAACCCGGTGCCATCTTCACATAGCGCCCCCTACGATGATCGGTGCGGCTAAGACACATGGCGATTACCGCCACAATAGGAATCATAAAAGGCAGCGAAAGCCGCCAATGCAGCGCGGCAATGTCCTCCGCGGCGGTCGACTCAAGCAACTCCAGAGTGGGCCTGCCATCGACAGGTGCTGCAGATCGTATGCCATCTTTTTTCTCGACAATCAGCTCGCCGAAGCGCTCGAAACTGATTACCCGGTAGTCGAGGTCACCCGGCACACCCTCGTACTGGTAGCCGTCGCGCAGCTCCAGATAGCGGGCCCCGGTTTCGGCATTGGTAACAATCTCTCCCTCGGCTGCCACTGTCACTGTCATGCGTGGAATACCGTCATCATCTACTTTGGTGCTGGACAGGAAGACTCCTTGCATTACGCCAGTCTCGGGCGCGATGGACTCGGTATAGCTGACCGCATTATTTTTGCGGCGGGCCTGAAAGCGCCCAGCTACCAGCGCGTTTAAGCCCTGGGATGAACGGGGGTCGTCCAGCAGGGCTTCCGATTTCGCAGCGCCCAGAGGGCTGATATAAAGGCTGAGGCTGCCCACTATCAAAGTCACGAATATTGCCGGCACCAGTGTATAGGCGGCCAAGCGGACGGGGCTCACTCCGCAGGCGGACAGAATTACCATTTCACTTTCGACGTAGAGGCGCCCATAGGACATCAGGATGCCAATAAACAAGCCCAGGGGAATAATCAGCTCGAGAAAACCGGGAAGGCGGTAAAACATCACCGGCAACAGAATGTCTGCCGCAATATCACCGGTGGCCGCCTCGGCGAGATACTTTACAAAGCGCCCACTAAAAATAATAACCAACAGCACGAAACTCACCGCGACCATATGGGTCATAACTTCTCGATTGAGGTAGCGCAGTATTATCATTGTGCCCCGATTTTGCCCGTATGAGTCCTAAATTGACTCAATTGTAGAGTTTGTGGATGAACTTATTCAGTTTAGCAGCGCAACATCATACACTACACCCCCCCGATTCTCTGTGAAGGATATTTCCATGACTAGCATCACATTTAAGGCCCAACAGAACACCGACGTTGGCAAGCTTGCTACAGCCTGTGTTATCGCCCCGGTATTTTCCGCGAAAAAGTTACCCGGCGGCGCACAACAGCTGGACGAATTGAGTGGCGGCGCTATCTCCGCGGCTATCAAACTGGGCGACTTTTCCGGCAAGTCGGGTCAAAAGTTGCTGCTGCCCGGCGCGGGAAAGGCAAAGCGAATTCTGTTAATTGGCTGTGGCGATGCGAAAAAGTTTGACCGCGACGCCGCACGATCCTTCACCCAGTCGGTGTACACAGCCATAGCGGCCACCCAGGCAAAAGATGCCATTGTATTAACCGCGGACCTGAACATTAAAGATACCGATAGCAGCTGGCTGTTGGAGTCCTTCGCCCGCAACATCACCGCCTCCCTATATCGCTATACCGAGACCCTGTCCAAGCCAAAAGATGCGCCTAAAATTGCAAAAATGGTGGTAGATCACGGCACCGACATCACATCCCGCGCTGCGCAAAAAGCGCTGAACACTGGCAGTGCTACGGGCACTGGCATGAACACCGCCAAAGAATTGGCCAATCTACCGGCGAATATCTGCACCCCACGCTACCTGGCTGACCAGGCCCGCAAACTGGCAAAAGGAAAGGCCAAGCTCACGACCCAGATTCTGGACGAGAAAAAAATGGCCGAGTTGGGCATGGGCGCGCTGCTCTCTGTCTCGGAAGGCAGCGACGAACCCGCCCGACTGATCGTTATGAACTACAAAGGCGGGAAGCCCAGTCAGAAGCCTTATGTACTGGTCGGCAAGGGTGTCACCTTCGATAGCGGCGGCATTTCCCTCAAACCCGGCGCAAAAATGGACGAGATGAAATATGACATGGGCGGCGCCGCCAGCGTCTTCGGCACCATGGAAGCTATCTGTGAAATCGCCCCGCCCATCAACGTGATCGGCATTGTCGGCGCAGTAGAAAACATGCCCAGCGGCCGTGCAACCAAGCCCGGGGATGTGGTAACCAGTATGTCAGGCAAGACTATCGAGATCCTCAATACCGACGCCGAGGGCAGGCTGGT
>JADFVW010000261.1 GCA_015222725.1 Pseudomonadota bacterium | reverse complement strand
CCCAGGATCAGGCTCGCACGTATAAACTATCACCAGAAACTGAAAATACAGAAATGCACAGATTTTAGACCACTTACCTCGGTACGGCCCAATTTGACCGGACACGCGAGTTTTAAAGGAGGGGTACCTTGGTTTCCTCATAACAAGAGAGGTGAGTATGATGATTAATCGAGGAAGCGTGGTGGTCTTGTTGTTATCGATGGCCCAGATATCTCAGGGTACGGCGGCTGAACTCACGATGCCAATGCGCTGGGCATTGAGCCACTGAAGGAGTTGCCCACCACCATTCAGGAGCGGGCATTTACATCGCCAATCTGGTACACCCCGAAGGGGAGGTAGCTTTTTTTGCAGCAGAATAATAAGGTAATAAGATGAAAAAAATACTATTGGGTTTTTCTGCATTGTTGGTGTTGGGTGTCGGGTTCTTTTCGGGCACGGCACCAGATTTTGCCTACCGAATTCTGCCGGGTTATGTACCCGACCCGGACCGCTTGTGGGATGAGGATCCCTTTGTTAAGTCAGAGGCTACCCCGGGTGAGATTCCGGCCCGGACCGTACTGCAGCGACACCAGGCACAGGTCGATACCGGGGGCGACCAGGGTTCTGCGTCAGAGAAAGTCATTCTGTTTGGCGACACCCACGTTCATACCACCAATTCCATCGACGCCTTTTTGTACTCCCTGCCGATGCTGCAGGGCGGGCAGGGCGCCTTTCCGCCGTCCTATGCCTGTGACTATGCGCGCTATGTGGCGCAACTGGATTTCTACTTCTTGTCTGATCATGCCGAGTCTGTTACGCCCCAGCAGTGTAGCAATGCCATCGATTCCGTGCAGGAGTGCAATGCCCTGGCCGGGGATAACCCGGACCTGTTTGCCTTTATGGGATTCGAGTGGACCCAGGTTGGCAAGACTGCCGAAGAGCACTATGGCCACCACAATGTACTGTATAAGGATGAACAGCGCAGTAAGCTTCCCGCCAGACCGATAGCGGCGAAAAAAGAGGGCAGTCGATGGGGCGCTAAACTGCCCACTGGACTGCAGCGGCTGGATCCACGGCACAAAGATTACTACGCCTCCTTTAACAAGATAATAGATACCGTGGCTGCCCTGTCACCCTGTGCCGAGGGCATACCCTCACCACAACTACCGTCGGACTGCTTTGAAGCGGTGAAAACTCCCGGTGAGCTCTATAGTAAACTGGACGAGTGGGGTCTCGATACCATCGTTATCCCCCACGGCAGCGCCTGGGGCAACTACACACCGCCCAATGCCAACTGGTCTCACCAGTTGAACGCCGATAATGTCGATGCGGATAAAGGCAGGCTGATTGAGGTGTACTCCGGTCACGGAAACTCCGAGCAATATGCCTCGTTCAATGCCCGTGAGTTTGATGAAAACGGTAAACCATACTGTCCAGCACCCACGCGTGAATACCTGCCAGCTTGCTGGCAGGCCGGTGAAATTATTCGCAAACGCTGTGCTGCCGCCGGCGAGACTGATGCCACCTGTGAAGCACGCGCGGTAGAGGCACGGGGCTTTTATGCTGCGGAGCCCACCCAGAACGGTTTTGTCACCGTGCCAGGTACCGAGGCCGAGGATTGGCTGGACGCAGGCCAGGCCCGGGGCATGTTCCTGCCGGCCTTTAGCTACCGCCCCAAGAAGTCGGTGCAGTACGGTCTCGCGTTGAGAAACTTCGATGACCAGGACAAACCCTTGTCTTACCAGTGGGGCTTTATTGCCTCCTCCGACACCCATTCTTCCCGCGCCGGGCACGGATTCAAGCAAAAGGGCCGTTTAAATTCCACCGAGGCAAATGGAGTGCGCTCGCCGGTTTGGGAGGGAATTATTATGCCTGAACCCGAGGCGCCGGCAGCGCGGGCACGGCCTGTGGAGTCGGTGGACATCAATGCATTGAAACTGCGGGCCAGCGATATCGAACGCACCAGTTCCTACTTATCTGTGGGCGGCCTGGCGGCGGTGCACGCCGAGGATCGAAGTCGCGATGGCATCTGGCAGGCCATGAAGCGCAAAGAAACTTATGCCACCAGCGGCCACAAAATGTTGTTGTGGTTTGATTATCTCTCGGCAGAGGGTAACGCCGTAGTACCCATGGGCGGCAAGGTGCAAACCGTCGCTAACCCCAGCTTCAAGGTTAAAGCGGTGGGTTCTTTCAAGCAGTTACCGGGTTGTCCTGACTACGTAAAAGATACACTGGAGGCCAAACGCCTGCTGAAAATGTCGCTGGGCGAATGCTATAACCCCTCCGACGAGCGCTACGCCATAGACCGTATCGAAGTGGTGCGTATTCGTCCCCAGGATTACGAGGGGGAACCGGTTGAAAATCTCATCGAGAATACCTGGCTGGTGCACCAGTGTGATCCCGGGCAAACGATTTGTGAGCTGAGTTTCAGCGACCCGGAGTTTGCCGAGGGGAATCGCGATGCGGTGTATTACGTGCGAGCGATTGAAGAGCCTATCGACATGATTAATGCCGCCAATCTGCGTACTACCTTTGATGAGGAAGGCAACGCGGTGGCGACCCGCCCCTGCTATGGTGATTATCGCACCGATATGGCCGATGAATGTCTGGCCAAAGCGGGGCACCGCGCCTGGTCCTCACCTATTTTTGTGGCCTTCGATGCAGGCCTGGAAAGTAAGCCGGATCAGGCTACAGCGCCCGGTGAAATGTAACAAGCCCAGGTGTAGAGGGTGCGAATTACGCTCCGAATTTGGTATGTCGCGAGAGACCGCCACGAGATATCAAGTGCAGGAGTTCGCTTTGGGTTGTGATTTCAACCGGTCAACGCAACACATGCATTGAATCTAGCAGCTGGTGTCTCATAATCCAAGGTCTTCCTTGGTCGTTCGTTTAGTTCCCTCGCGATCCAGTTCAGTTTCGCCTGTGAATGAACAGATAGATTGGTTCCTTTCGGAAGATAGTCGCGAAGCAATCGGT